>JAOAAU010000056.1 GCA_026418695.1 Clostridia bacterium
GAATAAACTTTTTGCCGCTGCTGATGGGCTCACTTTTTTTAAGTGTGCTGGTCGGCATTTCTTTCAACCTGCTTTCAAAGTATGTTCTCGGTAAAAACATGGTCTCAATAGATATGTTAATAAACTACACTTCATTGGGCATTCTTCTCTTTATGTTTTTAGTTTTTATGTTGTACGGCAACCTTAAAAACTTGCTTTTGGTGAAAAGTGTTCAGGAGTACGAATTAAGTAACTTCAGAGTGTTTACCGACGCGCTTCACCGTTCAACCTCCGATCTGGAGATCTATGAGGTTCTCCAAAAATATGTAAGCCAAGTGCCCGGTGTAAGTCATTCAACCCTGCATTTTCTCTGCGACAAGACTGCAGATAGCGGGTTCTGGAGGAGAATTTCCAACGGGAAGATTCCGCTATGCGACATGAATCCTAGAACGTGCCCAACTCTTCGTTCAGGCAAGGAGTGTGTTGTCCGCAGTATTGGCAATGACATCAAATGCGCATACCAGCTTTCCGAATACACGCATGGCAGTTACGTATGCTTTCCCATAACGATTTCCGATAATATCCAGGGTATCCTGCAGGTATACAGCCGCAGTGAGTTTTCAATGGATCAGACGATGATTTCCAAAGTCCGTTCCTATGTTGAAATCTGTAAATCTGTCACCAGCAACAGGAAAGCTTTGACCATTCTGGACAAAAAAGCATCTACGGATAAGCTGACGAAGTTGTATAATCGAAGCTTTTTGGATCCTTACCTTGAAAACCAGATCGAGACTGCGAACCTTACAGATCAGCCACTGAGTATTATTCTTCTGGACATCGACCACTTCAAAAAAGTGAACGATACCTACGGTCATGCTGCCGGAGACCACGTTTTGGTCGTCTTTGCAGAGATTCTCATGAAATGCACCAGAAAAACGGACCTCGTGGCCAGATTTGGCGGCGAGGAGTTTATTGTCGTACTTCCTTCAACCACCATCGAGACAACCTACTCGATCGCCGACAGGATCCGGCGAACCACCTCCAATACTGTGATTCCCTCTCTTGATGGTGTATCCATCCCGAAAATCACATGCAGTTTAGGAATCGCGGTTTACCCTGTGCACAGCCAGGATAAACTGGAATTAATCAAGGCTGCCGATACTGCTCTATATGAAGCGAAGCAATCCGGCAGAAACTGCATTAAAATCTTTAACAGTACCCATAATGTATCCAAGGAATAGGTGCTTCCGCCTCCATTTCCTGCGGTTAAATCTGTTTTTATCCATGTCAAACTTATAATTATATGTTTAATATACTCTTTTCAAGATCTGGATTTAGGACCCTTTCTTCATTTATACAGCTGTGCTGAAGAGTTTTGTCAAATACCCCTTCGTAGCAATAACCAAGCTCTAAGGTATCTGTTTTACGGCAAGTAAAATATAGAATTAAATTTTTCTTGGTTTCCACAGCTTAGAGCTTCGTTGATGATTACTTTGATTTCTATATCTTTTAGTATTCGTTATCGATATAAAGTATAAATATAGCATTACTACTCTTTGTAAACTTATCGTTTAGGAAATAAATCGTGTTCGACAAATATTACTGTACTTTTTCGTAAAAATAGCAATAATGTATAGGGTAACCCTTGATACAGGAAATTTTTATACACCATTTTGAATTAAAACTTTTATCCGGTGAAATATTAAAACGGCACATTCCGCAGGTACATTGTTGTTGTATATTACATGAGAATCATATAAGATTGAATAAACCAGGTTTTTACCAACCTAGCATTGGAGTGGACATAACGCAATCGTCAAAATGATTTTACATGGAAGAACTGAATTTTCACGATGAAAAACAAGGAAATTGAAGCGCGATGAAAACACTTAACCGCGTTCAATATAGATTAAGAAATTGGGGCAACCCACAAAAACTAAGGTGGTAGAAAATATGAACATAACAGCGAACGCAGACGATATTTTAAAAATTGTGCATGGTGAACACTATGACCCTTTCTGTTGCTTGGGGATTCATCCGATTTGCAACAAAGAGGATGAAAAGAAAGGATTCAGCATCCGGGCTTTTATGCCGAATGCCAAGCTGATGAAAGTTATCTCACTGGACAGTAATACCGTCTACGATATGAAAAGAATCAACGAAAGCGGATTCTTTGAAGCGATCATCGAGGACAAGACCGAGTTTTTCCCTTATAAATTTGAAGTAACCGATTTTAACGACATCAGCTTTTCTACATATGACTCCTATAGCTTCTGGCCTGTGCTTACCGACTTTGATCTCCATCTTTTCAATGAGGGAAATCATCACCGGATTTTTGACAAGTTGGGCGCCCATGTTATGACCATTAACGGGATCGAGGGCACACTGTTCTGTGTCTGGGCTCCTTGTGCGAAGCGTGTAAGCGTGGTAGGACATTTCAACCAATGGGATGGCAGAAGGCATCAGATGCGTCAATTAGGCTGTTCAGGCGTTTGGGAAATATTCATTCCCGGGATAGGCCAATCAGAAGTATACAAGTATGAGATCAAAACACCAGCCGGGGAAATCTATATTAAGGCAGATCCCTATGCATTTTTCTCTGAGCTTCGCCCAAATACCGCTTCAATTGTTTATGATTTGAACAAATATGTATGGAATGACAATGAATGGATTCAAAATAGAGACAGCAGCAATATATTTGAAAAGCCTGTCTCCATCTATGAAGTTCATCTGGGTTCATGGTCGAGAGTCCCTGGCGAAACCGGGCCGGGCGGCGAGGAAGACGGGGGCGGCAGATTTTTAACTTACAAGGAATTTGCTGATAAACTGGTTTCTTACGTTAAGGAAATGGGTTATACCCATATTGAGCTCCTCCCTGTTGCAGAGCACCCATATGACGGTTCCTGGGGATACCAGATTACCGGTTATTATTCTATTACCAGCCGGTATGGAAAGCCTGAAGACTTTATGTATCTGATCGATTTATGCCACCAGAATGGCATCGGCGTAATCATGGATTGGGTTCCGGCTCACTTCCCTAAAGACGGACATGGACTTGCCCGATTTGATGGAACCGCAGTCTATGAACACGCAGATTCCAAGCAGGGAGAGCATCCGGATTGGGGCACCCATATTTTCAATTACGGGCGTCATGAAGTTAGAAACTTCCTGGTTTCCAATGCGATTTTCTGGTTTGAAAAATATCATATCGACGGTTTGAGAGTGGATGCCGTTGCCTCCATGCTTTATCTGGATTATGCCAAAAAAGAAGGCGAGTGGATTCCCAACAAATGGGGCGGCCGGGAAAACGTTGATGCCATTGAGTTCTTGCGCCAGTTGAATTCAACAGTATACCAGTACTTTCCGGGCGTTATGATGATCGCTGAAGAATCCACCTCATGGCCATTGGTATCAAAACCGCCTTATCTTGGAGGTCTCGGGTTCTCCTTCAAGTGGAACATGGGCTGGATGAATGATTATTTAAAATATATCAGCATGGATTCTATTTATAGAAAATACCACCACAATCTGATAACATTCTCTATGATGTATGCCTTCTCTGAAAACTTCACCCTGGTGCTTTCCCATGACGAGGTGGTCCATGGCAAATGCTCCATGCTCAGCAAAATGCCGGGGGATTACTGGCAGAAATTTGCCGGTCTACGAGCAAGCTATGGGTATATGTATGGACATCCCGGAAAGAAACTGATGTTTATGGGCAGTGAATATGGTCAATTCATCGAGTGGGATTATAAGAAGAGCCTGGATTGGTTCCTTCTGGATTATGATATGCATAAGAAGATGCAGAATTACGTAAGAGACCTGAATCACCTGTACACCACTGAGAAGGCCCTCTATGAAGTGGATTTCCATTATGACGGGTTTGAGTGGATTGACTGTAATGACTCTGAGCACAGCGTTGTATCCTTTATACGTAAGGGCAAAGACTGGCATGATTCGCTGATCTTCGTTTGCAACTTTACACCGGTGGTTCACGACCATTACAGGATCGGTGTTCCATTTGACCTTTTTTATAAGGAAATCTTCAATAGTGATGCTGAAATTTATGGCGGAAGCAATGTCGGAAACTGCGGCGGGCTCCAGGCCGAACAGATCCCTTGCCATAACAAGCCTTATTCGTTGGGTTTGCGTATTCCGCCATTAAGCGTTTTTGTTCTGAAACCTGTTTTTGAATAGAGCTGAACGTTCAAAAGGGCTGCTTCAGATTTTCTGAAGCAGCCCTCCGATTTATATCCCTCAATTATTCACCAGTCGGTACAACATCGCATTACCTGACTGTGACCCTGTGAAACAGCCGTCTACCTTTAAATAGCTATTTTATTCGTTTTTCTATTGAAGCGTTGCCGCTTGCAAAGTAATGTTTCCATAACTTGAATCATACGCTTGATCGATTACATATTTTACAGTCAGCGTTTGACTGCTGGATGCGGCTTTAAAATTAATGCTGATCACTTTGCATGTTGTTCCCGAGGATGAGTCTATATAGCTGTTATACTCTGTTGCACTTCCGTCACTTAGGGTTGCAGTCACCTTTCCTTTTGCCTTCCATGCACCTAAATATAGCCTAAGGGTCTTTTGTGTCGTATCCGCAGGTACTGTAAGCTGAAAGCCGTTTCCTTCTCTTGTGACATAGATCCCGGTTCCACTATTGCTAACAGTATCGTTTGGGGTTCCTCCTGTCCAGGAGAACAGTACTGGATTGTCTGCAAACCAGTTTACGGAACCGCTGCCAATTCTTGAATAGTTGCCGATCTGTTGGGTTACTCCGTTTTTATGGTTAAACTTTGATTCACCGTCGAATCCCCAATGTGCCCAGTCCTTGGTCCCTTCATTGCTCAGATTGACTGAATATGCAGGTGCTGCCGCACTTCCGGAAAGTGTTCCGGTCAATGCTGAGATCCTTGCCAGCGTGATATAATCAAGATTTGCATATCCTGTATCATTTGAATCATACTTATAGGCAATAGTATTGTTTCCTGCACTCAAAGACAGCCTCTCGGTAGCGTCGGACCAGTTGTCCCAGCTGGCAAGGTTTGCAAGGGAGATCTGTCTTACCCTGGTGCCATTTACGTAAATTCCCAGTGTTCTGGTAGTTCCGGTCGCATTGGAATATCTGAGCTTTACGTCATACTCCCCTGCTGTATCCACATTGACCGTAAAGGTTGCTGTTGCTCCTTGATTCCATAATCCGCTGACAAATCCGTTTCCTGAGTAACCTGAATGATTGGTGCTGATTGTTGCACCGTTGGATAAGGACGCATTTTCGGCTTCATATCCGTTAGCAGGGTTTACAGTACTGCTTCCGCTATACACTTCAAACTCATATAGGGAGTATCCGTAGTTGGTAGCTCTGGCCGTGGCATACATCTTCACATATCTTGCATCGGTCGCTGCAAATACGATATTGTCGGTTCCGCCATCCCCGGAGTTGGTGGAGTAAATCTCGGTCCAATTGCTTGCATCACTGGACTTATAAAGCTTATACTCCTTGGCATAGGCAGCTTCCCAGATTAGTTTCACCTTATTGATACTTTTTACACTTCCAAGATCAACAAATATCCACTGCGGATTGCTTCCATATTCACTGGACCAACGGGTAGACGTATTCCCATCCACTGCCTTTTGGGCGCTGTAAGTTGAGTTATAGTCGGAAGAAGATCTGATTGACTTATTTAAAGCGAGATTTGTGCCGGTGCTGGTATTATTGTCATCATCCTCTTCATCGTCATCCCCGTCTTCAATAATTACTGAACCGGTCTCTTCATCCCATTCTACTTTTTGATGGAATTTCTCAGCGATGAACCTCACCGGTACAACAATTCTGCTGTTTTCCGATCTTGCCGGTACATCGATTCTATATTCCTTTCCGTTTACTATTACAACATCGCTGCCCAGTTTGATTTTAATCACTGTATCGCCTTTGGTGATGGTTGCAGTCCCTGTTGCTTCGTTCCACTCTACTTTCGCTCCGAGTGCTTGTACAATAGCCCTGATAGGTACGAGTACACGCCCTTCCTTGAGAACGGGAGGTACATCCGTCTCAACTTCTTCGCCATTGATAAAGATCACATTTGCCTTAATATTATATTCGTTCTTGATGTTCACAATCTGTTTCACGTATTCCTGTCTTTCACTTTTACCTTTTCCATTATCCTTGTTTTTGTCCTTTTCCTTATAATAGTCCTTTAATTTCTGCTTCCAGTATTTCATCTCGTCTTCTTTATCTTTCTTGTTTGGCTTCGCATAAGCGACAGAAAAACTTGTTGTTAAAACCAGCATCAATGAAATGATGATGCATATCATTTTTTTCATAATAAAAACCCCTCCTTGATGAATGTTTACTATATACATTCGAGGGGTTTTTTATTATTTTAGGGTACAATTTCATTTTTTTCTAAATTTCATGAACAAAATTATGCTTTTTAATTAGTTTGTTCCTGTTGCACCGTCAGTTATGCCTGAACTTGTTGTTGGTGTTGTTGGTTCTGTTGTAGTGGTTGGTGTTGTTCCGGTATCAGTACCAGTTCCAGGACTGGTTGTAGTATCTGCGCCAGTGCTTGGGGTAGTTCCAGTATCCGTACCTATAGTTGGAGTAGTCCCTGTACCTGTGGTTGTATCTGTACTTGTTCCATCTTCGATAATGACAGTTCCGGTTCCGGGATCATACTCAACCTGCTTTTTAAAGGTTTCAGATATAAATCTAACCGGTACAATCGTCCTACTGTTATAAAGTTCTGCAGGAACATCCAGCTTAACTTCCTCACCGTTTACTTTTGCAGTTGTATTTCCCAGTACAATCTCAATTACTGTTCCTTCCTTGGTAATTGTAACGGTGTTTGTTGCCGCATCCCAGGCTACTTCTGCACCAAGGGCATTGGTAATGGCCCTCACAGGAATAAGTGTTCTTCCATATTTCAATACCGGCGGAACGTCTGAAACAACTTCCTTTCCGTTAACAAATATCATTTTTGACTCTTCCTTGTTCTGCTTTTTCAATTCATAGATTTGTTGAATCAATTCTTTTCTTGTTTCCTTGTTGCTGTGCTGTTCCTTCAGCTGCGCTTTCAAGGAATCCACTGTTGGCTTTGGAGTTTGTTCACCTGTTGCAGGAGTTGTTGTATCGGTTGTGTCCGTAACCTGAACCGTTGTACTGCTCTTACTTTCGGATTTACCGCTGGAGTCCCCTGATTTACCTTTTCCATTGTCTGCATATGTAACCATGAAGCCGGCTGATAAAACGATTCCTGTAGTAAGTACCGCACACAATAGTTTTTTCATAATATTACCCCCAGATTTTTAATATAGTGGATTTCTTAAGCCGATCATCCATCAGGAACTATTGATTGTCCAAGTTGATTTCCTCTTCCCGCCTGACTTTCTCGGCTTTTCCTTATTATACTATATTATTCGACATTCCCTGGGATAATTTTGGGGTAGTTAGAAAAACTTTATCAAATTTTCACAAAAAAAATCGCCTCTACCTGAGGCGATCTTCTTTTTACTTATAGAATCTTCCTATGTATACAATACTATTGATCCTTTTTACTGTTTTTCCGCTTATCCTGCTTTTCGTTTTTGTCACTTTTATCTTTTGACTCATGACGATCCCTGCTGTTGTTCTCTTTATCATCCTCTATTTTTTCACTGTTTTTTTTATCCTGCTGCTCTGTTTTTCTATTATCCATATGCTGGCCGTCCTGTTTTTTCTCACTCAACTGTTTTTCATCGCGCTCATTGGATTTGCTGTCCTTCCGATCCGACTTTTTTGAACTGTTTCTGTCTTCTTTTCGATCTTCTTTATCTTTGCCCTCTATTTTTTTATCCTCAGTCTTTTTATTTGCATCCGTTGAATCAGTCTTCTCATCTGTTTTGGCTGAGTCTGCTTCGCCCTGCTGATCTTTTGTTTCTTTCTTTTCGTATCGTTCCTGCTTTTTGCCTTCCTTAATGTGCTTCATGATCTCTTTTACGGGTGCGTTCTTATACTCTTCCATCTTCGCTTGTGGATTTACTTCCTGCAGCCTTTCGATCAGGAGCATCTTTCCTGGGGAAACGCCTGCCTTGCGTGCGTCATCGTGTCTTTGGATATTCACATTTTCCACCATGACTTCCGCTTTGACCTTTTCTGTCTGAAGTTCGGTCTTTGCGCTTTCCTCAAGCTTTTTCCTTATTTCTGTAGTCTTTTCATCACTCTTCCCGGAAACGGTAATGAGTACATCGTTTTTTGCCTCTCCTGTCAGGTATCCTTCCTCTGCAGCCCTGTCCAGAATGAGGTCGACACCATCTTCTATGGATTTATTTTCAAAGACAACTTCCTTGATAATTTTTTGCCCATCCTCATTTAATGCTTCTATCCGGATGATTCTGTTAAAGATATTCGATGTAATCTCAACGCTGGGATTGATATCAATGTTGATATAGCTGTAAGGGGTATAGTAGCCATAGACGCCAAGTCCAAGACTCAAAAACAGAAGGACTGCCGCTGCCAGCGACGAAACCTTTTGCCACGAGTTTATACTGATTACAGACCTTGCAGCAGGCAAATCAATTTCGTTTCCGACCTTCAAATTGCCGCTGTTTCTAATCTTGATGAAAGCCCCATTTTTATCGAGAGCTACTGCATATTGATTTTTAATTTCTACGATTACCGCTTTCATCCCTTCACCCCCATTGCACATAACTGCTGATATACTGATAATCCCCTGTTCGGATGATCACCACCGCTAATATATATTTTCGCATTCGCTCAATATTTTTTCGGGGTAACCCTAAAGTTTTTTCAATTTCTGCTATCGGAAGCACCCTTTTGTCTTTGATCTGCCGGATCAGATCGTGCCTGGACAGGAGAAATCCAATAATCTCCATGCACATTTTCCGGGTCTTGTCATGCTTGGGTGAAACCTCTGCCAGTTCAAAAAAAGAAATGCCCCACGCATCCAGCTCCTTCTTTAACTCCTCTATCTCAAGCTTTCTGTATTCGCTAACCTTTTCCTCTGAGTAGCTTTCAATAGACTTTTCCGCACTTAAGTCCCGTTCATTCTCTTCATCCTCGGTATGGTATTCACTGATCGAAACCACACCGGCATGCTTTTTTTCTTTTCTATAATAATCAATCAGCCTTCGTTTAATAACGTTTTGTGAAAATGAAAGGAAGTTTCCTTTAAACAAGTTATAGGAATTGACAGCCTCTACAAAAGCCAGCAATCCGATGCTCAATTCATCATCCTCACCGTACCGCATATAGCGCCCGGTAGATTTTTCAACGCATGAAGCGATAAAGGGCTTGTATTCTTCTACAAGCCTGTTGATTTCTTCGTTATTCCCTTTTATTTTTTTTACCCTGTCATTGATGGAATTAAATTGCATCAAGATCCTCCCTGGCAAGGATATTCCCTGTATATGAGTACGATTATATCATCAAGAAATACAAAAAACAAATTCCTTGGGGTAGTGCTCTACAATGCCTTAAGCAGCCCAATATTCCTGATTATTCAATGGTTCTTTCCGGATTTTAAGGAGGACTCAGGCGGTTATCCTCTATGTACCGTGTGATACGGTCCACTCTGATCTTAAATATTTTTGAGAGTTCAAAAGCGTTTGTTCCCGGATGATCGATGAGGAAATCCCGCATCTCTTTGTACAGTCTTTGTTCTTCCTCCCCGCACGCTTTACAAAAGATGTCTCCAAATCCACTGGAGAAAAAGGGTTTGCCGCATCGTTTACAGTTCTTGATCTCATTCATTGTTGTGTACCCCCTTATACATATAATTCGAATGGCGGATACAGAAAAATGGGGTGCTTTTTCTCAAAAAAAATGAGATGCTTTTGGAAATTTTTCCGGACCAGCACCTCATCTTATTTGTTTTATTGAAAATACTTAACAATCGAAATCTTAAGTTGGCATTTTGCCTTAACTTCTTCCAAACAATACCTTTAGGGGAATAATGGCCGCTCCCAGGGCAGACGCCTTCTCCCCCAGTGAAGACTGAACGATATCGAGTCTGGATGCCGGATACTGCAAGGCTCTGCGTGCAACAATGCTTTTAATGCTTTCAAGCACAAGATCGGCATATTTTACAAAATCCTTGCCGATGACCACTTTTTCAGGATTCAGGGTATTCACAAGACTGGAAATTGCAATCCCAAGGTACCTTGCGGCTTCGGCAAGCACTCTTCCTGCCTCTTCATCCCCATTTCTTGCCGCTTCGGTCACCTGATCAATCGTGATATGATCAATGTCTTCCAGCAGGTTTAAGCAGGAAGCCGATCCCTGCCGTACCACTTTGATGGCCTGCTCAACAATTCTGCCGGTGGATGCCATGGTTTCCACGCATCCATAATTTCCGCAGCCGCACTTCGGCCCGTTTTCATCTACGACAATATGCCCGATTTCACCGGCACTTCCTGCAACTCCGCGATAAGGCTTGCCATGGGTGTAAATCCCGGCGCCGATCCCAGACCGAATATTGATACATACAAAATTATCGATTCCCTGGCAGGCTCCCACCCATCCTTCACAGATTGCAGAAGCCATGGCTTCATTTTCCACTTTGACAGGAACGCCGTGAAGCCTGTTAAAATGCGACGGCAAATCAACATCCGACCACCCAAGATTCGGAGCAAGCACCACTTTCCCGGAGATACTGTCGATAATACCCGGGATGGAAATTCCAATTCCCAAAAGCTTGTCATGGCTGATCTTAAATTCTTTCATAATCGAAATCACAGTCTCTTCGATTCTGGTTACCGTCTTTTCAAAATCGTCGTTCTGCGGCATGTTCATTGCTTTTTCGAAGAGGATTTCACCGGTAATATCGATTAGCAGCACATTCATGTAATCCACATCCATATCAATGCCAATGGAAAAAAACGAATGCGGTTTCAGTTCAAGCAATACCGGCCTTCTTCCGCCCTTGGATTCTCCCGTCCCGGTCTCATGGATATAGCCCTTTTCCAATAGACTCGCTGTGATAACCCCTGCTGCAGTAGGTGAAAGTCCGGTCATCTTCGCCAAATCCGCTTTTGATATACCTTTATGGATCCTGATCAAATCCAGGAGGATGGCTTGATTGAATTCTTTCAAAAATTTATTGTTTCCTGCACTGTTTTGTCTCATAATTCCTCTTTACAGATCTGTGCAATACCGTTGCTTTATATGTTGTATTCCAGTCTGCCACATCACTTATTAATATCTTATTACAAAGTATACGCCTATCCGTCTAAAATAGCAACAGTAAACTGCATGGTTATATCGTCGTATATGTTTTTTCCATTATTAAAAGGCGATTTAACAATGTATCCAGTTCCGTACTCAGATTCACCAGTTCAGGGGCTGTAATCCGTTCGTATTGGACAATCAGCTGGTTAATCAGTGATTTTTTATCCATGATTTCCTTTTTGAGAGAATAGAGACTATCCATGATCTTAACCTCACTACGATTTATCTTTGGTTTGATAGGAGCGAGTGGAACAAATGTACAATAATGTCAAATTTGTTATGTTACTGTTAATTTTACACAAATATTATCATAAAAACATTATATTTGCAATGATTTTGTTACTTTTTAAGTATTTATGTTATATTTTTGTCATTTTGCGACCCATTATTACATATTACGTGTAATATTGACATTTTATTTTACAAACTTTATAATAAATCTATCACAAGGAGAAAATTGAATGAAAAGTGATCGCAAAAAGGCTATTCTATCATTCATACAGCAGGAGGGACAAGTACGCCTCAACAGGCTCAGAGACGTCTTTCCCGAGGTTTCTGAGATGACGCTGCGCAGGGATTTGGATGCTCTTGAAGAGGAGAACCTTGTCCTGAGAACTCACGGCGGTGCGAAAGCCCTCCCAGCAACAAGTACAGCCAATAGACCTTTGCCATTAGCTGCGGGGTTCACCTCTTCGACTTCTATTGCCAGGGGTGCTTTAGGTTTTCTTGAAGAGGACCGGTCTGTTTATCTTGACGGCGGAAGTGACCTGTTGCCTTTTATTGACTCCATGCCGGACATCCGTCTTTTTGCCATTACCAATGCTCCTCACATAGCAATCGAATTGATGAAAAAGCAGCATGCGGAAGTCATTCTATTAGGCGGCTCCATGAACAGGAGCACGATGTTGTCTACCGGGCCGAGCGCAACAAATATGGTGGATCTGTTGAATATCGATATCGCGTTTATGACGGCTGCCGGGTTTTCTGTCGAATCCGGTTTTACATATCCCTATTTCAACGAGTCCGAGCTGAAACGAAAGATTATAAAGACTGCAAAGAAAGTAATTATGCTGCTAGACAGCACTAAATTCAATCGTGTATTGCCTTTTTCCTTTGCAGCTTTGGAAGATGTGGATGTAATTATTACGGACAAGAAGCTCCCTGATGAGATTATGAATGAAGCATCCAAACATGGTGTAAAGGTGGTTTGGTAGGTTTTTTACAATAGATGGAGTCGTATTACAAGCAAGTGATTAGGTACGATACGGTTTATCAATTTTATTTTCACTTCACAGAGAAACATTGTTTGAAAAGTCGAATTCCTAAGAGTAAGAGACGACTCAAATACCGTCTCCATTGTGTTTGACTGCTTTCTTCCTTTTTCCTTTTGTTTCTGATAGACGTGAAGCAATAAAAATGCTTATAAAAACTACCAGCCAGTTTATGTCAATAAAAGGGAAGTTCTTTCCAAAGAAATAATCATAAATTGAAGGTATTGTTTTTCTCCAATATACATAAATGATGATTTCCATAAAAATACTTACCGATAGTGAATACACACCTAAAAACAATGCTTCCCTTAAATAATTCTTCACCAATACTTTTTTGAAATATAGAGAATTCGCAAAATAAATATATACTGCAGGCGTAATTACTATAAATGATAACAACCAATAAATCCACAAACCACTTCCTGTCAAGTAAGTAATGCCATTAATTTTTACCGGTTTAAATACAAAGTAAAGTGGAAAGAGAACCAATCCGCCAACAACATAGGAAATGGTTGTAAAGTTATTAGCATGGCATATTTTCGATACAAATCGATTGCTTTTGGATGCCCAAATATTCACTAAAACGGATAACAGAAATATTGTCAATGGGAACATGATAATCTGAACAAATACGATCACTACTTTCATAAAATTACCCCTTCGGAATTACTATTGATATTTAAAATTTACATTGATTCATCCTTGTTTGATTTTTGCATTCTTTCAAAATATTTGGTTTGGGTTTGCCTATAGATTTCAAAGAACTTTTCAGATAACCGGTCGAAAGCGATACTATAGAATTCTGAAAACTTGTTTCGGGAAGTAACAAAAAGTGCAATGGGCATAATGTCAAAATAAAAAAATTCAATGATAGATTTCTCTCTATCTGCAATTTCCCTTCCCATACCCTGTGTTTTCATGCTGATAGATTCAAAAAGAGGGCTGAATAACTCAAAAAGAGAAAAATCATTAGAGGAGCCTTTGAGCATTTCTATGAATACGATTTTTAAAATACTTTCTTTTTTCTCAAAAAAGTAAGCTAAATGATCAATAAGCTGTTCAAAGGCCTGTTTGCTATTCAGCGTGTTCCTGTCAAAAGTTTTATGGATGATATCCACTGCTTCGTCGATATGCTTTTTAACTAATTCCTTAAGAATATTTTCTTTACTTCCATAGTAATAGAACAATTGAGACTTATTAATGGCGGCTTCTTTTGCAATTTCTTCAACTCTTGCTCCATCATAGCCTTTATCTACAAAGACTTTCTCTGCTGCGTTCATAATTCTCATTTTGGGGTTATTGGTATCTATACTGTTCGAATTCATACCTTTTCTCCTTTTCAACTATTTGGTTGAACCAACCAGTTGGTCTAATTATATTGTGTTTAGAAATAAATGTCAATTAATTCAAACATTTTTTTGATTCAATCTATCTTTAGCCTTTTCCAACCAGACCATCATCATTCATCACCTGAGTCTACATCACTTCGGTTCTAGGCTGTCTGCTTGTTTTACCTTAAGTGGCAAACCTCAAGGCTTTTGCATCTTCCAATACATCAGTATTCTTACCAAAGAATCCATGAGTTACTGCAAACAAACAAAAAGACCGTATACACCAAAGTGTATACGGTCCAAATTCTATTTATCAATCCGGCTCCAGCCGCATCTCAAACCTGTCAAAATCTATCCTCTCAAGAAACTGATCCGCTGTAAAAAACGTGAATCGGTAAGCCCCAAATTCCTTGGAGTTCTTCTTTAACCACAGGGGTACCGGAATATCCAGATCGCTGCAAAGCTTCAGGAAGCATTCCTCCAGAAGGTCCCTATAGTCCGCCTTGTCGTCTCTTTTTTCAGCAACAGCCGCTTTGACCGTTTTTGTATCCTTCACAAGTTTGCCTATCAGTTTCAATTAAATTCTCCCAGCTTTCCTTATTCTTAGGTTGAAAGCATCCGATGATAGCTCTGTCACATCTTCATCAAATGCCTTGTTCCTTGATGAGCTTATACTCTATGGAATCAACAAGTGCTTTCCAGCTGGCATCAATAATGTCGGTAGACACGCCAATGGTCGTCCAGACTTCCTTTCCGTCTGTGGATTCAATGAGAACCCTAACCTTGGCAGCCGTCGCCGATGCAGAATCCAGCACCCTAACCTTGTAGTCCGTCAACTTCATTTCTTTGATGTTCGGATAAAATCTTTCAAGCGCTTTTCTGACCGCTCTGTCAAGGGCATTGACAGGCCCGTCTCCTTCCGCCGCAGTGATCTCTTCCAATCCATCTACCTTAATCTTTATCATTGCGGAAGAATTTATTCCTTCCAAAGACGGTTCATTGACGATTACCTTAAATTCCCTCAACTCGAAGAACGGATGGTATCTTCCCAGAACCTTGCGGATGACCAGTTCGAAGGACGCTTCCGCACCTTCGTATTGGTAGCCCTCAAATTCCATCTCTTTGAGTTTTCCAAGAATAAGTTTAGTCTCCGGAGAATCTTTTGTCAATGAGCGATCGACTTCATTGATATAATTTAACACCGCACTGCGCCCGGCAACCTCAGACATGAGGAAAATTCTTTCATTGCCAACTATACTGGGATCCACATGCTCGTATGCAGTTGTGTTTTTATTGACAGCATCCGCATGCATTCCTGCTTTATGTGCAAAAGCGCAGTTTCCAACATACGGCGCCCTTTCTTCGTGGGTTACATTGGCAATTTCACTTACATACCTTGCAATGGAAGTGATCTTATCCATGCTCTCCTGCGGTATGCAGTTGTAATCCATTTTCAACTGCAAATTGGGAATGATGGTACAGAGGTTCGCATTTCCACACCTTTCCCCGAAGCCATTCATTGTTCCCTGGATCTGTGTCGCCCCCGCTTCAACAGCAGCGATCGATCCTGCTACGGCCATGCCATTGTCATTGTGGCAGTGGATTCCTACGGAAACATTGAATGTTTTGGCTACCATCCCGGTGATTTCATTAATATAGGACGGAAAGCATCCGCCATTGGTATCACAAAGGCATAGACAATCCGCTCCGGCATCATAAGCTGCCTTCAATGTCTTCATTGCATATTCCGGATTGGCTTTATAACCGTCAAAGAAGTGCTCTGCATCGTATACAACTTCCTTGCCTTTATTTTTAAAGAAGCTGATGGTATCATAGATCATTTTCAGGTTTTCATCCAGTGTGGTCTTTAAGATCTCCTCCACCTGAAAGTCCCACGTCTTTCCGAAGATAGCAACGGCAGGGGTATCCGCCTTTAACAGCGATTTCACATTGGCATCCTCACCCACGCTCATATTGACCCTTCGAGTACTGCCGAAAGCGATGATCTTTGCATTCTTAAACTTGATCCTGTTCACTCTTTCAAAGAACTGCAGGTCTTTTGGATTCGATCCCGGATTCCCCGCTTCAATATATTTCACACCCAACCGATCCAGGGCCTCAACAATCTTCAGCTTATCCTCTACAGAAAAGGAAATTCCCTGAGCCTGCGCTCCATCCCTGAGCGTTGAATCGTATATTACTAATTCCTTCATGAAAAACCTCCTCACTTATTCCAGCCTATCGGCCCCTTTTTGAGCCAATGGCACCTCTACATTATATCCTATCTATATCAATGATCTATAGTTTAAGCCTTCAGCTTTTTCAACAGCCACGCCATATTCTGCCCAAGAACCCTCATGGTTCTTACACCTTCTTCATCCTTTTCCACATCTCCGGCATTGAGTCCAACCGCAATATTCCAGTAGCTTGAGCCGGGGATGACCATCTGACTGATCAGGAAAAACTGGTTGATTGAATTGAAAACATGATCCGCTCCACCCCTGCGCGCTATTACAACAGCTGCGCCCACCTTATGTTTGAACATGTCACCGTTCATTTTTGCAACAAATCCTGCTCGATCTATCAGGGCCTTCATTTCGGTGGTCATATTTGCGAAATAAGTTGGTGAACCCAGAATGATCCCATCCGCCTCAACCATCTTATCTATACAGTGGTTAATAATCTCGTCTCTAACTGCACATTGCTTATCCTGATTGGTGCCGCATCTTCTGCAGGCAATACATCCCCGAATCTGTTTTCCTGCCAGTTCAACAAGTTCACACTCAATGCCCTCTTTCTCCAGCTCTTCGAATACATAGCGAATCAAAGCGGCCGTATTCCCGCCTTTTCTTGGACTTCCGCTGAACGCAACAACTTTCATCTCCTCCACCTCACTCCGTAATAAATAAAAATCCGCAGATATGAAAAAAAGTAGCCCGATAAACGGGCTACTTTTATCAATAACCCGTTAGCTACTAATTATAATTTCACCCAGTTCACTGATAGCCCTGTTAATGGCATTCAAATATGCCTTCACACTGGCCTCAATGACGTCTGTGCTTACGCCTCTGCCTACAAAGTTCTTGTTATCCTTTGAAACTCTCACGGTAACTTCACCCAAAGCGTCCTTTCCTTCGGTAACCGCTTTCAAGCTATAGGCTTCCAATTCCATGTTGAAGCCTGCGGCTCT
The DNA here is from genome assembly GCA_026418695.1 of Clostridia bacterium. GTDB lineage: Bacteria > Bacillota > Clostridia > Acetivibrionales > JAFADI01 > SKW158. Next base: position 17,008 of record JAOAAU010000056.1, read on the forward strand.
TTCCATCGCATTCAGCGCTGCATCTACCGGACCGTCTCCAGTTGCCGCTTCTGTAATCAACTCACCGTTTCTCTTCAAACTAACCATGGCTGTTGAAATGACTTTGTTTCCGCTGCTGATCTGGAAGCTATCCAATTCAAATATTTCGGGAACTTCTGAAACCTTTTCCTTCACCAGTGCTTCAATATCTCCGTCCAAAACAACCTTTTTCTTGTCTGCCAGGCTCTTGAACTTTTCAAACGCTGTATTAATTTCTTCCTGAGACAGGGTGTATCCCAATTCCTTCAATCTATCCTCAAAGGCATGACGACCGGAAAGTTTCCCCAGAACCATTCTGTTGGTCGGTAATCCCACGGATTCAGGAGTCATGATTTCGTAAGTGCTCTTTTCTGAAAGCACCCCATGCTGATGAATACCAGACTCATGTGCGAAAGCATTGGCACCGACAATCGCCTTGTTGCGTTGAATATCCACACCGGTGAGACTGCTTACAAGTTTGCTCGCTCTGTAGATTTGTGTTGTCTCGATTTTATGCTGAACTCCATAGAAGTCTTTTCTTGTGTTAATGCCCATGATGATTTCTTCCATGGCTGCATTTCCGGCTCTTTCCCCTAAGCCGTTGATGGTACATTCCAACTGGGTAGCGCCATTTTCCATAGCAGCCAGTGAATTTGCCACGGCCAACCCCAGGTCATTATGGCAGTGAACGCTGATATCTACCTTATCAATATTGCTGACATTGTCCCGGATTCCCTTGATCAGCTTTCCAAATTCAATGGGGGTCGAATATCCTACTGTATCCGGGATATTTACTACAGTGGCTCCTGCCTTGATAACTTCCTCTACGATTCTATATAAAAATTCTACTCTGGTTCTGCTGGCATCTTCCGCTGAAAACTCAACGTCTTCACAGTAATTCTTGGCATACTTCACCATAGCGACGGCTCTATCCAAAACTTCCTGCTCCGACATTTTCAGCTTATACTTCATATGGATGTCTGAAGTTGCTATAAATGTATGAATTCTAGGCCTTTCAGCGCTTTTAACCGCTTCCCAGGCTCTGTCTATATCTTTCTCAACCGCCCTGCACAGGCTGGCAACGGTAACCCCTTTGATATTTTCTGCAACTGCCTTTACAGCTTCAAAATCACCGGGAGATGCAATGGCAAATCCGGCCTCAATGACGTCCACTCCCATTTTTGCGAGTTGACGGGCAATCTCCAGTTTTTCATGGATGTTGAGGTTAACGCCCGGAGTTTGTTCTCCGTCTCTTAATGTAGTATCAAAGATCTTGATTTGTCTTGACATGCCTGAAACCTCCTTTTCAGAAGAGGACCTTCCTTCCTGCCGGCATTTATCCACAATCAGCAGGAGTATCCTCTGTCCCTGTTATCAATCTCATATTCATAGATATCTAAAAATAAATTGCCTTGGGTAGAGCAGGCCTCAAGCCTGCCCTAGCCCCGGCATCATCGGACAGCTATCACGAGCCGTCTCGATATTCTCTATATTTTTATCCTTTATTTTGTCTGGTAAACCATTACTTTTTCAGCCAGCTCATCATTTTTCTGAGCTCGGATCCAACCTTTTCGAGCTGGTGCTCGGACTCTTTTCTTCTTGTTGCGAGGAGTTTAGCTCTTCCGCCGGCTTTGTTTTCTGCGATCCAGTTGGAAGCAAAAGTACCGTCCTGAATATCGGAGAGAACCTGTTTCATTGCTTTTCTGGATTCTTCAGTAATGATTTTCTTGCCGGTGATATAATCACCGTATTCTGCAGTATCACTAATGGAATATCTCATGTAGGAGAAACCACCCTGGTTGATCAGGTCAACGATGAGCTTCATTTCATGAATACATTCGAAGTAAGCAATTTCGGGCTGGTAACCTGCAGCAACGAGTGTTTCAAAGCCAGCTTTCATCAACTCTGTTACGCCGCCGCAAAGAACAGCCTGTTCACCGAAGAGATCGGTTTCTGTTTCTTCTCTGAAAGTAGTTTCAAGAATTCCTGCTCTTCCCGCACCAACTCCCGCTGCGTAGGCAAGTGCATAATCCTTTGCCTTACCGGATGCATCCTGGTGAATCGCGATCAATGCAGGAACGCCTCTTCCTTCTTTGTACTGGGTCCTTACAGTATGTCCCGGGCCCTTTGGTGCAACCATGATTACGTCTACATCTTTCGGTGCAACGATCTGGTTGAAAATGATGTTAAAGCCATGAGCAAACATCAATACTTTTCCTTCGGTCATGTAAGGCTTGATGCTTTCTGCATAAACATCCGCCTGAACCTGGTCAGGAACGAGTATCATAATGATATCTGCCATTTTTGCAGCTTCCGCTGTATCATAAACTTTTAATCCATCATTGATGACCTGCTGTCTTTTTTCAGAAGTAGGTGTCAGACCGACAACTACATTTACACCACTGTCATTCAAGTTCTGAGCATGCGCATGCCCCTGGCTTCCATAGCCAATGATTGCAACGGTCTTTCCTTTCAGAAGTCCAAGGTTGCAATCGCTGTCATAATACATTTTTGCCATGTATTTCACTCCTCATCATTATTGGTAACTTTTATAATTTTATTGCCTCTTTCGATAGCAATTGTTCCCGTACGTACGATTTCCTTGATTCCGAACTGCCTTAGCATGTCTTCCAAAGCTTCCACCTTGGAGGTGCTTCCGGAAATCTCAACTGTCAATGTGTTTTTTGACACATCTACGATATTTGCTCTGAAGATCTCTACAATCTGGATAATTTCAGACCGGGTCGTTGCGGAAGCAGCCACTTTGATCAGTGCCAGCTCTCTGCTTACAGACTCGTCCTTAGCCAGCTGCTTGATCTTAATGACATCGATCAGCTTGTTCAGCTGCTTGCTCACCTGTTCAACAGTGTAATCGTCCCCATCCACAACAATGGTCATTCTAGAAATATCAGGATTCTCTGTTACCCCGACGGCCAAGCTGTCGATATTAAAGCCTCTCCTACTGAACAAACCGGCTACTCTTGAAAGTACACCTGCGTGATTTTCAACCAGTACTGACAGCGTATGCTTTGCCATAAATTTCTCCCCTTTCCGGAAATACACCTTTACCTCTTTATCATGGTTATCTACAATCAAATGAACCTACAATGTCGGTTCCTCAGGATCAACAATGCACTCTATCAAATAGGCTTCGTCATTCTCCAGCATTCTCTGAAGTGCATCCTTTACCTGCAGGTTGGAAGTAATTCTTTCCCCTTTGAAGCCATAGGCCTCAACCAGCTTTACAAAATCCGGATTTTCCTCAAGGAAGACCTGCGAGTACCGGCCGCAATATCTTTGCTTCTGAATCTCCCGCACCATTCCGAGTCTTGAATTATTGAAGATGACGATCTTCACCCCAAGTTTGTTCTGCTTGATGGTTCCCAGCTCATTCATGGACATCTGGAAGCTGCCGTCTCCGCAAACTGCTACGACGGTTGCTTCCGGCTGGCCAAACTTAACTCCGACCGCTGCGGGAAGACCGTATCCCATGGTCCCCATCCCCCCGGATGTAATAAAGGTTCTGGGTTTTCTTACTTTAAAATAGTTTGCCGCCCAAATCTGATTCTGACCTACCTCTGTGGCTACAAAACCGTTTTCTCCCATCATATCGGACAAAGTCCTTAAAAGATATTGGGGTTTCACAGTTCCGCATTCTGTTCCTTCCATATGCTTCAACGGATGTTCCGCTTTGACTTTTTCTATATTTGCAACCCACTCGTCAACATTGCCTTTTGTTACGATAGCCAGTAAATCCTGAAGCACCAGCTTTACATCTCCGACAACAGGAATGGTGGTTCCGATGTTCTTACCGATTTCTGCAGGATCGATATCTACATGGATGATTTTTGCCTTCTCCGCAATTTTGTTGGCCGTTCCCATAGCCCGGTCTCCGACCCTTGCCCCCAGGATGATAATCAAATCCGCATTATGCAGTGCATAGTTTGCAGCATAAACCCCGTGGGAGCCAATCATTCCAAGATTCAATTCGTGTGCCGTAGGCATGGAACCAATCCCCATCAAGGTTGTAATCACAGGGATCCTGCACTTTTCTGAAAGCTCGCAAAGTTCCTCTGTTGCATAGGCATTTACAACGCCTCCGCCGGCACAGATGACCGGTGCTTTTGCTTTGGCAATTGCCTCTGCAATCTTTTTTATCTGCAGCGAATGTCCCTTGTAAGTAGGTTTATATCCCTTTATATCAATACTTTTTGGATATTCGAAGTTAAATTCCTTATTCTGAATGTCTACCGGAATATCAATCACAACAGGTCCCGGACGTCCAGTAGAAGCAATATGGAATGCTTCCTTGATGACTCTTGGAAGTTCCTTTACATCCTTCACCAGATAGTTATGCTTGCAAAACGGCGCTGTTGCACCAGTAATATCCGCTTCCTGAAATACATCCCTTCCAATCAGTTCTGAAGATACCTGACCGGTAATGGCTACTATCGGAATAGAATCCATATAGGCCGTTGCAATTCCGGTGATCATATTGGTAGCACCCGGGCCTGAAGTAGCTACGCAGACTCCGGTTTTCCCGGTTACTCTTGCATAACCGCTGGCTGCATGCACCGCACCCTGCTCATTCCTTGTAAGAATATGATTGAGCTTTGATCCGAGCAAGCTATCATAGAACGGACAAATCGCCGCCCCGGGATATCCGAAGATGATATCCACCTTTTCATTTTCCAATGCTTTTATAATGGCCTGAGCGCCTGTCAGTTTCATAATAAAACCCCTTTTTCAAGTGAATGGCAAAATCCCATTCCGTATGTAGTTTTTACTTGTTTACCCGGCCAGCACTCATCAATTCTTCCCTTGAGGATTCGAACAACATCCCATCCTCCGGGTATAAAAAAACCCTCGAGCCTGCACAAAATATTTTGCAGGGACGAAGGGATCCTGTACTTCTTCGCGGTACCACCCTGATTCAATGCATCCGGTTAAGGATACATTCTCAGTAGGAGCAGAGTCAAACTCATACACCTGGACTGTAACGTGGTCAACGTCATCATCTACTGTTAAGTTTCAATGATGCAGCTCCGGAACGAGTTATTCATATGCTTCATGGTTCGGTTCACACCCTCCACCGACTCTCTTGACCAATCCTACACATCTTAATTCCATCATTGCTTTCGTAAATTAGATACAATTTTAATTTATTTTATCAACGTGAAAAGGCCCTGTCAATAAATAAATTTTCAAAAGACAGAAAAGCGTAAAAAGGACCAAGCCGGATAGTAAAAAACATGAGTATGGAGAAAATTATACAGATAGTAAAATTATAAATAGATCTTATTGTTGGTACGGCCCTCTATCTTCCCTATTCCGTACCCATAACAAAAAGACTGATACATACTGGAGACAATCAATGCACTCAAGAACTCTCTTTCATCCTTATCCAATCCCTTGTCCATAGCCTGCATGAATTCCTTTGTTTTATCCTTGGCGATCAGCTTGATGGCCTCTCTGGTTCCCTGAAGCTCCTTATCCAGCTTTTCTTTCCCCTGCTTTAGGTATTCTCTGATCGCGTTTTCAAAATTATCCGTTTCGTGAAACTTCTTAGTCGATGCCATTCCAAAACCCTCCGAAGTAACTAATGCTATCATTATTGCCAAACGGACAGCTCGACTATACCTCCTTGGAAATTTTCCACTTATTATGTTAAAAAGGTTGAAATCAACGCAACGAAAATGTTAAAAGCGGCATGTGTAAATATTGAAGCGCCAACTCCGTATTTTTTGCAAAGATAACCGAGACATAATCCAAAAGGAAATGTATCTGCGAATCGGACCCATTCGATATTCAAGTCGTTGGCATGTGCAATAGCCCATAAAAATGCAGTAAATACGATGGAGATCCAATACTTCTTCCCTTCAAGGTTGAACACTTTGGAGATAAAGCTTTGAATTCCCAGGCGAAAAACGATTTCTTCATTTAAAGCAAATTCTATTGAACTGGCAATGCCTATGGTCAGCACATAGAATTTGCTGTAGAGCACCTGTGTCTCCGGTGTTATAGCTATCTCTGCAGGAACCAGCATCTGAAGGAAAATCGAATACAGGCAATACCCTCCCAGAACTGCCAAAACGGATAAAGTCAACCCTTTTGAGCTGAATCTCTTTGGAAAGGAACCTCTAAATATTTTTCTGAGGAAAGGCACTCCCCTATGGTTTAAGCTAGCGCAGCAATAAAGGCCCGAACAAGCAAATACAACCATGTTCATAAAAAGATACGCATTTCCAATCCATGACTGGGTAAATAATATTCCGGAAAACAGCTCCAGGATAAGGACGAGTACTGCAAAAACTAACGCATACTTGATATATTGATTAGCCCTTTTGAAATGACAAAAATAAAAAATATAAATGGAGATGCTGAGAATAATAAATAGGCCTAAGTAGCAAACATAAAGCGGGTTCCCCGCCGATGAAAAAAAATGATAGATTCCTACAAACATCTAAACCCCCATGACCACACTCTCAAGACTATTCGCCGAAAAATATATCCTTTTATGCTCCAAAGTTCAAGCACCCTTCAAAATGAATCGCAATAATAAAACGGAAATATAATATCATAATTTCTTTAGTCTTACAAATATGGTTGGTTATACCGTAAGCTCAATAATGAACCTGCAGCCGTTGGTATAAGATTTATCGAGTCGAATATCCCATCCATGTTTTGCGATAATTCTTTTAGTTATGGAAAGACCCAAACCACTTCCCCCGGTTTTCGAGTTTCTTGCGGAATCCACTCTTATAAACGGTTTGAATACATCCTCGGCAAGTTCCTTGGGGATTCCGATTCCATTGTCTTCTATGACAATTTGAATCCTGTTTTGCTTCTGTTTCAGCCTTACTGCAATTGTAGTCCCTGCATCATTGTATTTGATGGCATTGACGATGAGATTGCTAATCGCCCGGTCCAATTGTTTCGAATCAAATAATGCAAAAATACTTTCTTCGGGAATATTCAGATCATACGAGATGCATTTCTCTTCTATCTGCGGAATGTATCCTGCAAGCAGTTCTCTCATAAACTCGCAAAGATCCATCTTCTTCAATGATAACGAGAAGTCTTCACTATCCAGCTTTGAAAACTGAAGCAAATCCTGGATCAGGTCATTCGCTCTTAACCCGTTTTCATAAATTACTTTGAGATATTTATTTTTGTCCGGCCCGGACAGATTTTCATTTTTCATCAGGTACCCTGCATAGCCTACGATGGACGCCAAAGGATTTTTCAAATCATGGGATACGCTCATAATTAGATGTTTTCGTGCTTCTTCAGACTTTTGCCTGAGTAGAATTTCTTCCTGAATCTTCATGACCATATGATTGAATGCATCTTTCAATTGTCCGATCTCACTGACTGATTTTAATGCTATTCTCACAGAATAATCGCCCGCTTGAATTTTTCTTACTCCCTGCAGGAGGGTTCTTAGTGGCTTTACCAGTATTCTGGAAGTAAGCTTTGAATATGCTAAAATACCAAGACCCAATATTATAATAAAAAAGGCAATTCCAGCAGCCATGGCTCGAATCCCTGCTTTCTCCTCCTCCTGAGTGATAACCCGTACGTTCATATCACTCATGGAACCGTCATATCGAACAATTGTAATGCCTTCCTTATACTTGTTCAGCGGAACTGCGGAAAGTACGATGAATTGGTTACCTTTTAAATATGCACTGCTGTAATAATACTCGCTCCCATCGTTGCTAAAAACAAGTTTGAAGAACTCTTCCCTGGAATAAGTATAGCCAATTTGCTTGCTTCCCCCGTAGGTTTTGACAACTTTGAAATTGCTGTCCAGCACTTCAACCCATCCGTCAATTTTTAGTACATCCTGTACCAACAGATCGTCTTCCCGTATTACCTGGTTTGCAAACAGCCTGGGCTGCTCAATATTTTTTTGACTGTAGGAGACGATAAAAGACATAAATACAGCGGTAAGTATACTCACAAGTATAATCAAAAAGAATAAAACCACATAGTTAAAGAACATATTATCCGACAAGCTTTTTCTTTTGAACCTTGCTAGAAAATTATACATGGGTTACTATCCTTTCTCCAGCTTGTATCCTATGCCTCGGATAGTTTTCAGGAACACCGGATTTTTCGGGTCGTCTTCAATCTTGTCCCGCAGATAGCTGATATGAACCATTACCGTGTTGTCATCACTGTAGAAAGCGTCATCCCAGACCAGTTCATATAACTGTTTCTTGGTATATACCCTTCCGGCATTGGCCATCAGCAGTTCCATAATCTTATATTCCTTCGCATTTAACGTGATTGCCTCTCCGTCTTTGAAGAGTGCGCACCCCTCCTTGTTCAGCCTTAAGCGGCCAACAACGATTTCATTTTTTATTGGAATACTCGAATACTTTCTATATCTTCTGAGATGCGCCTGAATTCGGGCAATCAATTCCACAGGACTAAAGGGTTTTACGATGTAGTCATCGGCTCCAAGGCCGAATCCCAGAACCTTGTCCATATCATCTCCGCGAGCGGTCAAAAAAACAATGGGAACTTCACTGGCCTCTCTAATTTTTCTGGCCGTGTTGAAGCCATCCAGTTTTGGCATCATAACATCCAGAATCACCAGATCCACGCTTTTCATTTCGAACAGCCTTAAGGCTTCCATCCCATCTTCCGCCTTCAAAACTTCAAAGCCTTCCTCCATCAAGTGTAACTCGATCAGTTCCCTTATATCCTTTTCATCTTCCGCTACAAGAATTCGCATTTTGACCTCCGGATTCCCCAATCACATATAAATCTACATTTTATTCTATCATTTTCCATTCACACTTCAAAGCAATGTGTTTTGATGCATTCCTTGAGGTTACAAAAGCCGTTATCAGGAATAACGGCTTTCACATCACTTTTTAGCTTCTCCGATTCTGCTTTGCAAGCAATTACTTATACACTAAAGCTATCTCTTTCTCTTGCACCGCAGAAGCAGGTAAAAAGCTTGTTTTTATTTCACAGAAACTCTTGTATTGGACATTTTAATGGGATTGTCCAGTGTTCCTTTAGGATAATACATCCATATAAAGATAAAGCCTAACAAGATGAGCGCTGTGCCGATCAATCCAGCTTCCGGCCCATAGGCTCCTCCCGTGACGAGATTATCCTTGATCAGCTTCACTTTATAGACACTGGTTCCTTCACCACCGCTGACTGCAAACCCATAAACCGGTCCTTGAAAGAAGTTCCATGCAATGTGGAAGCCGATAGGCAGCCAAATAGATTTTGTTTTCAAAAACATATAGGCAAAAAGTACACCCACCAGGAAAGTATTGATCAGCGCTACGATTCCTACATTGGGATTGCCTCCGTGCAGCAGTGAAAATAGGATGGAAGATACGATCACCACGATCCACTTGTTTCCTGTTTGCCATAGTACCGTCATACAGTAGCCTCTTCCGAAGATCTCTTCAGCAAAACCAACAAAGATATAAAGCACCAGGCTTGTGATGATATCTCCAGTGATGTTGGGCTGTGACAGGCTGTTTTCTAAAGAATATGCTCCATAAGCCAGCAATGCGAAGAATATAACGGTTAATGACACTGTTCCCATGACAAGACCGGTCAGGAAGTCCTTGTGATACTCTTTATAGCTCGCAAGACCAATATCTTTTGCTTTCTTTTTGTCCACCACCTTTAGAACAAAAAATGTTGCACCTAAGATGCTCAGCGGCATCGTCAGACGAAAAAGAAACATTGAAAATGAATTTTTGGGCAAAACCATTCTGAACAGGATTTGAAGACCTATGACCATGATGATTCCTACAATCAAACAAAGGCTGATTTTCCATCCCGAACGAACCTGCCCGGACTTATTGATAAATATACTTTTCACTGTAACACCTCCACTTTACTGTTTACTCCTAATTATATACTTTGCTGATTCATAATATCATCTCGATTATACGTCCTGCAATGCTGCTCATACTACAAATGATTCAGAAAAGTTACTGAGCTAAGCTAGAATAATTATCTGACAAAGAATACGCTTTTTCCTGTTTTCGTTTTTTCCATATTCCCCAGATACCTGCTGTGAGTCCCAGACAGCAAACAATAAAAATAGCGCTGGTGACTGGGGAAGATACAGAGTAATGTGATATCTTGGCCATCGCTGCACTGGTTAAATTCAGGGAAAAATGTACAGTAATCGGGGCCCATAAGCTTTTTGTCCATATATACAACAAAGCAAAAAGGATTCCCAGAACAGATGCGTATACGCCCTGGAGAACATTCATATGATACAGACCAAAGACAGCTCCCTGAAGGAGTATTGCCCACGTAACCGGAACGGACTTCCTGAATTCGTTAAATACCATTCCCCTGAATAATACTTCTTCAAATAAAGGAGCGGCTATAGAAACAACGAAAACAGTGAAAACGATATTATTTCCTGCCAGCAAGGAAGAAGTGACTTTTTCATGAGCTTCAAAAAACTTTTTCAGGGCTTCAAGTCCTTGAAGTGAAGACAAAACAATATTTAGTATAAAACTTGCAGATACGCCGACGATCGTCAAAAGGCCGATATCTCTCATACCCACTTTACTAAAGTTGCATAGTTTGATCAAGTTCTCTTTTTTCAGCTTAAAAATAAGCATAAAGATCAATGCTGCTGAAACAACTGCAATAAGCAATATTAAGTCCAGCCGCTGCATCACTTTTGCAGTAATATCCGCGGTTAACTTTGCCTGGTCCACTGCCTGGTTTTTTGAGGCAGCCGCAAACCCTTCCTTAACACCAATCACCATTGCTACAATCATTCCGGACATTGCCTGACAAATGAATGCAACAAAAAAGTATAACGTAACCCATCCAATCGATTTAAAAAACTTTTTCATATTCTGAACCTCCCCCATAACGTCTATTTAATTTTGACTTTCTTTCGGCCGGACTCCTTCCTTTCACTTCCCGTAATTAATAGTAACGGGTATAACTTAAACTCACCTTATTTAAACCTTAAATTTTCCTTAAACCTATCCGTCTGCTGTTTCTAGCTGCAAATACCTGAATCAAAAATAAAGTCTCGGGAGAAGCGCTCCCCCAAGACCTCACTCATTTCAATCTATTAAGCTTTGCACACTAAACTCGTTACTGTTTCAATGCGTTCATAATTTTTTCAAAGAGTTTTTCGTTTTCCTTGATCTTGTTTTCATTTCCAATAACAATGTAGTAGTCTTGTTTCATGATGCCGGAGACCATCTCTGCATAGTTTCTGATATCCTCAAGCTTGGTGGACAGGATTTCATTCCGTTCTTTCTGAATATCCTGCTGAGTCTTTCCCCTCAGGTAATTAAAGTCGGAAAGCTTTCCTTTTGAATCCGGACTCATCGGTGCATCCATCGTCCCAATAGTGCTGATGATGTAATCGGTCATGGCTCTGTCATCCAGCTTCAAGTTCTTTAAAAATTCTCCGGCCTTTTTGAAAACATCGAGGGTTTCTGTCAGACGCGGATCTCTTATTGAGACAAACCCCATATTCCCTGTATCATTCAGTATTGCTGCACCGCCATAAGCCCCCCCGATGATTCGTACTTGCTTCGTCAGGTACTCATTATCAAGGATATTTTTCAGCACCTGCATTTTCCCGCTGTATTGATGACCTAACTGCTTATAGCTGTAACCGGCTGCAACGCTTTGCACTTGTACGGGAGCCATGAAGCCCTCACTTTTAACCGAACCCGTAAATTTATAGTTCTGCTGTTTCTGTTCCGTGCTCTTCAATGTATCTACGAACGTCCCAAAGCTGTCCTTAAACAGCGGGTAATCGCTTTCATCTCCGGTAACGCTTGCAATGAGCCCGTTTTTATTAAATATCGCACCTTGAACTTCTTCAAGATTCTTCTTTATTTCAGCAAACTTGCTGTCAAAGTTTTTATCCAGATCGCAGATAAAATTATAGTATTCAATATTCCCCAGTTCGTTATATTTTCCGGCATTGCTCAGGTAGGATGCCAGACGTCCCATTTCTACCCCCAACGGGTTGGACAGCATATAAGATTCCCGATCCTGTCTTATTTGCTTGATAATCTGCTTGATGGACGTTGAATCGTTAAATTTACTGGTGTTCAACACTTCACTGGTGATTTCCATAGCCTTCGGCAGATCCTGATAAAGGGTAAAGAAAGATACGGAAAATTGTGGAACGAACTTATCGTAATCGTTGTAAGGAGTGTACGCACTAGGCGACAAGTACATCCCGCCCATGCTTCCGTTGATCTGTGTCGTGAGCTTGGAATGATCATATTTTTGGGTATCCATTTTCCCAAGCAGATCTGAGAGCAGGAACAGATAAGGCACCTTATCCTGGGAAACCGTGTTCGCATCAAAATAAAGATTCACATATGCAATTTTATTGGTATAAATAGGATGGGACAGTACCTTCAGCCCTTTTTCCTGTTTTACAACCAGTGGTATTTCTTCTGCCTTGGATTCAATATCGGAGATATTCAGAGACGGAAGTTTTGCAACGGCCTCCAGTGAATCCGGCTCGGACTGCCATTTTTTAAATTCAGCAGTTTCCTTTGTCAGCTTGCTGAGTCCTTCTGTCGTCAACTTTGCCTTATAGCTGTCAAGGTACGCTTTTTCTGCTGCATCCTTCTTAGCTTGCAAGTCTTTTGCAGGTTTTAAAACCACCATGGAACTATAAGCGTTTTGAAGTATGTATTTATTGATCATGCCCTCAAGATATTTATCCGAGCTGGAGTTCCCGATTTTTGCAATCTCGGAATCAACACTTAAATACATTGTTGGGTCGGAATCATACAGCCATCCGTACATTACATAGTCATTATAGGCAAGACCACGGTAAGTATCCGATTTGCTCGCACGAATCCTTAATTCAAAAGCATGAATCAATGATTGCAGGTATTCCTTATCGAACCCGTCCTTTACGATATTCTCCAAAGTCTGGCGTACGATCTTTTCAAACTTCTCTTTTTGAGACTCCTCTGCATTTTCAACAATGATGCTGAATACCGGCTGGCGCATGTAATCGTTGAATTGCGCATAAGCATTGGTCCCGATTCCATTGGCCAGAAGTGCCTCCCTGAGGGGTGCTCCCGGATGATTGACCAAAAGATCTCCCAAGCAGGAAAATGCCAGATCAGCTTCTTTGTTTGTTACCTGATCAATAACAAAGCTTAATGCAAGATATGTCTTTCCATTGGTTTGCGTATCCGCTGAAACTGGATATTCTGCAATCATTTCCTTTAGCCCGGTAAATGCTTTATGGCTGGGGATCGAGGAGTCTATCGCCTTTTTATCGAATTTCGACAGGTAGCTTCGGTCAATAAACTCCAGGGCCTTATTGATATCAAGATTTCCATAAAGGTAAATATAGCTGTTTGAGGGATGGTAGTACTTATTATAGGTTTCCTTTGCTTTTTCCCAGGTTAGTTTCAGCATATCTGCGGGCTCACCGCCGGAAGCCCATTTATATGTATTGTCAGGGAATAAGGATTCTTTGATTTTATTTGAAAGAATATTGCCGGGTTGGGACGTTGCTCCCTTCATCTCATTATAAACAACACCGTTATAGGTCAGGTTGGATCCGGCGGCATCCAGCTCATAGTGCCCGCCTTCCTGCATGAAAATCCGCTGGTCCTTCAGCATATTGGGGTAGAATACGGCATCCAGGTAGATCCCCATGATATTGAAAAAGTCTTTTTCATTCCTGCTCGCAACAGGGAACGTCGTCCTGTCATAGTAGGTAGCGGCATTGGCATAGGTGTTCAAGGACCGCTTACCAAGATCAAAGAATGGGGATTTTGTAGGATAATTCAGTGATCCGTCCAAGACGGAGTGTTCTATAATATGATTCACGCCGGTGTTGTCTGACGGCGGCGTTCTGAAGGTAATGGAAAACACCTTGTTGTCATCGTCATTTTTCATGTATAACAACCTTGCACCGGTTTTAACATGTTCATAAATCAGCACTGTGGATTTCAGCTCAGCGATACCTTTCTCCGACTTCAGCTCAAATCCGGAATAAATCTTTCCAACAGTCATGACATCTGCTGCAAGCACCTGTGCCGGAATGGACAGAAGCACAATGCTGATAATCAGAAGCAGGCTAAATAGTCCTTTTAAATTTAGGTTTTTTTGTTTTACCACGTCTTTGCCTCCTTGAATTCATAAACTTTTGATTTATATATTGGGCGCGCTATGTATTAACCTAGATCGCCCCAAAATCCTTGATTTATATGGAATTAATTCCTTTCCGGCAGAAACGGCCTGGCACGATTGATACAGTTGTATGAAAGCATCCCTCAGTTGAAGATCTTAATAACAACTATACAATTTTAACCAATTTTTGTTTTAATTTCTACATGTATTTTATTTCTCACGCGTCTGCCATTTATCAGAAGTGTCAAAATATTCTCAGAATCATTCACTTGAGCCCCTATGAACTTTCAAATCCCATGGTACGGTACTCTTTTTAAATACACCTTAACGGAATCTTAAATTTATCATAAATATCTATACAAATAAAAAAAGAAATCAGGTTCTCCCGATTTCTTTTCCTTATAGAATTTGATTTGTCTTACCGGGTGATCAACCCATCCTTCTCTTTTGCGGCCAGCTTAATTGACAACAACTCCGCCTTGCCTCCTGAAACGTGCGTAACATTGATGGCGTCTCCAGGCTTTTTAGTATACATATATTCCCTCAAGTCCATCATGGTGTTCATGTCTTTCCCGTCTACCTGGGTAATGACACACCCTACTTTTATTCCTGCCTTGGCAGCCGGCCCGTTGTCGTCTACATTGACCACATAAATACCTTTATCAATCTTGAGGTTCCCATCCAGGTAAGGAATTGCTTCTTTGTCGTAAGCAAAGACACCCAAATACGGCTCAACAAAATCTCCGTTATTGCTATACTGCTTAATGATTGGAATAGCTACATTGATGGGCACTGCAAACCCAATTGCTTCTGCGCTTGCAACCTTGATGGTATTGATTCCGACCACCTGTCCCCTTGAATTCAGAAGCGGGCCCCCGCTGTTCCCAGGGTTAATGCTGGCATCCGTCTGAATTAAGTCCTCCATATAGTTGGAACCTTGTTCCGTATCGATTTTAATCGTTCTGTTCAAAGCGCTGACGATTCCCGAGGTTACAGTTCTCTGAAATTGCAGCCCTAATGGATTCCCAATGGCGATGGCCGGTTCCCCGACCTGAAGGGTTTTGGCATCTCCGATTGGAATCGTCGCAAGACCGGTCAGGTTGACTTTCACAATGGCAAGGTCAAGCACCGGGTCCGCCCATACGGTTACACCGTCTACATTCCGTCCGTCCATCAGTGATACGACAATTCTTTTATTCCTTCCTCCGGCCACATGGTTATTGGTAATAATATATCCGTTTTGAGTCACGATGACACCAGACCCTACTCCCCACTTTTGGGCAGTGTCCTTGTCGAATATGGATTTGCCGTCTACCTTTAGTACGGATATGCCCACAACTCCGGGGGATGCAGATTTTGCAACTGCTGCAGATATAGAGTTGTTTCCTGGTGCATCCATTGCAAGCTGCTGCGGAAGCGGTGCTTGAGGTGAAACATTGGTACCGTCCCTCTGGGGAGTATTTTGCTGAGGGTTATTCCTGCCTATGTAACCCGACATCAATGCGAATAAAAGCACCCCGACACCTAGTGATGTTATAATTGAAGTAAAAAACGTTCTCCAAAAAGTACCCTTGCTTTTTTCTTCAAACATTTTATCATCCTTTGTCAATAAATTTTAATTCTATTATTTCTTTGTGCCGTACAAAGCATGCAAAGGATTCATATTTTGTTTTCAAATGCAAGAAGGGACCATTCTTCAAGGTATAGAGAACAGTCCCTTCTTCAAGATAAAACCCGGATTGAACTTTACAGTTCAGCCCGGGTTTTATCTTCACCGTTTGCCTGATTCAAATTCGATTTTATGATTTTCTTTACACTCTTTTCAAACTTGGTTCTGGGGAGCATGAGGGAGTGTTCACATCCAAGGCATTTGATCCTGAAATCCGCTCCTGTCCTCAGCACCTCCCATTGCTTGCTTCCGCAGGGATGCTGCTTCTTTAACTCTACAATGTCTCCTACACTAAACCTGTCTGCCAATTGAATCCACCTCCGCCTAAGACTCCTTTTCCAGTTCAATCTTGTTCTTATCAAAAAATTCAATTCCGGATTTGCTGAATGCTTCCTTAATCCGTATTCTGATTTTACGTTCTACTTCCCACTGCTCATTGGGAAGGGTTTTCGCTGTGATCCTCAGGTTGAGGCTTTCCTTACCCAGATCTGTGATTCCCAGGACTTTCAGCGGTTCTACAATCGTCGTAAATTCTTCTCCCACAGCAGCACAAACAGTTTGGGCAACCTCAATGGCTTTATTGATGTCTGCGCTGTAGGCAATAGGTATGTCCACGTTCACAGCCTTGTTTCCTCTGGTGTGATTGGTTACTTTCTTGATTTCGCCATTGGGTATGATGAACAAGTCCCCATTGAAATGACGCATCTTGGTCACTCTAAGCTCCATTTCCTCAACGGTTCCCGTCATATTATCAATGGTGATCAAATCACCGACTACAAACTGGTCTTCCATCACGATAAAGAACCCGGAAATTACATCTTTTATCAGGCTCTGCGCTCCCAAACCCACTGCAATACCGCCGATTCCCGCGGCGGCAAGAACAGATTTCAGCTGGAAAACGTCGGAGAGGATCACCACCCCGGCCACAAGATACGTCATATATCTAAAAACGCTTACCAGCAGTGTAGACATCGTATCCAGCCTTTTAGCGCTGATACTGTATTTAAACCCTTTTTGCTTTTCAAATATTTTCTTTATGATGATACTGCCGATTTTAACTACAATGATGGAGATGACAATGATGCTGATAATCTTCAAACCATTGATGACGGGACTATATAAGTCCCCTAAAACCGAATGAAGCTTTGCTGCCAGATCCCGCAATCCTAATTCACCTTCCTTAGTATGTTCAAGTACCCGTTAACAGAATTTCCTTCGAGAGCAATGCAGGCACAATATCACTGAAGTACATTTTTAACACTCTGAATGGCTAGAAGTCTGTTGTGTTAAAAAGCACCAGCATATTGTACTTTGATAAATTTTATCACAGTCCGCAAATATAGACAATGCGCTATATTGAACACAATAAACATTTAACCTCAGAATTTCCAGTCACTTTGAACCCCATGATATCTTAACAATAATTTATTACTCATTGATAATTTATTTCACGGCTTATATTCAGGATTATTATCATTTCCCGCAGTTCTCAATAAAATCTTTAAAGAGTTCAAGGAAGGATTGATCCTTTTCCCACATCAATTCCGGATGCCATTGCACACCAACTGCAAAAGGGTGGTTTCTGAATTCAATCGCTTCAATCATCCCGTCCGGTGAGCTTGCAGTTATTTCAAAACCATCCGCCACGTCTTTAATGGCCTGGTGGTGAAATGAATTAACCCGGACACTTTCTTTTCCATGGGCTTTCCATACCTTTGAACCTGATTTAACTACAACTTCATGGGTAGGATACCACCTGGGCGCCTTCTGAGAGTGTTGAAGAAGGCATCGGTCCCTGATCTGGGAATAAATGTCCTGGTAAAGAGATCCCCCGATGGCTACATTCATCATTTGAACACCCCTGCAGATCCCGAGTACCGGCTTTCCCTCCTCCAACACCTTCCTTGCCAGAAAAAGCTCCATTCTATCCCTATACGGCGAGATCTCTCCATTACAAGGGAGATTCCATTCTCCAAAGTGCACAGCATCCACATCGTCCCCGCCGGATAGAAGTATCCCATCGATTTTTTCATAGATATCCTGCAATATTTCTTCATCCCCGGTCAGAGGTAATACAACTGGAATTCCGCCAGCTTTTATAATTCCTTCGCAATATCCGCCTTTTATATAGGTTAGTCTTTTCTCTTCATCGTACCACGGGCTGATTCCAATCAGCGGCCTTTTTATACTCACAATGATCTCCCCTTTAAACCTCTGTATAAAACGAAAGCACAATATAATTATATTATATTGTGCCGTTTTTTGATTTGAGCTTTTCTGAACATCTTCTTTTTTATTCTTATATATCGTATGCCAGAATAATCGCTTTTGCAATCTCTTTCATTGGAATTCCTTTATCCATGCTTTGCTTTTGGATCCGTTTGAAGGCTTCCGCTTCTGAAAGGTTGAGATTCTTCATGAGGAGACCTTTGGCCTTTTCAACTTCCTTCCTGGTATCCAGGGTCATCCTTAGCTCCTCAATTTCCTTCTCCAGCTTCTGGATTTTCCTCCGGTTCTTGATCATAAGGTCAATGGTACTAACCAGTGCAATCTTGTTTAAAGGTTTTGACATAAAGACAAAACCGCACTCGTCCGCAATCTCATTCACCATATTTCTCTGTGTATCCGTCGAAATAAGGATGACGTCACATAATTTATCTTCTATAGCAATTTTCGCTATGTCATAGCCCCCCATCAACGGTAAGTCATACTCCAGCAGTGTGAGATCCGGTTTCAATGCCCTCATCTTTCTCAAACATTCATGACCGTCCCTTGCACAATCGACAACAATATAGCCGCTTTCAGTAAGTATAAACTTCAATTTATTGATGGATGTGTCATTACTCATAGCAACAAGTATCCTTACCGCTTCCATATGAACACCCCAATTAAGGAATTAAACTAAGAATTAAGAGTGAAGAAAGATGAAAGAAGAATTGAAAACCTAAAATGTCCCGTTATTGATCCCAAAAATTCTTCTGTCATAAGCTTAATCTTTCATATATATTTCTTAGTAAATCTACTCTTTATTTCTTAATTCCTATTTCCTTTCTTGCTTTATATAATTACAACGAATCGTATCTTTTCCCTGAATCCCACATTCTTCGTTCTTCATTCTTCACTAATATTTTGTAAGGTACTGGTCTACTTCCCATTTACTGATCATTGTTGTATATTCAAGCCATTCTTCATTCTTTGCTTCAATATATTTTTCAAAAATATGTCCGCCTAAAACATCCTTGGCGAGGCTGCTTGCCTTCAGTTCCTCAAGGGCTTCCTTCAAGCTTCCCGGCAAGGAATCGATGCCTTCTGCCTTACGCTGATCTTCACTCATTTGGAAGATATTCTTGTCTGTTGAAGCAGGAGGATTCAACTTATTCACAATACCATCCAATCCGGCTTCCAGAATTGCTGCAAGCGCGAGATATGGATTGCAGGAAGGATCGGGGCATCTGAGTTCCAGTCTTGTAGCTTCTCCTCTGGCTGCAGGGATTCTAATGAGAGGGCTTCTGTTTCTTGCAGACCATGCAATATAAACCGGTGCTTCGTACCCGGGAACCAGACGCTTGTAAGAATTCACAATGGGATTTGTGATCGCTGCAATGGACCGCATATTTTTCATCAGTCCCCCGATAAACCAGTAGGCTTCCTCACTTAATTGCAAAGTATCATTTTCTTTATAGAAAGCATTTTTCCCATTTTTAAACAAAGAAACATTGGTATGCATTCCGGACCCATTGATACCGAAAATCGGCTTCGGCATGAAAGTTGCATGTAAACCATGCCTTTGCGCAATGGTTTTTACAACAAGCTTAAATGTCAGAATGGCATCCGCCGTTGTCAACGCATCGGAATACTTAAAATCAATTTCATGCTGTCCGGGTGCTACTTCATGGTGAGATGCTTCAATCTCAAATCCCATTTCTTCCAATGCAAGGCACATATCCCTTCTTGCATTCTCTCCCAAATCTACTGGCCCGAGATCAAAATACCCGGCGTTGTCATGAGTAATCGTGGTCGGATTCCCTTCATTATCTGTCAGGAAAAGGAAAAATTCACACTCCGGTCCCACATTGAACGTCTCATATCCCATGTCATTGGCCTTCTTCAACGCTCTTTTGAGGATATATCTTGGGTCTCCTTCAAAAGGAGTTCCATCCGGATTATATACATCACAAATCAATCTTGCCACCTTACCGGTCTGCGGTCTCCAGGGGAATATAACGAAGGTGTTGGGATCGGGCCTTAAATACATGTCGGATTCTTCAATTCTTACAAACCCTTCAATGGAAGAACCGTCAAACATACACTTATTATCCAGCGCTTTCTCCAACTGCTCCGCCGTAATGGCAACATTCTTTAGAATACCGAAAATATCCGTAAACTGAAGACGTATAAATTTTACATCCTGTTCATGGACAATTCTGACAATATCTTCTCTGGTATACTTTGGCATATGCAACACTCCTTTTAATTCATTTTTATAATGCCCAGGATTGCCGATATTAAATTCATCTTTTAAAAACATGAATTTGTTTTGATATTGGGTGTACTGCTTGTAAACTGGCAGTTTCACAACATGAGCAACAATAAATCAAATCAAAAAAGACGCACTCAAGCAAGGTTATCAACCTGTCTGAGAACGTCCTCGTTCCAAATCATAAAAATCCAATTAAGTTTCACTATCATTATAGCATAACCCAGGGAATATGCAATAAATTTTTGATTTTTTTGCAGGATGGCCTTCTCATTCCTGCAAATTTTGTACACTCCATTGCGTACATAAACTTACTGCAAGGAAATCTTGTTGAGGGCTTCACTTTCATTGCTGTAAATCTCAATAAACCGGTTCAGTCTTGTAACCTCAAAGAGATTCATGATATCGGGGAGCAGATTGCAAAGTACAAGCCTTCCATTGGCTTCCTTAAACTTTTTATAGGTATCAATAATAATTCCAAGGCCTGTACTATTCATGTAGATGATACCGTCCATATTAATGATCACTGTCTGACCCTTGCTGTCTCTCACCAGGTCATCAAGAATATCCTTAAAATCATTTTGTGTTGATATTCTTACCTGCCCAACCAGCCTTAAGACCTTGATACCGTTTAGTTCCTTTGTTTCTACCTTCATTTTGTACCCCCCAAGGTTTTTCAGATACCTATCCGTATCGGATTTCAGCCGAAATGACTCAGTTACACGCTGCAACTATGATTTCCAGATGGTTTAAGCACAGTAACATTATCATTATATTCCCGAAAGAAAACATAATGAATTTCAATCAAATCCATCTTTGCAAAAGCAATGCACCTATCCTGTCAGCATTCGCTCACGAAAATGAACTGCCAACAGGTATTTTCTCCGTACAGATGTATTCATTTGACAAAATGGTGTAAAATCTTGAAAAGTAATCTACCGTATTCTGCTTAAATCAGCTTCTGTTGATATTATATCCTAAATTCAACCTAGTTTCAATATTTTATTCCGCCCCTGAAAGCGCCTGATTTTAGTTTGGTAACATAAAAAGTGAATCAGTTCATCCGGTAAATATAAAGACATCTCTGTTTTTTGACGATATCTATAATATCAAAGGATTGGATGTCTTCCAAAGGATTGGAGTGATCAAGATGTTTAATGCAGGAGAGAAAATTGAGATTTTCGACATGAATGCCATTATCCTAGCAAGCAATGAAGACGAGGTACTGCTCTACTTCGAAAAAGGTTATGTAAAATGGCTGAAAAAGTCCCTTATTCAGTTGATGAAAGCCAGTTAGTCTGGCTTCGTTTTTTTTAGACCAAAACAGCAAAAGAGGTGATTTCTCATCACCTCTTTTTAATGCTTAGGAAACATGCTCCTACCTTGATGAATGAATTTCCGATAAAAAAACTTCATCAAAGTCTTCATTTACAATCCTTCTAAAGGTTTTGATCTATACCGTTTCCTTCTGCTAAGTACAATTCCGTACCCATTCACCGGACTCAGGGTTACGCTTTTTCAAACATATCTTTGGAAACACCGCAAAGTGGGCATACCCAGTCTTCAGGAATATCCTCAAAGGCAGTTCCGGGTGCGATTCCACTGTCGGGATCTCCCTTTTCCGGGTCGTATACATAGCCGCAAGCTGTACAAACGTACTTATCCATAACTCATCACTCCTGTAAAAAATTTTGGACTGCAATTCTACAAAAAACAAATTGTTCCTTACGGATATTATACTACCCATTTGAAAGACCTATGTAACAATCAATTGGAAAAGTTTTTTCGAAGATGTTCACAATTTCGACATTCATTTTCAACCGGACATAATCATCGTCAAAGCGCCTGTAACATCAAAAATTCACATATCCATCTTTTGAGAAATATGTTCTAATTCTTGCTGTATCTTCGACGCTTTGACCTCAATGCCCTTTTTGCCGACTTTTTATGTTTGAGCAGCTTCTGTTTCAATATACTTTCTTCACACATGGCCCAGCAATCCCACATTAAAAATCCCTGATATATCATAATGCTGCCCGTAGCTGAATGGTGCTAAAATTCCTTGTCTTTTCTGTCATTTTTAATCATGATGGCAACACCAAGCAGGATGAGTACCAATGGCAGTATCAGCTTGTTGATTCCAAATCCGAACAATTCTCTGAATGAAATGGTGGTGAAGAAGATAATGGATAAGCCACCCAAAATCGTCACAGGAATCAGCAAACCTCTATCTCTTGTTCCAAACAGATAAAGTTCAAAAAGACCGATGGCTACCGCCATAATAAATCCTGGCCACATCACTCCCCAGATATCAAAGAACATCGACAACTGACAGGTTACACCTACTCCTAGCAAGATTCCGCCGGGAACCAAAATGCCTGCATCCCTGTTTCTTCCTGAAAAATAGCTCAGATGCATGATGAAACTCGGAATGAGCAGGAACAGTGTAGGCCACATATTTGCAATGATATTGCCGAAATCGAACATATCAAATACATTGAAAATATTCAAATTTCTTAGTAAAAACAGTACCCCAAGCAGTACGAAAACAATCCCAATCACCATGTTACTTCTCTTATACACGGCTTGAACCTCCTTAAATATGGCTTCATATATAGATTATAAACCGCATAGCTTCCGATCATCACCAGTTTGTTTTAAAGGATCATCTCTCTATGCTCATGATATTATCTACATAATAATATATGGTTTCTATTAAAAAAAGTCTGATCATATTCATTAGAAGTCCAAGCTATCGATCAACTTTTTTAATCCCTTAAAACAATTTAACTGCTGATCATAGGGCATCCTGTTCAATCCGCTCGGAGAACTGCAGACATAATCAACAATACCCGAAACCTCAGATTTTTCCTGTCTTCCCGGGTTAACCACCTTAGTCCCTGTAAACATCCTATAGACACCAATTCCCATATAGCAGGCTATCTTCGGTTTGTATAACTGCAAAAGTGTTTTTAGACGGTCAGAACCTTCCCTGAATTCTTCCTTCTTAATCTCGCTGGCACTCTTTGTAGGCCTGCTTACAATATTGGTTGACCCATATCCCAACTCCAGCAGCTTCCGGTCTTCCTCCGGCTTAAATCGGTAGGGTGTCAGTCGTGATTCATACAGAAGCTTCCAAAACCCATTACTTGGACCTGCGTAGTGATGTCCTGTCTCTGCGGTCTTCATCCCCGGGTTGTATCCAATGAAGACTACTTTTAAATTATGATCGATAATATCCGGAAGTAAGTCCATTCGTTCTCCTCTTGGTTAAATGAAAAATCAAGCGGTAAGATTCCTTTCCCACCCCTTGATTTCCTGTCTGATTGATTCACTTATTCCCGCTGCCGCTTTCAGGCATCCCGATAATTTGTTGCTGTAAAGGCGGTAGGGTCATTGCTGATCTTCCATAATACATATCGGATGCTCATGGAGATAATGTCCGCCATTTTCATTACAATACTCAAGCGGGTATTCTGGAGCACAAGAAAATCCATGAATCCCCCAAAATTAACGATCCCCGTGATATGTCCATGCCCAACGGGCTCAAGGTCTTTATTCACACCTGAACCAGGCTTTATCGGACCTTCCCCCACCGTGATATACCCTACATGGTCCATCCGGCCAAGGCAGGCATCAATCGCGATGATGTATGGATTCTCATACCGCTCAAATACATTTTTCATTGTCTGTTGAAGATTTTTTGCATGAACGGGTTCATCCAATGTGCCAAAGAAATAGAAGTTTTTATATTTGAGGCCATTAATCTTGTATCCGATCAGCGGCCCCAGGCTGTCCCCCGTAGATCGATCCGTTCCAATACAGATAAACACCACAGATTTGTGCCCTGCACCAATTCCTCTCTGCAGCATGGCGAATAACTCATCCGTCAGATTTTTAAGGGCAGCAGGGCTTTCAGCGTTGATGTATTCTTCTTTGGGCCGCGTTTTAAACAGCATCTGTTGTAAACCTCTCGCATTTTGTTTATTACTATATTATTGCCGATGGGCTCACTTTTATTACTCTTTAGGTACTTTTTCCTATGTATTGCTATAGGGGTGGCAGTTTGTTATGATTAGGTATATAGAATGTATCTCAATGTAAAAGGGGCTTTCATGATGTGTACTGACAGGAATCCGCTCAATCTTGGGAACCTCCCGGCCGATGCCAGGTTTATAGAAAACATTATCAACGGAATGTATGATTGGGTCAGAGTATTGGACCGGGATGACAATATCCTCTACATTAACAAAGCAATGGCAGAAGCCGTAGGCGATAACCCGGTCGGAGTGAAATGCTATAAGGCCATCGGCAGGTCCTCCCCCTGTGAGAATTGTACTTCCAGGCAGGCAGTCTTTAATGGATCTCCCCAGGAAAAAGAGGAAATCATCCATGACAAGATTTATTCCGTAATGAGTTCCCCCATCAAGAACGATCAGGGTGAAATCGTTGCGGTGGTGGAAGTACTTCGGGATGTGACACAGACAAGGAAACTTCAGAAGCTGCTGCTTGAGCAAAACAAACGCCTTAAAGATGATCTGGACATGGCAAAAAAGCTTCAGTGCAGTCTTCTTCCCAAAGAGATTCCTGAAGACAAGATGAAGTTCTCTTTTTTATACAAACCTTGCGAGACCCTGGGTGGGGATTTCCTGGATATCTTCATGGTTGATAGGGATCATGCCGGCATTTACATTGCTGATGTATCCGGCCATGGCGTACCAGCCTCCATGTTGACTGTTTTTCTCCGCTCCACCTTCAATAAGAAAACGATCTCTCCTGCACAAGCGTTAAGGGAGCTTTACTACGAATTTAACAAAAGTCATTTTGATCGAGATTTTTATATCTCGGTATTTTATGCCGTGATTAATCTGGAAAGCAAAACTGCAGTTTACTCAAATGCAGGGCTCAACGTCTGCCCCATTGTATTTAACACGGACAAATTCGAAATCTTAATGACCCCGGGTATTCCTATCAGCAACTGGGTAGAACAGCCCGAATACATTGACAGAACAATTTCTCTGAAGAGCCTGGATAGAATATTTTTATATACGGATGGTGTTATTGAGTTGAAAAATTCCTCAAATGAACAATACGGAGAAGAAAGACTCCTGAATATCCTTCTCAAGGATACTTCCGACCCTGCAGGGACCCTTCTACACATTATGGACAGTGCTTGCGAATTTGCCGGTATCAGTAATACCCGATCTATTCCCGATGATATCACCCTTGCACTGATTGAACTAAAATAGCAGTACCTTGAGAAGTGGTTACCTTACAAAGGAGATTGATAATTTGATTAAAAGAATCATCCTGCTTTTACTAATATTAGCCCTTTTTGCCAGTCTTTTCGGATGTACATCGAATACTCAGGAAAAGAAGGCAGAAGTTCGGTCCATCGAACAACAGCTTGCATCCAGCGAAAGTAAGCCCGCTGAAAAAAACACGGCTTTATCGAAACCTGATGTATCCAATAATACAGCAGTCTCGTCTGCCAGTAATTCAAGCGAAAATCCCCAAGCTGCACTTGCAAACAAGACCGTTTCAGATTCGGAACCAGCCCAGCCCAAAGATACACCCAAAAGCGCCAAGCCCGGTGAGACCCTCAGATTCATTGTGATGGCGGACAGCCGTGGCGTAGACAAGGGTGTAAATTCCAAGATTGTAAAGCAGACATTGGAACAAATCAAAAAGCTCTCTCCTCAGCCTAAGTTCGCTGTCCTCCCAGGAGATTTGGTTGATGGAGCTGCTACTTATGCAGAAGTGAAATCCATGCTTCAATATTTTAAGAAAATCACAACGGCTTACTATCCCTCAAGTTTCTTCTTTCCAGGCTTCGGAAACCATGAAGCAAGAGCCAAGCTGGATGGTGAAAAGGCA
Organism: Clostridia bacterium; assembly: GCA_026418695.1. Taxonomy (GTDB): domain Bacteria; phylum Bacillota; class Clostridia; order Acetivibrionales; family JAFADI01; genus SKW158. The sequence goes on from JAOAAU010000056.1 coordinate 43,200, forward strand.
TTTTCCGAAGTATTCAATGATTTCAAGGCGAATTTCATGCCGAATACCAACCGGACGGTTTATTATTTTGATTCAGGAAACACAAGATTCTACATGTTGAATTCCAATCACCCGGGAGAAACCCATACGATCTCCGATAAACAACTGGAATGGGTCAAATCGAATTCCGACGGATCCCAAAAATACAATATGTTCTTTTTTCATGAACCGGCCTACCCTACAGGCTCTCATGTAGGAAGCGCCCTCGATTCCAACAGGCTCCAAAGAAACAAGCTGTGGCAGCTGATCGACGGCTTCAAAAGCCCAATGGTCTTTGTCGGTCATGAACACAACTACACAAGGCGGCACATTGATTCTTCCTTCAATGAGACTGTTAAAGGGACCAGTTTTAAATTCACCAAGAGCATTTATCAGGTAACCGTTGGGAGTTTTGGCGCTCCCCTTTACAACAAGTATACCAGCACAAAAAATGTAGATGTACCCCCGGTGACACAATATCACTATTCTGTCGTTGATATTGATGATAAGGGAATCAAGGTTACCGTTTACAGTGTAGATGGTAAGATCATCGACAGCTTCGCACAATAAACCCCTACCGGTTTGCCGTTGAAAGTGCCCATAATGCCGTTAAATTGTCAAAGGAATAAAAACTGCGTGTATTTTCGTCTCCATAGCCGCCAAGGAATGGAGACTTTTCATTAGTTATCATAAATTGAAGCATTTTTTCGATTAAATCCCTGCTGAGTTCCTTTTCACCGACCTTATCGGCATAAATGGCTGCCAGCGCATATACGGCAGTACTTTCCATCTGATTTGAGGGCTCTCCGGTGTTTGGATTATACCACCCATATATCCTGCCTTTTTCATTTTGCTCTTTAAGCCATTCTGTAAAGAAACCGGTATCTTCATTCACCTCAGCCAGGTGCAGAACGGTATACAACGTATAGGTCAGGCAAATTCCCCTGCTTTTTGAATATTCCTCATCAGGGAAATATTCTCCCTTGATATAATCGTAATATTTATAGAAAAACGGGGACGTATCACTATATCTGCCGTTCTTGATGATATCCAGCCCTCTGTTGGCGACTTCTCCCCAGCCCTCATTGAACACACTGATTCTATCAATGGTATACAGATCAAAGTAACAGAGCGGGCTTCTGTTCATGGCCTTGTCAGTTTTCCAATCATAGAATTCAAAGAAGTCTCCCTGATTTACCTGAAGCCTATAAAGGCTCTCCTGCATCACACCCGCCATATTCAGGCAGTCCTCATCCTGCCATAGATTATATGCCTCCAAAAGTGTTCTTATAATCCTCAGATCATCTATAGCCGCATTACACCCCGCCGCTCCCTTTGAGACCTTCCATCGGACCAGATGATTCTCCGTGAGCATCTTCTCTTTTAAATAGTCCAATTCCTTGTAAAAAAGCTCTTTATCCCCTTTAAGAATTGCATAATCCATCAATAAACCGATGGACTCAGAGAGGACTACAGGTTCCTTGCTTATTGCCGGAGGAGTGCTGTAAACTGCTCCGCTATCGCTCACAAAATGATTCATGACAAACCTGCTCAACAGGGTTTCCTGTTCTGGAAACGGTTTTTTTACTGCGAGAAAACTTTCATCCTGAATAAAAGCAGTCACCGAAGGAGTTTTCATAATAGGGATATTCAAAAAGGCAGTATAGAATAGGATATAGAAAGCAAAGTAGCCGACGAGCAGCACCAGCAAAGCTATAACAATACGATTTCTCATAGGTATTTCCCCCTGTCAGCAATACCACATGTAAGGGACACTTTAACGTTTTACAGCGCTCACCAAAACAAAAAAAGGTGATGAACTATTCCTATTCATCACCTTTTCATTATATGTTGGACTGCCTGTTGCACATTCCTATTTCACCTTATTTCCCAGCCACTCAACAAATGCCGGTAAGCCTTCACCTGTCTTGCAGGAAATCTCAAACACGGGAACAGTCTCGTTCAGCGCCCGAATTCCTTTGTAGAAACTGTCCCGGTCAAAATCTATATAGGGCATCAGATCCATTTTGTTTAAAATGATCACATCCGCTTCCTGGAACATGGAAGTATATTTAAACGGTTTGTCGTGTCCTTCCGGCACACTGGCAATCACCAACTTGATTCCTTCTCCAAGATCAAAGGAGGATGGGCAGACCAGGTTTCCTACGTTTTCAATGAACAGGATGGAGTTTTCCTCCAACTTTAAATCGTCTGCAACGGTCCTGATCATGTTGGCATCAAGATGGCATCCTCCGCCGGTATTGATTTGAACTACGGATATGCCAAGCTTGTCTATTTTTTCTGCATCAATGCTGGAAGCAATGTCCCCTTCAACAACACAGATATTTACTTTATCCCTTAAAGCCTCAATGACTTTTAAGATCGTGCTGGTCTTTCCAGCTCCGGGTGAAGCCATAACGTTCACCGCTACGATATTTCTTTCCTTGAAAAACTTTCTGTTTTCTTCCGCCAATTGTTGATTGGCATGCATAATATTCTTTAAAACCTTGATTTCCATTCCAATCTCTCCACTTATCAGTTTTGCACTCCGGTATCTTCACTTTTTGGTTTTATCACCGGCAAATTCAAATTGTAATACATCGAAACCATCCGAATCGCAAAGGTTACAAACACGCAAAGGTAAATGTTTACCTGCAAATTTATTAAACCATATAAAAAGTAAAACATCAATGCACCAATGATGGATGCCAATGCATAAATCTCACTTCTAAATACAAGCGGCACACTCCGTACCATCACGTCCCTCAGCACACCGCCGCCAATTCCTGTCAGCATGGCTGTAAAAATGATGCCGATCAGCGGCATGTCAAATTTCATGCATTTATAGGCGGAAAGCACTGTAAACACGCCCAGCCCGATGGCATCAAAAACTCTGATAAGTGTCGCCATCTTCCCCATATACTTCAGACACACGCATATGGCTGCTGTAGAAATAATAATGGAAATGAGATACTTGGGCTGCGAAAAAAACGCAGGCCAGTAGTCCCCAATGATCACATCCCGCATCAATCCTCCGCCGGAAGCAGTTACTACTGCCAGCACAAAAATACCAAACAGGTCCAGCCTGTTCTTGATTCCCACCAACGCTCCGGATATAGCAAAGGCAGCCGTACCTGCAAGATCAAGCACGTCAATAACCAGCAACTTATTCCACCTCAATGCTTTCGATATAGAATTCCCTTCCTACGCCTGTGGGAGCTCCCATTGCCCCGCACTGCGGGCAGTCAAATCCCTTTGCAGGCTTATTAAATTCGATGCTGCAGGCTTTACATTGGAAAACAGCAGGTACTCTTTTAAACACCAGTTTTGCTCCATCGGCAATGGTCTCCTCGGTCAAAAAATCAAAATACATTTGAACCGACTCATCAATGATGGTAGATAAATCCCCTATCACCAGCCTGATTTCAATAATCTTTTTCGCTCCTGCCTTTTCGGCTTCTTCCAATGCTACTGCCAGCATATTCTTAGTAACAGCATATTCGTGCATATTCTATCTTATCACCGTTTTCTTTTCTCCTCTTTAAGTCCTTCTCCCAAGCCTGGGAGAAGGATTTATGATGAGGGTTGTAATAAAAACAATAGTCGTGGCTCCCACGACTATCGTTTTTATGCAAAATTCAAATTGTCCGTATTAAGCACTTGCCTGTTCGCCATTATCTGTTGATTTGGGCTGCTGTACATGCTTTGCCTTTTCCTTGGTGTAGGCTGCATCCGTATAGTTTTCGCTCATAAACAAACACTTCTTTGGACAAACCTCAGTACACACGCTGCAAACAACACATTTAAAGCGGTCCACTTCCCAGGATTTTTCCGCCTTGTTGACTACAATGGCATCTGAAGGACACTTTCTTGCACAGATCCCACAGAAGATGCATGCATCAATGTCGATTCCGCCCAATTGCCCTCTTGCATCCTTAAAAGCCTCGCGCTTTTCAAAAGGATACATACGGGTTGCCGGCTTTGAGCCTAAGTTTTTAAATATATTTCCAATCATGTCAAACATGCTTTTCACCTCACTTCTATTCACCACATACATTCCGCCCACTCAATGGGAGTGCTGAAATGCGCATCTATTTTTTCTTACCTTTCTGTACAGCTGATACATGGGTCGATGGTCAAAATCAACACCGGAACATCTGCAAGCTGGCTTCCTGGAAGCATGTGCAGCAGTGCAGGTATATTAGCAAAAGTTGGTGTTCTGATTCTTAATCTGTCGAGAGTCTTTGATCCATTTGCCCTTAGGTAGTATAACACTTCTCCTCTAGGCTGTTCAACCCTGGATACAACCTCTCCGTTCGGGTTGCCCTTCACAGGAACAACGATTTCGCCTTCAGGCATTTTTGCAATACACTGCTTGATCAGGTTAATGGACTGGTAAACTTCCTTTAACCTTACAACCGTTCTTGCGTAGCTGTCGCCATCCTGCTCAATGATTGGTTCAAAATCCAATTCTCCATAAGCAGAATAGCCGGTCATTCTCAAATCCTGCTTGATTCCGCTGGCTCTTGCCATCGGGCCAGCAGTACCGAGAGCATAAGCATCTTCCTTGGTCAGAACGCCGACTCCAACAAGTCTGTGCTTGACAGTATAATCGTTGAAGAAAGCAGCTTCAACCTGCTTCAAATCTTCTTTGATTTCATCGACAATCACAGAAATCTTGGTCAGCATCTCTTTGGAGATATCTCTTCTTGTACCCCCAACAGTATTGACAGAGATAATAACTCTGCTGCCCGCAGTTTCTTCCATGATATCCATAACCTTTTCTCTGTTTCTCCAAACCTGCATGAACAAGCTTTCAAAACCGAAAGCATCCGCAAGCAGTCCAAGCCAGAGAAGATGGCTATGTATTCTATGAAGCTCAGCCCAGAGAACTCTGAGATATTTCGCTCTATCCGGAATCTCGATATTCATTAGGCTTTCTATGCCCTGGCAGTATGCCAGCGCGTGCATGCAGCTGCATATTCCGCAGACTCTTTCAACAACAAATGTATTTTGTGTAAATTCCTTGGTCTCTGTCAGCTTTTCCAGACCTCTATGCACATACCCGATGGCAGGGATCGCATCCACGATGATTTCATCCTGCATCACAAGCTTCAAATGAAGAGGCTCGGGAAGTACCGGATGCTGGGGTCCAAAAGGTATTACTGTTTTACTCATAACTATTTAGCCCCCTTTTTCTCAACAATGGTAATTTGCTGTTTGGCCATCGGTGATTCCAGCTCTTCATCGGAGAGCAGCATGTGACCGCCATAGTCCACAGCGATATCTGTAATATTGATCCCGAACAATTCCTTCATTTCATTCTCTACCAGGAGTGCGCAGAAATAAATCTTTGAAACACTGGGTAATTCTTCACCCTTGCCCACTCTTAGTTTAAGATGCTTCATTTCCAAGTCTTTATCAAAATGATAGATTACGTCGCATCCATCATCTCCCAATGAAACACAGGATGCAGTCACAAATCTGTAATCCTCGTATTTCATTTTCTGAGTTTCACTCAATAGCTGGCTTATAGCTATTTCGGTCATATTTTCTATCATATTTACCTCCGTCACAAAAATAAACGTGGAGACTATTCTCGATATATTATTCTCAAATCTCTATACTTTAACTGATTGATTCGCCTTTTTCTTTTCTTCCTTCATCTTTTTTGCCTTTTCATCCAGCTTATCCATTGCCAGTACAATCCCGTCAATGATTGCTTCAGGTCTTGGACAGCAGCCGGGCACAAAAACATCTACCGGAAGAACATTTTCAACACCGCCCAGGACATTGTAGCATTCCTTGAAGATGCCGCCTGTACATGCACAAGCGCCCACTGCTACGACTGCCTTTGGTTCCGGCATCTGATTGTATATATTCTTCAAAACCCTTACATTACGCTTATTGACTGAACCTGTAACCACCAGAACGTCTGCATGCTTTGGGTTACCAACATTGATGATCCCGAAGCGCTCAACGTCATACATTGGGGTTAAGCAAGCCAGTGTTTCTATATCACAGCCATTGCAGCTGGTGCAATCGTAATGTATAACCCAGGGTGATTTTTTTCTTGATTTACTGATAACTCCCATTGATTTTCACCCCTCCTATACTTTCATTTTTAAATAGAGCCACACAATGTTGATCATGGCAGCTCCGATACCTATGAGCCAAGTTGCTTTGATCATCCATCTCCAGGTCACTCTGGCGCTGATATTGTCAATGACCAGTTCAAGGAAATAGCTGACTAATGCAATGATAATCCCTACCCAAATCGGCTTTGCAAAGAACAGTGTGATCAGTCCCAAAAGAATGATCAAGTCATACCAGTGAGTTAATTCTATCAATGCAAGCTGAGGCCCGGAAAACTCTGTTGTCAGTCCCTTGATCAATTCCTGATGACCATGGTGGGAAGTGGAAAAGTCAAAAGGTGACTTCCTGAGTTTGATGGTCAGTACGTATAAGAAAGCGAAGAATACCAACGGCAGATTGTAAAGCAAAGGTCCTGTACTTTCACTGAATACGCTTGAAATCATAAAACTCTTTGTAGTTAAATATACCCCAACAACCATCAGGATTAACACAGGTTCATATGCCATCATCTGGATGATTTCTCTCTGTGCACCGATCTTGCTGTATGGTGAACGGACACTCATCGCTCCCATTATTAGTGATACGGTTGAAAAAGCAAGGATGAACATCAGCATCAGCAAATCCTGCTTAAGAACCAGCATCACAAGGCTTGCAATTGCAAAGAACAGGTGGCCCATCACATAAACCATCTGAGTCTGGTTCACTGTGATTCTTTCTTTCCCCAACAGCTTAAAGAAATCATAAAAGGGCTGCATGATCGGGGGGCCGAATCTGTTTTGCATCCTTGCCGTAATCTTTCTGTCTATACCGCTCAAAATTCCACCCAATATAGGTGCGGCAACGATCCAAATTACTGCTATTATAATATTTTGAACTAAGTTATTTCCCATTTATATCACCACCCCGAACATTACTAAAATAATTGCTCCGGCTAATGCGTTGCACCAGAGTGTCAGGTTACCTTCACCGAACATTCCGGTCAGGTAATAGTTGCGAACTACCACAACATCTACTTTATCTGCAGGACTGATAAATTGAAGTCCTCTTACATCGTTATCTACATTCTCACCACAAAGGTAAGGAGGCTTAATCCTCTCCGCCTTTGTCTTTCTCATGAAGTAAGGGATCAAAAGCATTAAGGCAAAAAGAAGCAAGAATACCGGGATTGCCGCAAAACCACCTGTAGTAATGTTGCCAACTCCCTGCAGCCATACACCGCCGTTGCTTCCTGCCAATCCCGCCGCCTTATCTGCAAGGTTGAGGGAGTTGATATGCGGAGCAATGAAAATGTTATATAGCGGCATAATCAATACACTTGCGGCCAACGCTCCAACCAATAAGAGTGAAAGAGCGCTTCTTACTGAGAAATCCAACTTCTCGGCTTTATAACTATTCTTATAGGACATTGTAAGTATAATTCCGATCCATTTGGACCAAAATACTACTGTAAATGCACTTCCCAAGACGATGCACAACAGCACCAGCGGGGAGTTTACAGAAGCCTCAATTGCAAGCCACTTGGTGATCAGTACACCAAAAGGCGGCAGCAGCATGGAGATCATACCAACAACAATAACAAAGGTAGTGAAGGGCATTCTCTTTGCAAGGCCCTGCATATCTTCGATATCCCTGCTTCCGATTTCCTGTTCGATCGTACCCACGCAAAGGAACAGTAAACCTTTGGATACGGCATGGAATATCATCAGGAGTATCGCTGCACCAATAGCAACCTTGCTTCCGATCCCTGCACAGCAGATGATCAAGCCCAGGTTTGCAATCGTTGAATAAGCAAGAACTCTTTTACCGTTACTCTGACTGATAGCGATTGCTGATCCTGCCAGGAATGTAAATGCACCAACAACTGCAACGATATTTGCAAGCATTGTATTTGCATAAGCTGGAGCAAACCTTACAACAAGGTAAACACCGGCTTTAACCATCGTACTTGAGTGGAGCAGTGCTGAAACAGGCGTAGGAGCAACCATGGCACCCAACAGCCAGCTCTGGAATGGGAACTGCGCTGATTTTGTAAATCCAGCGAAACATAGAAGCCCAATCGCTAAAGGAATAATTCCTACAAAGCCTCCGGTTTTTGTCTTTTCAATAATTTCTGTTATGGACAAGCTTCCGTATACGCTGTATATCGCAATAATCGCGGATATAAAAGCGACACCGCCTGAAAGGTTGATCCATAAAGCTCTTAATGCGTTCTTTACAGATTCGCTGTTGCCATCATGTGAAATCAGCAGGAATGAGCAAAGTGTCGTTACTTCCCAGAAGAAATACATCCAGGAAATATTGTCCGTCATCACCAGCGCATTCATCGCAGCAAGGAATATGAAAAGGATCATAAAGAACCTTGGCTGTTTTGATTTTTTCAATCCCAGGTGATGCTCATGTTCTTCCATGTAACCAGTGGCAAAAATCGTAATGATCGGACCGATAATGGAAACCAAAAGGATCATGATGAGTGAAAGATAATCAATTACAAATGCAATTTCACTCTCGTGAGGAGTTCCAAACAATAGTCCACCTTCAAACAGGATCAAAGGGATCAACTGAAGGAAGGTTAAAACAACAACCAGGTATTTTCTCAGGGTAAACCCGATATAGAGGATATATCCCATAAGAAGCAGGTCAAGTACTTTGATAACCCATCCTATGATGTGTGCGTCAACACCAATCTTTAGTGTCCCCCCGGATGCAAGCAGAAGGTTTACAAATCCTCCCGCAACTCCGAACATTGCCAGAGACGTTAAAACAACAATAAAACTACGAACTGCCTTGTTCCTAAGTGCATAGCAGAGCAAAGCGCTGAAAGCTGGTAGTAGTATTGCTACAGTTAGTAATAGATACTCGTTCACAGCATCTACTCCTTTCTTTGTATTATAATAATTTAAATCAGGCATGAAGCCTAAAAAAGCCAAAAAAAAATTTTCTATCTAAACCGCCTTTGGTTCAAACAGCTTTTAATCCGATATTTGCCTTTTAGGCATACTACCGCTCATACTCATTATATTTAGCACCAGGTAATAAGTCAAACGGCTAAAACCCATAAAAAGTTAAAGTTATCTCATTTAAGCTTTATTATCTTAACATATTATCCATTTAGAATGCTATATAAAATTTTTTCTAAATACAATTTCTCAAAAGTTGCTTATATTGCGTATTTGAGAGTTTTATGAATGAACTTTGTATACAACTTGCATCGTTTTGTGAATATATTTTTTCAAATTTTCAGAACGATTCTCCTCATGTTCCATACATAGCCACTCAACCTGAAATCATTCAACAGCTTCCTTGCCAACCCTTAACCGGCTCAAGTTGTTTTTGCAAGTTTACCCCTTAAAAGCCTCATTTTAGCAGGCTTTAACCAAATAATCCCACCTGAACGCCCTAAACATTTGTCTGCCCTTACTAAAGATATACCCGGATAATTTACATAAAATCATTATTCCTAATACATTTTTTTATTTTAGCTCTCTAAATAACCGGATACAACTCGATCGAGTCCCGCCAGGTCTTTGAGAACACGAACACCGGAGTAGTGTGTGTCCATGATTTTCGAGACCGCCTCCGCTTGGTTATATCCTATTTCAAAAGCTAAAAGCCCTCCCGGTTTTAAAAACCGAATCGCTTCCTCACAAATTTTCCTGTAAAAATGCAAACCATCCTTGCCGCCATCCAGGGCAGTAACCGGTTCATGGTCCCTGACACCCGGAGAAAGCTCTTCTATCACCTCTGTCTCAATATATGGAGGATTGGAAACAACGGCATCGAACCTTAATTCCGAGTTGATCTGTTCAAATAAATTACTATGAACAAACTGTACACGATCATCCACAAAATTTCTGACTCCATTGGTTTTTGCAACTTCAAGGGCATTTTTTGAAAAGTCTACCGCAGTAATTCTACAGTTTTTTATAAAGTGCGCGAGACTAACAGCAATACAACCGGACCCGGTACCCATATCCAATATTTCAAAATATCCCTGAGCACCACCCACATTCGCATGGCTTTTATTTTGCAGTAACCTACCAGCATTAAAATGCTCCAAAACATGCTCAACCAGAATTTCTGTATCCTGTCTTGGGATAAGCACATCTTTTGTAACCACAAAGTCGAGGGACATAAATTCCTGGTGGCCGGTTATGTACTGCAGGGGTACCCCGTTACAGCGACGGTTTATTCCATCAGCATAATTATCTGCTTTATCATTATCCACCGATTGGTTCCCATGGGTATACAAATAAGTCTTGTCGCAATCCAGCACATGACAAAGCATAACCCCGGCTTCCAGCGCCGGGGCTTCAATATTTACTTCCTTCAGTTTTTGAATTCCTGTTCTCAGCAATTCATTAATTGTCATCTCTTCATCACCATTTGTCTGCTTCTTCGTCATTCACCAATACACTCTTAAAAGCTTCTATTGCCACTTCAATCTGCTTGTCATCGGGTTCTCTCGTAGTAAAATACTGAAATGCCATCCCAGGCATATTCATCACTTTTATAATTGGATTTTCACAATGTCTTCCGGCAAACTTCAGCACCTCGTAGGAAAGCCCTGCAATCACCGGCACAAACAGAAGCCTTAATGCTAGGTTGATCCAAATATTGTGCCATCCTGTAAAAGCAAACACCAGGATACTGATAATCATTACAATAAACAAAAACGAAGTACCGCATCTGGGATGCTTGGTCGTAAACTTCCTGACATTTTCAACGGTCAGTTCTTCTTCATGCTCGTAGCAGTGGATGGTTTTATGCTCTGCCCCATGGTACTGCCAGACCCTTTGAATATCTTTTAATAGGGAAGTCAGCATGATATAACCTAAGAAAATCGCGATTCGTATGACACCCTCAAAGAGGTTGAAGTAAATGACCCCGCTGGCAGTGTTTTTATCAAAGTGAAGCAAGTTAGCCAGGAACTGGGGAAGAAGAAAGAATAATCCTACGGAAAAACCGATGGAAAGAATTACGGAGGTATAAATCACCACATCCATCATTTTGTCCCCAAAGACCTTCTGTAAGAAGGTGTCGAACTTAGACTCCTTGCCGTCTTCCTCTTCTACATCTACAAATTCCGCTGAAAACATCAGCGCCTTCACACCGACGACCATCATCCTGAAGAATTCTATAACCCCTCGGACTCCGGGTACCTTTGTAAGTATATTTTTCTTAAACTTCAATTCCTTTTTTTCAAGAACTATTTCTCCGTCCGGTTTTCTCACCGCTATGGCAATGCTTTCAGGACCTCGCATCATAACCCCTTCGATCAGGGCCTGCCCCCCTATGGTTGTTTTCTTCATGGTGTCTCCCTTTCTAAAACGAACCTTCACCTATCGGTTCAGGAATCTTGTTCGCAAAATAATAAGTACCTTTTGACTGCTATTTCAAAAACCTTGTTATAATACTTGGCTCAGAAATAAAATTATATTATTCTAAAGAAGCCAAGTATGAAATTCGCCTTGAGGTCACAATAAATCAAGGTGGAACAAGTGACCTCGCTCATTATAAAATAATAAAAGCTGAATGCAATACTTCTATCGCAATCAGCTCCTATTTTATCATGTTTAAAAAGCCTTTTCAAACAATACCAATTATTTGTCTTCGATACCAAACTTTTTCTTAAACTTCTCTACACGTCCGCCAACGTCAACCAACTTCTGCTTTCCTGTAAAGAAAGGATGACACTTTGAACAAATTTCAACGTGCAAGTTTCCTTTTGTTGAACCGGTAGTAAAAGTTTCACCACATGCGCACTTTACAACGGATTCAGTATATTTTGGATGGATACCTTCCTTCATTTCGACTTCACCTTCTTTCACTAAACCTATATGTCAATCTAATTTTTTCATGTCGATGTTTCGAGAGACAAAAAATATTCTAGCATAAATCATTTTCTTACGCAAGTATTATTTTTCAACAAACGCCACATTTATACTGTCAACAAAGTCCTTGTTTGCTTTTGTCTGCATAAACCTGCTGAGAATCATCTCGGTTACTTCTGCCGTACCCATGTTGCTCATGGCTTTGCGGATTGCCCATACACCTTCGAGCTCCTTCTGGGAAAGCAGCAATTCTTCTCTTCTGGTTCCGGACTTGTTGATGTCGATCGCCGGGAAGATACGTCTTTCGGACAATCTCCTGTCAAGGTGAAGTTCCATGTTACCAGTTCCCTTAAATTCTTCGAAGATAACATCATCCATTCTGCTGCCGGTTTCAATCAACGCAGTGGCTAGAATTGTCAAGCTGCCTCCGAATTCAATGTTTCTTGCTGCACCGAAAAACCTCTTGGGTTTATGCAGCGCACCGGGATCCAAACCGCCGGAAAGCGTTCTTCCTGTAGGTGGGATGGTCAGGTTGTAGGCTCTTGCAAGTCTTGTGATACTGTCGAGCAGAATTACAACATCCTTTTTCTGTTCTACCAGCCTCTGTGCTCTTTCAAGTACCATTTCAGCTACTTTTATATGATGTTCAGGCACTTCATCAAAGGTAGAGTAGATAACTTCTCCTTTAATTGAGCGCTGCATATCGGTTACTTCTTCAGGTCTTTCATCAATCAGCAATACAATGAGTTCGATTTCAGGGTAATTGGCAGTAATACTGTTGGCAACCTTTTTCAACAGAATGGTTTTACCGGCCTTCGGCGGAGAAACAATCATTCCTCTCTGACCTTTTCCAATCGGCGCAATCAAGTCAATTAACCTGGTTGACAGTTCTCTGGGAGCTGTCTCCAAATTGATTCTCTGATCCGGATAAATCGGAGTCAGGTATTCGAAAGGAGTTCTTCTTGCAGCCACTTCTGGTGGTTCACCATTAACGGATTGCACATATAAGAGTGCCTGGAATTTCTCTCCTTCTTTCGGAATTCTTCCCTTTCCTCTGATTTTATCCCCTGTCTTAAGACCAAACCTGCGAATCTGTGATGGAGAAACATAGACGTCTTTAGGACCTGACAGATAATTTTCACTTCTTAAAAAGCCGTATCCGTCCGGAAGTACTTCCAATACTCCTTCAACCGGATCATCACTTTCAATCTTTTCAAAATTATTAACAGGAGCAGGACTATCGGATTCTTTTCTGGTTTCGACAGTTCTTTCAGGAACCGAAGGTTCCCTCTTTTCAGGCTGGGCTTGAACTTGAACTCTTGCTGGTTCTGGAATTTCTGCAGGTTGCTGCGGTTCTTCCGCTTTTTCAGGTTCAGGAGCCGCCGCTGCAATCTCTGGCTTTTCTTCGGCTATCGCCGGCTTCTCTTCAGCAGGTTCCGCAGCTGCTTCACTCGGCTGTTCCTGCATTGCTTTCGCTGCTTTGCTAGGCCTTCCTCTTTTGGATTTGCGCAATATCAGAGGTTCCCCTTCACTTTTCTCGGGCTCCTTCGTTTCTTCCGCAACTGAAGGTTCTGCACCAGCAGCTTCTGCTCTATTTTCGGTCTCTGCCGCTTTGATTTCTTCTTTATCTTCAATGGCTTCAGGAGCTTCTTCCGATTTAACACCGTTTGCTCCGTCTCCTGACTGCATGATTTTTTCTATCAGTTCATCTTTTTTTAGACGCGAAATATTCTTTATCCCCATCATTTTAGCAATATAACGCAAGTCCTCAAGCGTTTTGCTTTGCAGGTTGATATCGTCCATACTACACCACCTTATATTAAATAAATAATGTTATTCGCTGTTTAAACTGGGATTTCTATTTAAACGACATAAAAATTAAACCCTACTTATCATTTTGGGAAGGTTAAAATGTTTAGAGGAGGATTTGGATATAGTACCCTTAGAAATTATATCATTATAGACAATCTTTGTCAACCTTGATTCACGTGGCTTTTCCGAGAAGGGCGCACACTTCCGGCACATTCCTTGATCAATATTTTTTTCTATGAAGTCTAAATACCGCTATGAATATTTATTTGATCTTCATTTTCGCGAGATTGTCAAATGATGCCCCTTGCCGACGAAAAATACGATAAAAGATTTTTTCATGAACTTAATTAAATCGTATTCTGAAGTCTGCTTAAAAAAATCTGCTGTACCTTTAAGATATCTTTCAGGTCTTCGTTGGAAGCTGCATGAATAACATTAATCCCCGGGCATTTGCTGCATTTCAGCTGGATTCTGTCTGATAGCAGTATAAGCTCTATGTCGCTGCAGCCACATTCACAAACAAGATTTCCCTGTTCGGCAATATCATGGATCCGGTTTAGAGAATCGAACATCACCCTGGTATTTTTAAAATAACTCTCATACCCGAAGGTATCTATCATTTCGTCCAATTCTTTTTCAAGGGTGTCTATCTTCTGCCTCACAAGAATATCATTGCCAACAAAACACAATTGTATACCTGTGCGCGGACAGTAAAATACACCGATCCCTTTATTGATAAATTCTTTGGCGTCTATATCAAATACATGTTCATTTCCACAAGCAATGCAATGCATTCTCACGGATAGCTTCAAGTAGCCTTTTTCGGAAATCGCAATTCCAGACCTTTTGCAGCGGCATGTCAGACAGTAGTTTTTTTTTCGAGTAAGTCTGAAAAGAGATGCATTGAAGAATTCATAGGTTCCGCAGGATGAGCATTTGTAAGCGATGGTCATTCCGGTATCGATAATCATTTACCCCACCTCATTAAATAAATTCGCCAGACAACAGAAAAATCCTTCTTTAGTAAACCATAATCTGTTAAAAGTATTCTTGCATGAAATTCATTTTTTTAACCATTACCCATAATAAAATGCGCATTTTTTTATTTTTCATCGGATCATGCAGGCCTTGCGTGTATTATCATACCGTTTGATCCTTACAAGCAAAGGGAAGATTTATCCTTATAATAATTTACCGTTGATAATGAAAAGGAAGCCAAAACTAAATATCCGAGTATACAACCCATTACATATACCAATTTCCCATATCCTCCAACCAAAAAAAAGAACGCATTATATATTTTTATAAAGCGTTCACTATCACTTAGTTTATTGCTCTTATTTAAATTTGAAATTATATTCTTTTATATTCCAGGCCAACTCCTCTCTTCTGATATGGGAGAGAAGTCAGGAGTGAGGATTATGTTTTTTTCTATGATCTTTTGTGATCATAGAAAAATTCCTATTTATTTAGTAGTCTCCATTGCTTTCCTTGCATAGCTGTTATCCACCAATTTTTCGTAGGGCGCCGCTTTTTTCAGTTCTCCCGCCGATTGCATTACTTTTTGCAGAAGTTCCAGGGATTCCTTTTTCATCATCGGATCTTTATTCCATGCATCCTGCTCTTTATACCGTTTTGCTACTGCTGTAAGGATACTTTCATCCGTGTCCGGGAAAGATGGTTTAATGGTCTTTGCTATTTCCTCCGGCGTATGCTGATCCACCCAAATCTGACCTTTGTAAATCGCATTGGTGAATTTCTGGATGACTTCCCGGTTCTTTTCTATGTAGCTCTTCTTTGCAAAGTATGCAGTGTAAGGAATTTCTCCGCTTTCTTTACCAACCGAAGCCAGAACATATCCCTTACCCTCTTTTTCCAACATGGTAGCCGTCGGTTCGAACAATGTTACATAGTCCCCCTGACCTCCGGTGAAAGCTCCAGCCATCAGCGCAAATTGGATGTTGGTATTGATGGTGACATCTTTACCCGGTGTAAGCCCTTTGCTCTTAAGAACATATTCCAATGTCATCTCAGGAACTCCGCCTTTTCTTCCTCCAATGATGTTTTTTCCCTTCAGGTTTTCCCATTTGAAATCCTGTTCAGGCTTTCTTCCTACAAGGAAGGAACCATCCCTTTTGGTCAGCTGCGCAAATACTACCGCATGGTCTTCCTTGCCTTCATTGTAAACATAAACTGCTGCTTCCGGCCCGGCAAAGCCGATATCAGATTGACCCGAAAGTACAGCAGTCATGACTTTGTCCGCACCTTGACCGTTTGTAAGCTCGATATCCAATCCTTCTTGCTTAAAGAGTCCAAGGTTCAGAGCCGCATACTGCGGAGCATAAAATACCGAGTGCGTCACTTCGTTCAATTTGACCTTAACCAGCTCTTTTTTCCCGCATCCCGTAAATGCAAACAGTACGGCAATCAGCAGAGCCAGACCAAGATACACTCTTTTCATTCCAAGCACCTCTTTCTTACTCAAAAATAGAATAGTCACATTTCAATATATTCAAGCATTCTGCAGGTGGTGAGAATTATCACATGACAATAAGGTTGGGGACGGTTCTTACTTTATAGTTTTAAAAAATAAAGTAAAGAATCGTCCCTGATTTACTTCGCACGGAATCCTTTGTTCTAATGGGAATGCGTATTGTTTTTGATTAAAACCTTTTCAACATAAACAACTCCCTGATACATCACAGCCGCAGCAACTGCAAGGATCAGCACGCTGGTCATAACAAGATCCAGCTGAAAGACCTGGCCTCCATAGACAATTAAATACCCGATTCCGGCTTTAGAAACAAGAAATTCACCAACAATAACACCGACCCAGGACAGGCCGACATTGATCTTGAGTGCATTCACGATGACCGGAAATGCCGAGGGAAGCACCACTTTCGTCAGAACCTGCCGCTTGTCGGCCCCAAAAGTCTTTACAAGCTTGATTTTTTCCTGGTCGACTGCTAGAAAGCCATTCAGAACTTCCAATACCGTAACAATGAGTGAAATTGCAAGAGCCATTACAATGATCGCCGTAGCCCCTGCTCCGATCCAAACAATAAAAATCGGTGCCAATGCGATTTTTGGCAGGCTGTTCAACACTACAAGGTAAGGCTCCGAGACCTTGGCAAGGAACTCGGACCACCACAGAACGATTGCCAGGCCTGTACCCACGATGGTCCCCAATACAAATCCGATGATTGTTTCCAGGCATGTAACACCGATGTGCCTTAGCAAATTCCCCTCATTATATAGATTGACCAGGGTTTTTATAACTCTTGTAGGCTGGCTTGTGATAAACGGATCAATGACCTTGTACCGGGCAAGTACTTCCCACAAAAGAAAGAACAGAACCGCAATGATAATTTGGGTGAATAAGATGGATAACTTTGTTCTCCTTACTTTCTTTAAGTAATTAATATGATCCGGTGAAATTGCTTGATTTTTAATTTTCGACATGAACATCAAGCTCCTTCCATATTTCATTGAAATAAATCCTGAATTCAGGAGCTTCTCTAGAACATAGCGGGGTTCTGTTTTCACAGCTCAGCCTGATTTCGTGAATGCTTTTGATGACCGCTGGCCTTTTGGTCAGCACAATCACCCGATCCGCCATGCTGATGCTCTCCGCAATATCATGCGTTACCAGGATGGCCGTCTTATTTTCCTTTTTGATGATTGAATAAATATCTTCAGTTACCGCAAGTCTTGTCTGATAATCAAGGGCCGAAAAAGCCTCGTCCAGCAGTAGAATTTCCGGTTTGACCGCAAGGGTTCTGATCAGTGCCGCTCTCTGCCTCATTCCGCCGGACAGCTGACCGGGGTATTTATCCTTAAATTCATATAACCCATAGGTTTTAAGCAAATTGTATACATATTCCTTGTTCTCAGGTGTCATCCGGTTCCGGATTTCCAGCCCCAGAAGAACATTTTCCTTGATGGTCCTCCAATCAAAAAGGTGATCTTTCTGGAGCATGTATCCCACCTCTTCACTTGTTCCGTTGACTGTTCGTCCATTGATCCGGATTTCTCCCGAGGTCGGGACCAAAAGCCCTGAGATCATTGACAGCAAGGTAGATTTACCGCAGCCGCTGGGTCCGACAATACTTACGAATTCTCCTTCTGCTACAGAAAACTCAATATTTTCAACCGCATTGATTTCACCGTTCAAGGACTGGTATTTCATGCCAAGCTTATGTACTTCAACGATATTCCTCATCCTCTGCACCTCCCTTATATCCAATATATTCCCGGGATGTTCGCAGGGTGCCAGATTGAACACCTTCAAAAAAATAAGGCTGATGGATTCCCATCAACCTTATTTATAAACTGTATTAATTTTAATCCTCATCATCGGCTCCGCCGCTGCCAAGCTTTTCACTTTGATCCGTAGTAATCAAAGCATCCAGCATTTCCTCAATATCTCCGTCAAGCATCTCATCAATTTTGTACAGGGTCAGCCCGATTCTATGGTCCGTGACTCTTCCCTGAGGATAGTTGTATGTCCTGATTCTTTCACTCCTGTCACCGGTACCTACTTGACTCTTCCTAGTTTGGGCCAGTTCAGAGTTCTGCTGTTCCTGGGCAATCTCATACAGCTTTGATCTTAAGATCTTCATCGCCCTGTCTTTATTCTTGTGCTGAGATCTTTCATCCTGACAGTTAACAACAATTCCTGAAGGAATATGCGTAATTCTTATGGCGGACTCAGTCTTATTGATATGCTGTCCACCTGCACCGGAAGCGCGGTAAGTATCGATCTTCAAGTCGGCAGGATTGATATCCACATCCACTTCTTCCACTTCCGGCAGCACGGCTACAGTAACTGTAGAAGTATGAATTCTCCCGCTGGCCTCAGTGGTAGGTACTCTTTGGACCCTGTGTACGCCGCTTTCGAACTTCAGACGGCTGTATGCTCCTTTTCCCTCCAACAGAAATACAACTTCCTTGAATCCGCCGATTTCTGTAGCGTTGGCATCCAGAACCTCAACCTTCCAGTTCCTTCTTTCAGCATAGCGGGTATACATTCGGAATAGAACGCCTGCGAATAGAGCTGCTTCTTCTCCGCCGGCACCGCCGCGTATTTCAACAATAACATTTTTATCATCGTTGGGATCTTTCGGGATCAGAAGAATTTTGAGTTCCTTTTTGATCTCATCCAGCTTTGCCCTGGCTTCGTCGTACTCTGCCTGAACCATTTCCCTGAAGTCTTTGTCCAGTTTATCGTCCAGCATTTCCTTGGCATCTTCTATATCCTGATTGACCTTCTTGTATTCCCTGTATTTGTTTACGATTTCTTCAATCTCGGAGTGCTCTTTCATGAGCTTTCTGTATTCTTCCTGATTGGCAATCACCGTGGGATCACTTAATTTATGATTAATTTCTTCATATCTGTCTTCTGCAACCTGCAGTTTATCGAACATCTCGCACCTCTTAAAATTTCAATTGATTGTTACAGATACATAATATATCACAAAATTTCAGATTAATCCACAGGGTTCATTTTCATTTTCTAATTTTATTCATTTACAGATCAATTTCAAATTTGAAGGGATCTTGAATAAACGGCCTCCAGATATCGATTCCGTGCATCCACACCATAAATAGTGCGATCACAAAAATAACGAGAATGATACTCCCTACACTGACCTCTACTTTGTAACTCTCTCTTGCCCCAAAAATCAGATTAAGAAAAATGATTTCCAAACCGAACAGGATCAGCACCGCCGGACTATACAGCCATAAGTCCTTGAAAATCCCTTGGCCGTAAAAAGTGTTGACCAGCATTAACAACCCGCATAAAATCATCGTAAGCGCCAAGGTATATTTTCCCGCCTTGATTCGCATTGTTCCACCCTCCTATACACCTTATTTCATATTTTGAAACGCTTATGTAATTTTTTATTTCAATTTCATTCATTAGTTTATACGCACTACGTAAAAAAAGTCTGAAAACCAGAAAAACGGCAGGAAATCATTCCTCACCGTTTTTCATCGAAGCTGTTATCCTTGCTTTATTTTACGATCTCAATATATCCGTTGTTGGTTTCTGCATTGATGAATACTCTTTCTGCAAATCCCTGGTAGCCGTTGCTTTCCGCTTCAATAAAATTGGTGCCCGTGCCGTGCCTGTTTACATTATAGTAAGTCATTTCAGGGATCAGCAGATTGATTCCGCCGTTGGTGGTCTTTGCTTTCACCTTGTAGCCCTTGTTGTCCATGTCGTTCATATTCACCTTGATACCGCCATTGGAAGTTTTGAGATCCATCAGCACTTCAGGAGAGTTTTCATAGTTCTGCACATTCTCTACTGTAATTCTGCCGTTCATTGTGACGGCCTTAATCATCTGTGCCTTGATATGCTTGATGTCAATAACTGAATTATTGGTGTTGATGTCGATATCTCTTCCAATCAGATAGCTGATCTGAATCTTCGCGTTTTTGGTGCTTACGGAAATCCGATCACTATTGACTCCCATCAGCTCGATGTGGCTGTTCCTTGTAATCGCTTCAAAAACATCCGAAAGTGAATCTTCAACATAAATCCTTCCATTCGTGGTTTCAAGTTTGATATTTTTAAACTTTACCGTGGGAAGGAAGATTTCATGGGACACACTGATGTTGCCAATCTTATTCAGAGCGAGTGTAGCAGCATTTCCCGTATTATTGAACATCAGGATCGCATCCGCATTTTCCTGAGGGCTTCTTACTCTGGTCTTGATAATCACCTTGTTATCCAAGTGTTTTTTTACGACGATGCTGCCATTCATACCTTCAACCGACAGATCCATGCCTTCCTGTACCTCTGCTTCAAAACTACGGTCGATCACCTGGTAGCTTCCAAACATATTGAATGCATTGGTATCTACATAGCTCCCCACAAAATCGATCATTTTGTCCACGATGCCAAACGTAGTGGTCGCCAGGTTCTTTCCTACCTTCTCTGCTTTATTTGCAAAGTCTTCTACCATACGGTCGAAATCCTTCTGATTGTAATTGTTTTTGATATCTTTTCTCCAATCATTGATTCTCTCACGCATCTTAAATATTTCTTCGTGATAGGTCTGTCCTTTCTGCTGTCTGGAATAATTCTCATTTCCACTTTGTCTCTGGGTCCCATCCAGGGCTTCCAACAGTTTTGATGCTTCTTCGCTTGTTATTTTACCTTCCTCAAGCATTTTAAGTATAAGTAATCTTTCCTCACTTTGCGACATAAATCCAATACCTCCTAATATTCCACTTCGTAGCAATTACGCTGTCCGTTATATTTTACAATTCGCATGATTGGCTATTCCTTCAGCAGGTTAAGGGCTTCTTCAACGCCGATCTCTCCGCTGTTCAGCTTATCCAGGATCTCTTTTCTCTTGGTTGGGTTTGCCGGCTCAGGCTCTCCCTTATATCCTAGAGCCCCTGCAGCATCTTCCAATCTGTTTTTCACCGTCGGGTAGGAGACCCCCAGTTCCTTTTCAACTTCCTTGATGTTTCCCCTGCATTTGATAAACACATCTATAAAAGATTTCTGTTCAGGTGTGAGCCTGCAGAATTTACACAAATGGAAATGTCCTTCTATGGTTGTATCACATTCGTTGCAGCTGATTTTTGTTACTTCCGTATTGCTTCCGCAAACGGGGCATTTTCCAAGAACTTCTGATGCCATAATAATTCACCTCTTAAATATATTGATTTGTTTAATATGTTCTCTTAAATATCTAAAGTTTATGATAAATATTATTAACTAATACTATAGTAATCCTTTTAAATTTGATTGTCAATTGCTTTTATAAATATTTTTAATGCATTGATTAATTTTTTTCAATTAGTCAATTAACATATTTAATATATAGATTACTCTTCCGGAAAACAATCATTACACCGACAAAAGCTTCACTACATTGCTGGAAGCAACCCTTTCCCTTCATTATGTTTTTAAATTTCCAGGAAATATGTAATTAAATTACACTCATGATGCTATAATCATTTTGTAAGATTTTTTAGAGTTCTTTCTGCTTGAATATAGTACCCGACCTGTATAAACAATAATTCATCCACTTCATTACTGTTAAATACCAAGCCTTTGATGACCCTTAAGTTGATGCACATGCATATTTCATCCGGATTCAATATATTCACATATATTGTCTCAGCCCCGGAATGGCTTCCGGGAGAATAGTAACTTAGAGGGGTGGTATTTTGAACGTTTTATTCATCGTTTTAGGATCGGCGATTATTTTACTGATTGCCTATTTTACTTACGGAAAGTTTTTATCCAAAAAAGCCTTTCAATTGGACGATACTCAAAAAACTCCGGCCGTCGAGCTGAATGATGGCCAGGACTACGTCCCTGCAAAAAAAGGCATGCTCTTAGGTCAGCACTTTTCAGCGATAGCCGCCGCGGGACCTATCAACGGCCCTATCCTGGCAGGAACCCTTTTTGGTTGGGTACCTGCGCTCTTCTGGGTCCTCGTCGGTTCAATTTTCATCGGCGGCGTCCACGACATGGGATCCCTTGTAGCATCTGTAAGGCATAAGGCGCGCTCCATTACGGAAGTTATCCGGCAAAACGTGTCCAATCGTGCCTGGGTTCTTTTCATGGCCTTCATATGGATCGCTCTTGTCTATGTCATCATCGCATTCACGGATATCACAGCCAGTTCCTTCGTCGGTATTGTAACCCTTGAATCTGGAGAAAAGGTTACTGGCGGAGCTATTGCTTCCTCCTCCATCATGTATTTGATTATTCCGATCATTATGGGACTCATGATGAGATACTTCAAATTAAAAGAAGGTCTTGCTGTCTTGATATTTCTCCCCCTGGTAGGGGTTGCCATATGGGCAGGCCGTTTTTTACCCGTTTCCCTGCCTATAGATAACGCCGCTACAACACAGAAGGTTTGGGGTGTTCTGATTCTCGTATACTGCCTGGTTGCATCCGTTATGCCAATGTGGCTTCTGTTACAGCCTCGTGGTGCTTTAGGCGGCTATTTCCTTTATGCGGCATTAATTTCTGCCGGTATTGGAGTTATCTTCGGTGGTTACTCGGTACAATATCCTGCCTTCACAAACCTTAGCCCCGATGGTACTATGGGCTCAGGTTTTTGGTTCCCGATGTTTCCTGTGTTGTTCATAACGATTGCCTGTGGCGCTTGTTCCGGGTTCCATGCGCTTGTTTCTTCCGGAACGACTTGTAAACAGTTAGAAAAGGAAACAGATGCAAAGCCGATAGGGTATGGCGCAATGCTGCTGGAAGGAATGGTTGCAGTAGTATCCCTTGCTTGCGTTATGATTTTAGCCAAGGATTCCCAGTTAGTTACCAAGGCTCCAAATTTTATTTATGCCTCCGGTATCGGAAAGTTTTTGGAGCTTATCGGTATTCCGGCTGTATACGGAATCACTTTCGGTTTGATGGCGTTTACAACCTTTGTTTATGATACTCTGGATGTGTGCACACGCCTGGGTCGATATATCATCGAAGAGCTGACAGGATTGAAAAACTGGACAGGAAAACTTCTGGGTACAGTTCTGACCGCCGGTGTACCTGTTTTCTTCATCTTTCAGACCATGCTGGATGCAAAAGGGCAGCCGGTGCCGGCTTGGAAAATATTCTGGAATACTTTCGGCGCTTCCAACCAGCTTTTGGCCTCACTAGCGCTGATCGGGATCACCGTGTGGCTTTTGAAAACCGCAAAGAATCCCAAGGTATGGCTTGTTTCCTTTATCCCTGCCGCATTCATGTTTATCATATCCAACTGGGCTCTGGTTGTAGCCATCATTGATGGTTGGGTACTGGGAAAAGGCCATCCGGCAGTTCCCTGGGTTTCACTTTTACTGATCATACTTTCTGTCCTGGTTGCAATTGAGACCATTACAGCATTGGTAACTAAGAAAGCGCCCAAGGAAGTCTCACTAACTTAAGAGAGAGAATCGAATATTTAAACGTACCCATGGAAAAACCGGAGAAAGCTTGTGCTTTCTCCGGTTTTATTTTTTATGATTGGTTTCTTATTATTAGATTTCCCGTCTTCCTTCCAATGCCTTTGTAAGGGTCACTTCATCCGCATACTCCAAGTCTCCGCCGACAGGAATGCCGTGGGCAATCCTGGTTGTCCGTATGCCTAGAGGCTTTAATAGTTTGGAGATATACATGGCGGTTGCTTCCCCTTCTATTTTGGGGTTGGTAGCCAATATAACCTCCTTGACATTTCCTTCTCTGATCCGATCCAGAAGTTCCTTGATTTTTATATCCTCAGGACCGATCCCTTCCATCGGTGAAATCGCTCCGTGAAGTACATGATAGGTTCCCTTGAACTCTCTTGTTCTCTCCATCGCAACAACATCTCTGGGGTCTTCCACTACGCAGATAATGGAATGATCTCTATTTGTACTGCCACATAGTGAGCAGGGGTCCGACTCTGTCAGATTGCTGCATACGGAACAATACTTTGTTTTCTGTTTAGCTTCTATGATTGCACCAGCCAGATTCTCTACCTTCTCAGGTGTAAGATTCAG
Source organism: Clostridia bacterium (assembly GCA_026418695.1). Taxonomy (GTDB): domain Bacteria; phylum Bacillota; class Clostridia; order Acetivibrionales; family JAFADI01; genus SKW158. The sequence continues at coordinate 67,466 of JAOAAU010000056.1, forward strand.
GACGTGGAATGCAAGCCTTTGAGCTGTCTTATGTCCGATGCCCGGAAGTTTTTCAAACTCTTCAACCAATCTTGCCACTGGGGGCGAAAATAAACTCATCTAGTTTCACATCCTTGAATAAATTGACAATTGATCACTGCTCTTGGACAGTTCTCCCGGCTCCTTTCGCCACTAAGCCCTATCCATACAAACATTTTGATATCTATATAGCCGAAATTAATGAAACAGTTTTATGCACTACTTCCTGTACCAGCATTTCATTGATCCATCCAATGCTTTCACTATTTGAATGAATTACATAATTGTCAACTATCCATCATCAATTGTCAATTAGAATAATCCTGGAAGTCCGCCCAATCCACCGGTGATTTTACCCATTTCGGAATTCACCATTTCATCTGCCTTGCGGAGTGCTTCATTTACTGCAGCAAGAATCAAATCCTGGAGCATTTCAACATCATCAGGATCCACAACCTCAGGTTTTATCGTGATTTCTTTGATTTCCTTTTTGCCGGTTGCAACTACTGTAATCGCTCCGCCGCCAGCTGTTGCCTCCACACTTCTCTCCTGAAGTTCTGCCTGCAGTTTTTCCATATCCTTTTGCATTTTCTGTGCCTTCTTCATTAAATTGCCCATGTTTCCGCCAAATCCAGGGAATCCGCCTTTAGCCATTCTTTTGTCCTCCTATATTCTGCATTTTTAAAATTAGACTTCATTTTTTCATCATTATCACGCGCAGGATCATAAATTCTTCCTTCATTACGATCCTTCAGCACGTTACATGCTTGACAGCCCTTGAACCTATATTTCTTTGCCAAGTATATTATACAGTAACAATTTAAGGTTATACAATAATAATTTCTTTTATCCTCCAATCCCTCGTTTCATGCCAAAAACCCTATAAATTTCTTATAGGGTTTTTAATATACCAGCACTATATTCTATTGATAAATACTTGAATACCATTTTCTGCTCTTAAATCTCTTTTCTGTTAAGTTCCGTTTACCTAGCCTTTGTTACTTTTGATATAGTCCTCAATGGTCATTCCCTCGATATACAGTCTTTCAAGCACTGCCGAGCCGGAAAGAACCTTCACCGTGACATATACATTGTCATTCCTGTCTCTTACATGCTTGTTATATTCCCTTTCCGCCTGTGGAGCCATCTTTTCTTCCATATAATATCGGTCAAAAGGGGCTTCTATTTGTACATGCTTTTGTCCGCCATTCTCATCATAGACATAGGCAACCTTCGTTTTGATATACTCTCCATTTTCGGGTACTGTCCTCGATATACCGGTAAATCTGGCATACCCCATGTCATCGATTGTGATCAAAGCATAGATGGCTTGATTTCCATAATATTTTTCATCCTTGGGAACAGTCATCTGCAAATCTCCCAGATGGACGCTGACATATCTTCCTCTTAGTGGATGATAAGGATCTACAGGTTGGACTCTGAATTTATATTGTTTACCATTGTGCAGCACCAGTTCCCTGTGAACAATCATATATGCAGGGACAATCAGCTGTGCCAGCATCAGAGCGATAAAAAGCACCAGGAATATCTTTTTATTTTTCATGGCCTTCACCCCGCTTCTTCAGTATTAGAATATTTGATACGAGGAACCCAGCCCCCACAAGGATAAATGCGATTCCGCGCTCAACAAATCCCAGATCGCTGTCAAAGAACCTTAGCAATGCCAGCAGCGTAATAATCAGCATCCCTGCGTTGGTAACCCCCAAGTTCTTTATGCGTACTCCTTTAATAACTGTAACTATTCCCAGCAGAAGCAAATATGCATTGAATAGAAGCATCGCTGCCATGGAATCTGCATATTGAGCTGCCGTATAGCCTACCAGGGACAGTACAACTGCCGAGCCCCAAAGAACACTGTACGCATCCCTTTTCCGCCAATGGGCATATAATAGGTAAAATGCTGTTAGAACAACACCCGCTAGAACAACATAATCGAAATATCCTGCAATTTCATTGTACCCTGCAGTATGCCTGTAATTTCTCCAACCAATATGGTTCCATGGCCATTCGTATGTCAAAATGAAGGATACACCCAGCATCCCAAGGGTGCCAACGACTTTAAAAGGCTGCTGCCAAATCGTCGGTGAATATTTGAAGCGAAGCTCTCCAAGAAGATACAAGCAGCTAAAATAACCACAGTAAACGATAATCCAAAGCCCCGGGAGCACTTTTTCAAGGGTAATCCCAATTGCGGCACACATCACAGCGGATAAAGACCAGCAAAGAAAGACCGATGGATTGGAGTATTGGTTTTGTTTTATTTTTTTATAGATATAGGGGGTAAGGAGACCGAGCAACGCCCAGAAAAACAATGCATCTCCGTTGTTGCTCTGCACAGATCCCGCCCAAACAGTAATCCCAATCATATAGAAAAGAGCAGGAAGGGTCGCATCCAGAAGATATACCAACGGTAGTCCCAGCAGCATCCATAGCAACATAAAACCGTCAAAATCTCCTGGAAGGTTGTAGGTCTGACCGATAAGAGATATGGCAGCACCCACGGCAATCATCAGGAATGAAGAAGATGCCTCTCTCCAACCAACAGAATCCTTCTTTTTCAGATAGGTATATAACGCCAGCAGTTGCCCTGCCACAAGCGGTAAAAATGCTATTACCGTTCGCAGTTCCCTCGACAATTCCGACCAGTTCTTTGCAAGAATCAGTATGATTCCGGCAGCAATCAGAATAGTCCCCAAGACACCAAAGATAGTCAGTGCAGTCTTTAACCCTTTTCCTTCATCACCCTCACCATAATATTGATGCAGCTTATCTGCCATGTCTCCGGACAATATACCCTCACTGACCAGCTTGGGGATTTCCGCATAAAGCCACTTCACATTTTTTCGACTCATCCTTATTCCTCCCCTTCATTCATGACCAAGGAACTAGTGCAGTCCCTTGGAAACCCATTCCATAATATATCCAAATGGAATAAAAAGAAAACCAAATATCATTGTTGCCGCGTTACCATATACCCCCCATAGGCTAAGCTTGCTTTTTCCCTTCATTCCGACAAGGCCTGCAACCAGGCCGATAGGTCCTGCAAAGAAGGACAGCAGAAATCCTAGATTTCCATGGAATGAGTAGAAAATAAAACCTTCAAGGTAAAGCAATACAGTAGTTAAAAAAATCGCTGTAGAAATTATTCCCAGCACCCTTCTAATAATACCGGCCATAAGACTGCCCCCGATTCAAATACAAGCACTCTTTCTAAATATATTCCCTATGCTTATCATTGTACACGAATTATTCTTTGATTGAATGCATTTTTAGTAATATGTTTGCGGCCAATGGTCATATTCTTCAAGCAAATAATATGACTTTAGTCATATTTTAAAACCTTTTCAGGTAAAAATGCTTCATGCGAAAAAGTTACTAAATGAATGCATACAGTTACATTTCAAATTCTCCTTATTTTTTCACGACTCATCCGCAATTCATTAAGATTTTTGGTGGAATATATGATAAAATGGAGTATATAAGCAGCATATAAATCAACGCACGGAGAATGAGTATGGCTGATAACAGAATTACAATAGGCACCGGCAAACCGAAAAAAGGCGAAGAGAAAGAAGTAGAGCTGCTTAAAAAGAGCGACCTATATGTTCCTGAGACCGAGCCCGAAGTACCTGCACAGGAGCCTCCAAAGGAGTCCCTGGATGACAACTTGTGGGGAAACGACTGGTACTTGAATAAGCAGGTTGACCCCAAATACCTGGCTGAGAAAAGGTTATTTGTCAGAGTCCGGTATATCCAGCGTATTGACTGCAGAATGTTCTGCCCATCTCTTTCGGAAGAACCGCAAAAGCTGACTGAACCCTTTGGTTTCACAGTATTTGATGTTTCCATGGGTGGAATCGGAGCCATCAGCGAGCACCCTAAATCTGAGGGAGATATCCTTGTTTTCAAACTCAACCTGGACCACTTATCTTATGAGGTCAAATGCGAAGTTGTATATTCCATTCCCATCGACAACGTGTTCCGGCTTGGCTTCAGGATCCTTACCAAGGACAAGGATTTCATCAAGCATTTGAAGCTGTTTGTTGCGAGAATCTCATTGATGGGCAGTAAAGTAACCTTTCAGGAAATCATCAGGAAGTATAACACAGGTGAATTGTAATAAAGACAAATCCGCTCCCAGTAATCCTCGGAGCGGATTTTTATAGTTTTTCTCAATAATTTGTCCTTATTTATAATGAACGTACAAGATCGTTTCCAGTTTTCTTCCCGGTTTTGAAACCACTTTCCCATCATAATACATCGCTGTTGAAGCTCCACCATCAAGGTTGATGGCATCTTTGGCTCCCAGCTTCACCATGATTTCCTTTAACTCAGCAATGGTTACATTCGAAGTCGAAACCAGCAGCATATTGCCGTTACTTGTCACCGCTAACGCAGTTCTTGGACTTGCTGCCGTGGTAAATCTGGAATCTGCAAATGCAGGATGGGTTGATGGCGGGCACTTCTGTCCATTCAGCACCAGATCAGGACCTCCCGTAATTGCACAGGTAAGATTGTTCCAGTCAAAGGATGGATTGGAATTGCTCAGCATATAATACCAGGAATCAATTTTACTCCCTGGAACGAAAGCTTTTTGGCCTCCATAGCTTTTCGCATATCCATCGCCGAAGAAAACGATATATCCATTGGAAGGGATATTGACGGTCGCAGGCGCGTGAATGTAATCATTGCTAACAACTACATCATTGACAACAGATGCTACATATCCGTTCACTTTGATATTTACCGAATCTCCTCTTTCGGGTGTATACATGATGGATACATCCGAACTCTGAGTAAGTGTGTTAACTTCATAGGCTGTCCAGGTCATTCCGTTCTTTCCTGTCCCTTTAACAAACGTATTGGCTTTGCTGAACCGGACCTGTCCATCTTTTGAGAATCCGACGGTAGTAATACCGCTCTGCATGTATATCAGCTTTCCATCTACCATGATATGACCAATAGGATCCTTGATGACATCATAGCTCGTAAAGAAATTCCCATTGATCGCCGCAAAAGCTCCTTTGTTTTTAACCATAGTTTCGAAATCTTCTGTCTGATTGAGCCTTCCGTTTGGCAATCCAACCTCAAATCGGATATCCGGGTGTTTGGGGTTTATTTTGATGACTTTCACACTTCTGTTTCCTGCTGATGTTGTTACTGTCGTATTTTCATAGGAAATCGGTTCCTCAAAACTAGCAATCAGTGTTTCAATGACTGCTTGATCCACTGAAGGATTTAAAACCCTTTCTTCGCTGCTGATGACGATCAATCCCCGGTCATCCCAGAAAACACTTTTCCCCAGGGCATTGGATAAGGCTCTAAGAGGGACAAAGGTACGGCCTCCAATAGATTCAGCAGCGGTATCAATAATCACATCCTGATTGTTGACATTCATTACGTTACTTCCAAGCCTAATCTTTATTACTCGTGAAGCCGAGGTGATAGTGGCCGTTGCACTTGGTACATCCCACTGCACATCGGCCCCAAGGTTTGAACTGATAAACCGGATTGGAACCAGGGTCCTGCTATTTTTAACCACCGGTCTGACTTCCGAATTATTTTCATCTATTCTTGTCAGTCCACCATTTACATAAGCTTTCGGACTGCCTACGAACAGCGCGACAGCATTATTCAGCCTTTCCTTTAATATGCTGTCATTGGGAATATCGGCCGCACGGGACACTTCCGGCATAGTCATGGAAATCATTAATACTGCAAATAAAAGCAAAATTGAAACCAGTTTGCTGATTTTAGATATGTAGCTCATTCGGAACCCCTTCCATCAGAAATCATCATTTGCATATGAACAGAAAAGCATTAGATCATGAAAGCTATCTTTGTTTCCTTATAATATCACATTTCGACAATAAATGTAAAATCTCGTCCTCTACGATGGCGGGTTGAAATTGTAAAAATCAGAAATCATGATATTTTGATTTGATAACTTAATTATCCCATGATAATATCCACGACTCAATGCATAATATTTACAGTAACTCTACATTAATCTGGCAAAACACTCTTTCAATATTCATGAATGTAAGGAATCCTTACCAAAACATGTTTTGATCAGGCCTTGCACGGAGCAAAGCCTGATCATACGTAATAAGAGCTTCTATATATTCTCTATACCTTTTCTAGAACTTTTATCAGAATCTCAATCATTGCATCCACGTCCTCACGGGAAACGATCAGCGCAGGCATTAACCTTATTGTTGCCGGTTTCGGAGTATTGACCAAAAGCCCCTGTTTCAAGCATTCCTTAACAACCTCAGCACCTCTTTCTTCAGGAAGGTCAAAGGCTATCAGTAACCCCTTTCCGCGGATATTTTTCAGGCCGAATTTGTCCTTAATAGCGTTTAGCTTTTCAAATATCCGTTCCCCAATCTGCCCCGCATTTTTACAAGTTTTCTTTTCGATAATTTCACTTATTACAGCAGTCCCACCCGCCATTGCCAAGGGCTGCGCGCAATATGTCCCCCCCTGGTCTCCAGGTTCAAATATATTCAACTTTTCCTTTGTTAACATCGCGGACAGTGGAAACCCTCCGCCAATTCCCTTGGCCAGTGTTATGATATCAGGCTCCA
>JAOAAU010000057.1 GCA_026418695.1 Clostridia bacterium
CAAAAGAAGAAAGTTGATATTTACCGACGAAGAGAAATGTATAGGGTGTAACAAGTGTATTGTAGGATGTCCTTGTCAGGAAGCCAATGTTGCTTTTATCAATGAAGAAGGGGAAAATCGAGTCAGAATCAATCAGGAAAAGTGTATTCGATGCGGAATGTGTATTTCAAAGTGTGAGCATGGAGTACGCGGATATGAGGATGATACGGAAGCCTTTTTTCAGGACATGAAAAATCAGAATATTTCTTTAATTGCCGCTCCGGCTTTCATCACGAATTTTCCTGACAACTACAAAAGGATCATCGGATGGTTGAAACAGGAGGGGGTAAAAAATGTCTATGAGGTAGGGTTTGGTGCAGATATCACCACATGGGCCTATCTTAAGTGGATTACTCAAAACAATGCTGCGGGCACTATTGCACAGCCCTGTCCAGCCATTGTGAATTTCATAGAAATGTATCACCCGGAGCTTCTGGAAAAACTTTGTCCGGTTCAGTCTCCCATGGGCTGTACGGCAGCCTACATGAAAAAATATAAAGGGATTTCAGACCGGATTGGAGCATTAAGCCCGTGCATCGCAAAAAGTGATGAGTTTTCTGATCCGAAGGCAGGAAACCTTATTTCTTATAACATTACATTTAAAAAGCTGTTGCAGTATATCGATAGTAAGAAGATTAATCTGCTGCAATACCCTGAAAAGGATTTTGACAGTATGAATTCAGTTCTTGGATTCATATATTCCAGTCCGGGAGGATTAAGGCGGAATGTTGAGGCTGTTCTGGGAGACGAGATATGGATCAAACAGATTGAAGGAGTCAGCGAAGTTTATGATTACCTCCCCAAATACATAGAACGGTTCAAAAAGGGAAGTTCTAAAGAACTGCCGCTTCTGATTGACTGTCTTAACTGTACCAAGGGATGCAACAAGGGTACCGGAACAGAGAATAAATTGACTACCGATGATGTAGAAGAATTACTGTTAAAAAGAAGACGGGCAAATCAAACAGCAAGGGGCCTGCTCAAGAAAATTCACGGGAGCAGGGAAAAACAGCTGTTGAAGAAACTTTACCGGCAGTTTGACAAGACGCTGAAGCTGGAGGACTTTTTAAGAGGTTATTCAAACAAGCTTGAGCAAAGTAAAATGCCTTCGGAAAAAGAATTGGAAGATGCTTATATCAAAATACATAAGCAAACAAAAGCAGATAGAAAGATTAATTGCGGGGCTTGTGGCTATGGCTCCTGTGAAAACATGGCGATGGCAATTTATAACGGAATCAACCATCCGGAAAACTGTGTGTTTTATAAGAATTATGAGATCAGCATGCAGAAGCAGGAAGTATTGGAAGAAAGAAAGCAGATTGAAGAACTGCTTCAAAAAACCCGGGATGCTTCCGAGGTACAAAAAAAGTTTATCGTTGAGTTGAAAAGAGGAGTAGGGATCATTTCCGACTCCATCAGCGAAATCTCTCAAGGGAATGTTTCCAATGCGGAGGAGATTTCGGATATTACGGAGATAGCATCTAAAATTGAAACAGATACGCAGGGAATGATCAACGCGATTACGGACATTGAAGAGAGCCTCAAACTATATGAAAAAATGTCGGATGACGTAATCGCTATAGCGACGCAGACGAATCTTCTGTCTCTTAATGCGGCCATAGAAGCAGCCCGGGCGGGAGAAGCAGGAAAAAGCTTTTCTGTTGTTGCAGAAGAGATCAGGAAGCTTGCAAACTCCAGCAGGGAATCGGCGGAAGGGGCAGCGGCTACCAAAGTAAAAGCGATGGCATCTTTAGAAAAGATGAATAATATTTCACAGGATTTAAGCGCTTTTGTTGAAAAGATGGTTTCCGGCTCCCATAACATTCTTGCTGCAGCCCAGGAGATTACTGCAAAGTCGGAAGAAATCTCCGCGACTGCGCAGGACGTGGTACACGAATCGGAAAAACTGGAGAATTTGTCCTTGTAAAAAAATTTATTCAAGGGACTATTGTGCAGGCACAATAGTCCCTTGACATTTTTATTGGTAGTGAAATAAATTATTGACAAATGAAAAATCACCCCTTATAATTTACTTATTCAAATTTTAGTGATTTACCATAGTAAAGCGATAAAGTGAGGTGCTTGGATTGCCAAAGTGGAAGATATATACACCGGAAGGCGTGCAGGATATACTTTTTGAAGAGTGCTTTTTGAAGCGCAATCTTGAAAACAAGCTCAGAGACATTTTCAGAAGCTGCGGATACAATGAGGTTGAAACGCCAACCCTGGAATTCTATGATGCCTTTTCAGTGGAATCGGATATTACCCCCCAGGAAACCATGTTCAAATTCTTTGACCAGCAGGGAAGGATTCTGGTCTTAAGGCCGGACATCACGATTCCCATCGCAAGAATTGCAGCTACCAAGTTCAGGGATGCTAGATATCCTCTTAAGTTTTCATATATCGGGAATACTTTTAAGTATAACGAGCTGGGCGGCGGCAAGCAGAAGGAGTTCACCCAGGCGGGAGTGGAAATCCTCGGAGCAGGATCACCTGAGGCGGATGCTGAAGTCATCGCGACAGCGATTCAAGCTGTGCGTGCTATGGGACTTGAGAGTTTCCAGATCGATATCGGCCAGGTTGAGTTTTTCAAAGGATTAATGGAAGAAACCGGACTATCGGAGCAGGAAATCGAGCAGATGCGAGTACTGATCGATCAGAAAGACTTCCTGGCTGTTGAAGAACTTGTAAAAGAGCACAAGATCAGCAATAATCTGAAGGAGCTTATTTTCAGCCTTCCCGGATTGTTCGGCTCAACAGATGTCATCGACCGGGTAGAAAAAATGACAACCAACAAGCGCTCTCTAAAGGCGCTTGAGAACTTGAGACAGGTATTAAAAATATTGGACGATTACGAATTAAGTAAATATGTATCCGTAGATCTCGGCTCCGTACAAAGCTTGAATTATTATACCGGAATCATATTCAGGGGCTTTACATACGGCGTTGGGTTCCCGGTCCTGAGCGGCGGAAGATATGACCGTTTAATTGAGAAATTCGGCAAGAACTGTCCGGCCACAGGGTTTTCCTTAGGAATTAACATGATCATGATGGCGCTGGACAGACAGAAAATCACTACTGATAAACCGGGTGTTGATAGTATTGTATGCTACAATGCCGGCGGAAGAAAAACTGCGATTAAAATCTGCGACGAACTCAGACGCCAAGGCCTTGTGGTAGAAATGGACATCACAGGGGATAGCCTGGAGGGCATCAAAGAGTATGCTGGAAGTAAAGGCATCGGTGGAATTCTGAAGGTTCTGGACAGTGAAAATATTGAAGTGTACAATCTGCAGACCGGTGAGGTCACGAAGACGACTTTCAGTGAATTGGGGGCAGAAAAATGAGATATTTAAGCATTGCGCTTTCAAAGGGAAGATTAACGGATTTGACGATAGAATTATTTGAAAACATCGGGATTGACTGCTCCGAACTGAAAGGTTCATCCAGAAAGCTGATCCTGATGGATGAAAAGAACAAGATCAAGTTCTTTCTTGTAAAGCCCAGCGATGTCCCAACCTATGTAGAATACGGGGCGGCAGACATCGGGATTGTAGGAAAAGACACACTGCTGGAGGAAGGCCGACATCTATATGAGGTATTGAACCTTGGCTTTGCAGCCTGTAGAATGGTAGTAGCAGGTCCTGCCGAACTTGAAGGAAAGTTGGATCAACTGAACAATAAAAGGGTTGCAACCAAGTATCCCAGAATCGCTAGAGAGTATTTTGAACGTAAAAAGAGAGAATCCATTGAAGTGATCAAGCTGAATGGATCTGTTGAACTGGCTCCGCTGGTAGGACTTTCAGAGGTTATCGTAGATATTGTTGAAAGCGGCAGAACGTTGAAGGAAAACGGACTTGTAGTTCTTGATACCATTGCGGACATTAGTGCAAGAATGGTTGTTAACCGTGTAAGTATGAAAATGGAAAGTGAAAGAATCAACTGGATTATCGACGGAGTGAGGAAGCAGCTGGCGCCTGCTAACGGAAACAATTCTTAAACAGTGGGACACGGGGACAATGTGGTGGTTTTCTCACATTTGAAGTATAAAATTAAAATGTAAAAACCACTGGAGAAGGGGAGAAAACGGTATGATACAGGTCTTTGATACGAGGAAGGAAAACCTGGAAGGTTTATATAACAAATTGAAGAAAAGAAACCAAATGGAACTGGGGGACATCTTTGCACGGGTGGATGAAATCGTTGCGAACATTAAGGCAAAAAGAGACAGTGCATTGATTGAATACTGCAAGAAGTTCGATCAGGTGGATTTGACACCTGCCTTGCTGCGGGTTTCAAAGGAAGAGATTGAGGAAGCCTATAAAAAGGTGGATCCGCAGCTTCTGGAAGTGATCCGGAGAGCAAAAGCCAATATTGAAAGCTTCCATGGAAAGCAGAAGGAAAACTCTTGGTTTTCAACCGAAAAGGATGGGGTTATTCTCGGACAGCTTTATAGACCGCTTGAAGTCGTTGGCGTATATGTGCCTGGCGGAACAGCCGCATATCCCTCTTCAGTGCTGATGAATATCGTTCCTGCCAAGGTTGCCGGTGTTGAAAAGGTCGTCATGGTTACACCCCCAAAGAAGGATGGTATCAATCCTGTAGTCCTCGTTGCTGCAAATGAAGCCGGAGCGGATGAGATTTATAAAATCGGAGGCGCCCAGGCAATTGCTTCGCTGGCTTTCGGAACCGAAACCATACCCAAGGTGGATAAAATCGTCGGCCCCGGGAACGCTTATGTGACCATGGCAAAAAAGATTGTTTACGGGTATTGCGACATTGATGCCATTGCAGGTCCTAGTGAAATTACGGTTGTTGCCGACGAGACCGCAAATCCCGCTTTTGTTGCTGCGGATTTGTTATCCCAGGCAGAACACGATATATTGGCATCCTCCATTCTTGTGACTACTTCTACAGAGCTGGCCGAAAAAGTGAAAAACGAACTGGAAAGCCAGATGAACTCACTTGACAGAAAAGAGATTATGAAAAAATCCATCGACGACTATGGCGCTATTGTAATTGTTGAAGATCTGGAAAAGGCTGTTGAAGTTGTAAATGCTATTGCACCGGAGCACCTGGAATTGTGCGTGCAGGAACCCTTCCATCTGTTATCAGGAATAAAGAATGCAGGGGCAATCTTCCTTGGACACTATGCATCAGAGCCTCTGGGAGATTATTTTGCTGGCCCCAACCATGTACTTCCAACCAGCGGCACAGCAAGGTTCTTTTCACCATTGAATGTTGGAGACTTTATCAAGAAATCCAGTTTGATTTCATATACAAAAAAAGCTTTGGAAGGCGTTAAAGATGATGTGATCCGCTTTGCAGAGTCTGAGGGCTTAAGTGCCCACGCCAATGCCATACGGGTTAGATTTAAATAAGGAATAAAACAAAACTCATCCCCCAACCCCTTCTCTTTCATAAAAGAAGGGTAGAAATAATGTCGGTTCCCCTCTATTCTTAAGAGAGGGGTTAGGGGTGAGTTCCAGAAAGGAAACAAAGTCATTATGAGCAAATATTGGAGTGAAACCGTTAAGAATATAGAACCTTATGTTCCGGGGGAGCAGCCAAAAGACAAAAAATACATCAAACTCAATACCAACGAAAGCCCTTATCCGCCATCACCCAAAGTGATTGAGGCAATCAAAGCAGCGGCAGGGGACAGCCTGAGACTGTATCCGGATCCCAATTGTGACGAACTGAAGGAAACTATTGCAAATTATTACAGCTTGAGAAAAGATCAGGTCTTTGTAGGCAATGGTTCCGATGAAGTACTCGCGTTTGCCTTTATGGCGTTCTTTAATAAAGGAAGAAAAGTCTTTTTCCCGGATATCACCTACAGCTTCTATCCTGTCTATGCTGAGCTGTTTGGGCTGGATTACGAGGCCATTCCTTTGGATGAGGATTTCAATATAACGCTGGACAGATTTAATGATGAAAATGGCGGCATTATCATCTCCAATCCAAAGTCACCGACAGCTCAAGCCTTACCATTGAAGGATGTTGAAGCGATCATCAAGAACAACATGGACAAAGTGGTCATGGTAGATGAAGCGTATATTGATTTTGGCGGAGAGTCGGTTGTAAAGTTGATTGATACCTATCCCAACCTTTTAGTCATACAAACTCTTTCAAAATCAAGGTGTTTGGCAGGACTGCGCGTCGGATTTGCCATGGGGCATAAGGATCTGATAGAAGGCCTGGAGAGAGTGAAGAACTCATTCAATTCCTATACGCTGGACCGCTTGGCCATTGCTGGTGCTATTGAAGCCTTCAAGGATGAAGCTTACTTCCAGGAGACACTAAAGAAGATTATTACAACTCGAGAAAGAGTCTCCAAGGCGATGAAGGAATTAGGATTTAGGGTTCTGGATTCTAAAGCAAACTTTTTGTTTGCCAGCCATGGAGACATCTCTGCAAAGGTACTGTTCCAGGAGCTGAGAGAAAGAGGCGTTCTGGTAAGATACTTTAACAAGCCGAGAATCGACAACTTTCTACGGATCACCATCGGGACGGATGAAGAAATGGACAGCTTGATCAAAGCAGTAAAAGAGATATTGAAAGTTTGAAAAGGAAAATCAAAGTAGAAAAATGGTTCTTTGTAGGTTATAATATTTATATTTATGAAGCTTGTAAAAATACTTGCTGAAATTCCCCTGAAAGAAGGGGGTGGAGGTAGCACATGAATAGAAACGCTCAAATCTCAAGAAAAACGAAGGAAACCGATATTTCACTATCCTTCTTGATTGATGGAAAGGGTACCGGTGAAATCAATACCGGAGTGGGTTTCTTCGATCACATGCTGGATCTTTTCAAAAAGCACGGACTTTTTGATATGGATGTAAAAGCTGTTGGAGACTTGAATGTAGATGCCCATCATACAGTGGAAGACGTAGGTATCGTACTTGGGCAGGCGATTAAAGAGGCACTGGGAGAAAAGAAGTCCATCAAAAGATATGGTGCTTCCTATGTTCCTATGGATGAAGCACTTGCAATGGTTGCTCTAGACCTGAGCGGAAGACCTTTTATTGTTTTTGAATCCAGCTTTACCTCCGATAAGGTGGGTGATATGGATACGGAACTTGTAGAAGAGTTTTTCAGGGCTGTAGCCTTTAACGCAGGCATCAACTTACATATAAAAGTATTTTACGGTACCAACAACCATCATATCAGTGAAGCAATCTTCAAAGCCTTTGGAAGGGCGCTGGATGAGGCTTCAAGGTTGGATGGCAGGATTGAAGGGGTGTTATCCACCAAAGGATCACTCTAATCTAAAAACGTATAATAAAAAAATTCAAATATATTTAATCTTTTATAAGGAGCGTATTTTATGGCTAAGTTGATCAATGATACCAGCTTTATTGACCTTCCCTTATTCATCAAAGGAAAGGTTAGAAATGTATACGATCTGGGTGACAAGCTTTTGATCGTGGTTACAGACAGAATATCCGCTTTTGACGTAGTTTTCCCGAATCTGATTCCTAATAAGGGAATTGTACTGAACAGTATTTCCGAGTTCTGGTTCAACTACACGAAAGACGTGGTTGGAAACCACATGATTACGACCGATGTCAGTGAATATCCTGCAGGCTTGTCCAAGTTCAAGGAAGAGCTTCAGGGAAGATCCATGCTTGTGAAGAAAATCAAGATGGTGGAAGCGGAATGTATCGTAAGGGGATACCTCGAAGGTTCAGGCTTGAAAGAGTACAACCAGACAGGAAGCGTCTGCGGAATCAAACTGCCTTCAGGATTAAAGCAGTGTGAAAAGCTTCCTGAACCGATCTTTACACCTTCAACCAAAGCACTGGAAGGTCATGATGAAAATGTTTCCTTCGAAGTGCTGGAAAACAAGATCGGAACAGAGCTTGCAAACAAATTGAGAGACACCAGTATTGCATTGTACAACAAAGCAAGCAAATATGCTGAGAGTAAAGGCCTCATCCTTGCAGATACAAAATTCGAGTTTGGTCTCGTAGACGGTGAATTGGTCATCGCAGACGAAATGTTTACACCGGACTCATCAAGATTCTGGGCAGCGGATGAATATGAACCCGGAAGAGCACAGAAGAGCTTTGATAAACAGTACTTGAGAGAGTATCTCGAAGCTATCGACTGGGATAAGAAGCCTCCGGCGCCTGAACTTCCTGAAGATGTTATCAAAAAGACAGAAGCTAAGTATATCGAGGCTTATGAAAGAATTACAGGAAAAAAATTAGCGCTTTAAGAGAGCGCGTTAGGTCATGGATCATGGTGATTCGGAGTTAATAACGAGTGAAAATTTAAAATTGAATTTCAATCAGAGCAGGATGTACGCAATGGGGCCACAATCAAATTGAAATTTGTGGCCTCCTTGTTATAATGAGCGCAGTTTATAATTCGAAATTTCCATAAACCAAACTGCGCGGATTTCATCGATAGCTTCATTGATTTATATATCGCTATTTTGAGGAATCATCCGGTGAGCGTTGATTTAAACCCGTAACTGCAACAGTAGGAGTGGATCATATGATTGCAATTATAGATTATGGCGTAGGAAATTTAAGAAGTGTGGAAAAGGCATTTCACTTTATCGGCGTAGAGGCGCAGATCTCTTCAGATAAGGAATTTATCCTGAATGCTGATGGCGTAGTATTGCCGGGAGTAGGAGCCTTTGCCGATGCTATGGAGAGTCTGAGAAAAGCAGGGATGGTAGAGGTCGTTAAAGAAGTTATTGCTCGAGAAAAGCCTCTCCTGGGGATCTGCCTGGGAATGCAGCTGCTTTTTGAATATAGTGAAGAGGGTGGCGAAAGGGTTGAGGGCTTAGGTTTATTCAAAGGCTCCATCAAGCTGCTTCCTTCCGAGTTGAATTTGAAAGTGCCCCATATGGGTTGGAACTCTATCCAGTACAAGCGGGATTGCCTTCTTTTCAATGGATTGCCGGAAGTGCCCTTTGTATATTTTGTACACTCTTATTATCTGACGGCAGAAGACAAGGAGGTTGTTATTGCAACGACCGAGTACGGTATGGAATTTGATGTAGCCATTGGGAACGGAAAGGTCTATGCAACCCAGTTCCATCCGGAAAAGAGTGGGGAAATAGGGTTGACCATATTGAAGAATTGGGTAAACAACGTAAACAGTTAAATGAAAATATGTAGGGGCAGACGACCCTGTCCGCCTGCCAAAATAGTAATAGAATATATAGGGGCGGACTCCTCTGTCGGCCCGACAATATTTTTGTTATGGAGGATTAGTGTAATGATATTATACCCTGCAATAGATATGAAAGATGGGAAATGCGTCCGATTGCTTCAGGGAAGGTTTGATGAGGTAACGGTGTATTCGGAAAACCCGGTTGAAATGGCTGAAAAGTGGGAAAGCACCGGAGCGCAGTATCTTCACGTTGTTGATTTGGATGGAGCCCGATCCGGAGAACCAAAGAATCTTACCGTAGTAAGTGAAATCGCTTCCAAGCTTAAGATTCCGGTACAACTAGGCGGCGGGATACGTACCATGGAAACGATTCAATCCATCCTCGGCAAAGGGATTGAGAGAGTCATTCTTGGGACTTCTGCGGTTAAGAGTCCTGAGCTGGTGAAAGAAGCCCTGAAGACTTACGGGAATAGAATCGTTATTGGGATCGATGCAAAAGACGGAATGGTAGCGATCGAAGGTTGGGAGAAAACCAGTGATTTCACGGCTGTGGATTTTGCAAAGAAAATGAGGGATCTTGGAGCGAAGACCATCATCTATACGGATATAGCTACCGACGGAATGCTGGCCGGACCAAACCTTAAAGCGATGGAAGAAATAGTAAAGGCAACAGGGATCGATATCATAGCTTCCGGTGGTGTCAGCAAAGTAGAGGATATTAAAAACCTCAAGGGAACCGGTGTTGCGGGTGCTATTATTGGTAAAGCGCTGTATACCGGGAATATTGATCTCAAAGAAGCTTTAGAGGCAGCAAAATAAATGATCGAATTGAGTTCCTTATTTGTTCAAAAAATGAACACAGCTGTTTCTGAGGGAAAATAAGCCAGGAGTAAGATAGGATAGGTGAAGCAAGCATGTTGACTAAGCGTATCATTCCTTGCCTCGATGTACATGCAGGCAGGGTGGTTAAAGGAGTAAACTTCGTAAATATCCGCGATGCAGGAGATCCGGTTGAAATCGCGGCCATCTATGACAAAGCGGGTGCGGATGAGCTTACGTTTTTGGATATCACGGCATCCTCGGATGCGAGAAGCATTATGCTGGATGTTGTAAGCAGGGTTGCCGAGCAGGTATTCATTCCCTTCACTGTGGGGGGAGGGATTCGTACTGTTGAGGACTTCAGAGAAATCCTCAAAGCCGGCGCAGACAAGATCTCTGTGAATTCTGCAGCCTTAAAGCGGCCTGAACTGATTTCCGAGGCGGCTTGGCGTTTTGGCAGCCAGTGTGTTGTTGTTGCCATCGATGCGAAAAGAAGAGCGGAACAATCCGGATGGGATGTTTATCTCAACGGAGGAAGGGTCAATACCGGCAAAGATGCTGTGGAGTGGGCAGTTGAAGCTGAAAAGCACGGCGCCGGGGAGATACTTCTAACCAGTATGGATTGTGACGGTACGAAAGCAGGCTATGACCTGGAACTGACACGAAAGATATCCGAAAGCGTAAAGATTCCAGTCATTGCTTCCGGAGGTGCCGGAACGATGGAACATTTCTATGATGCGGTCACTGCGGGAAAAGCGGATGCTGTTCTGGCGGCTTCTCTTTTCCATTTCAGAGAGATGGAAATCAGGGATTTGAAGCAGTATTTAAGGGATAAAGGAATAGAAGTCAGGCTGTAAAACCAATTGTAATTCTGCTGTGTGGTGATTAGATGGTCAACTTGCCTCAAAGAAAGCAATTACGATTAACGGATTGTGATTATTCGAAAGATGGATATTATTTTGTAACAATATGCGTGAAAGATAGGTATAATTTATTCGGAGAAATTGTAGGGGCGGACGCCTCTGTCCGCCTGCCTAATATGCAAGTAAATCAAATTGGTGAAATTGTTTATGAGTATTGGAGTAAAATCAATGAAATACATGATTGCATAAAAATAGATGCATTTTGTTTAATGCCAAACCATATCCATGGAATTATTGTGATTGATGAAGCGGGCGGACAGGGGCGTCCGCCCCTACCAAAAATCATGCAGGGATATAAATCTGTTACAACAAGAATGTGTTTCAAATATGGCTATCGAATTATATGGCAACGTGGATATCATGAACATATTATTAAAAATGAAAATGAATTAAAAAGAATTCGTGAATATATTAATACAAATGTTGCAAGATGGCAGGATGATAGATATTTTACATCGTTTTAAATATAATTAAGATTATATTTGAGAACTATCAACAAAGAATAAGGAGCAAGAAACAATGGAAAACATATTGAATGCGCTGAAATTTGATGACAAAGGCTTAATTCCCGTAGTCACACAGGATGTCAGAACGGATGAAGTCCTGATGGTTGCTTACATGAATAAAGAGGCCTTTTTGAAAACCATAGAAACCGGAAAAGTTCATTACTGGAGCAGAAGCAGGCAGTCCCTCTGGTTAAAGGGCGAGACTTCCGGACACTTCCAGACGGTCAAATCCATCAGCGTTGATTGTGATGGTGATACTTTGCTGATCAAAGCAGAGCAGAAGGGAGCAGCTTGCCATACAGGACATCATTCCTGCTTCTATAGAAAAATTGATGCGGAAGGCATAGGAGAAGCTGGAAAACAGCAAGATGAGACTTCCATTAAAGACGCAGCAGTATCAGAGAGTAAGGAAGCAGCAAGTGATGAGGACCTAACCAAGGTTTTGCATGAAGTATACGATGTAGTTCTCGATCGGAAGCTGCATCCGAAAGAAGGGTCTTATACCAATTACCTCTTTGAAAAGGGCGTAGATAAGATTCTGAAGAAAATCGGAGAGGAAACGGCTGAAGTCATCATAGCAGCAAAAAGCCCATCCAAAGAAGATGTCCGTTATGAGATTGCAGATCTATTCTATCATATCATGGTGTTGATGGTAGAAAAGGGGATGAGCTTGGATGATGTCTATTCAGAATTGAAGAAGCGACGCTGATTTTGCCACAAAGGTTTTTAGGGGTTTTTTATGGATAGTTATTGGATCCTTATTTTGCTTATTCTAGCTGTTTTTATTGCGGGAATAATACTTCTTGCAAGATGGCATGCTAGGACGTTTGAATATATTTGCCTCAAATGTGGGGCAAAGCTTTCCTTGACAGGCTGGAAGGATTTTATCAGTCCTGTTGGAGGGGATCAGAAGTATGTTCATTGTCCAAATTGTGGAAGAAAAGGATGGGCTCGTATCGTTAGGAGGTAGTCAAGTGGATAGGCATAAACTATTACAGCTGCTGAAAAAAGAAGAAGGACCCAAGCTTGATTTCAAGGCCGCCTTGCATTTGACTACGGAAAGCGATAAAAAGGAGATCACCAAGGATGTGATTGCAATGGCCAACTCCAGGGGTGGCCGGGGGTATATCATCTTTGGAGTGGAAGACAAGACCAAGCGGATCCTTGGGATTGACCCCGGAGACTTTAAAGAGGAACAGATTCAGCAAATCATTTATAACCGGTGTGATCCACCGGTGCCTATTTCTGTGGATTTTGTCGACATGGACGGCAAAATGCTGGCTGTTCTGACGGTCTACAAGAGCAATCATCAGCCCCATCAAATGATGCAAAACGGTGCCTTTTATATCCGCAGAGGTTCTACGACAGATACTGCCAGGAGGAATGAAATAGCCAACCTCATGCAGGAAAACGGATTGCTGACCTATGAAACTATTGTATTAAAAAATGCCGATATTTTTGAAATGGATTTTGAGTTAATCAAGGACTATTTCAGAACCCTCGGTGTTTTTAGTGAAAATATCAATGAAATCTTGCTCGAAGCCATGGGGATTATCGGACAGAGCTTTGACGGAGACGGTTACCATCCGACCATTGGAGCCATGCTTCTTTTCGGGAAAAATCCTTCTCTCTTTCTGCCGCAGGTGTATGTCAAGGTTTCATATAATGATGAAGTAAGCTGTTTTTACGGGAATATCCTCAAAATGCTGGATGATGTATCGCAATATCTATCGGAGAAAATCAAAGATGACGGATATCCGATGGAGGCTCTCTTTGAAGCAATAGCCAATGCGTTGGTGCACAGGGATTATCTTGATACTGCCAGAGGAATCACCGTCACCATAAATGACAAGAAAATCGAGATCAGCAATCCGGGTGCGCTTATCGCCAATAATACCGTCTACAAATTTATGAAAGAAAACAACCCCGAAAGAAGAAATGCTTGGCTCTACCAACGCCTGCTCACCTATGACAGCAAAAGGCGGTTTATGAAAACCGGTATCGGCATGCAGCGAATAAAAAAAGCCTTTACAGAGATCGGGGATGTCAAATTTTTAAATATCGGATCCCAAAACCTTTTCAAGATCATCCTTCCACGAAAAAAATAACTTGGCCGTGAAATAGCGGGTACTATGCAATCCTTACCACAATTGTTTTCCATGTTATGGAATTTAATGAGCCGAAGCCTAAAATACGCTCAAAAGCCTAAGAAAGAGAGCTTGAGGCAAAATAATGGCTGTTCAGTTATGCCCATGATTTGTAAACCTTGCAATGATATCCTTAGATATATAGAGAAATATGATGAATTTCAAATCTATTATGAGATGATAGCTATTTTTTCCCTAAAACCATAAAATTTTGAAAAAACACATATTTGATAACCATTTGGATATTATATAATATTATTAATGTGATTAGCACTCAATTTAAGTGAGTGCTAATAAATCGAAAAAATTCTATGGGAGGTAACTATATGAAAATAAAACCTTTAGGCGAAAGAGTCGTTATCAAAATGCTTGAAAGTGAAGAAACTACAAAAAGCGGTATCGTATTACCAGGCAGCGCAAAGGAAAAACCACAGGTTGCGGAAGTTGTTGCTGTTGGACCTGGAACTGTTGTTGACGGCAAAGAAGTTAAAATGGAATTAAGGGTCGGCGACAAAGTACTTATCAGCAAATATGCCGGCACTGAAGTAAAGCTTGACGGTCAGGAATACACAATCCTCAAGCAGAGCGACATTCTTGCAGTTGTTGAGTAATAAATTAAGTCTATGAATTTGAACATTATCTTATATTAAAATATCAATAATTCTCGAGGAGGAAAGAAAATGGCTAAGGAAATTAAATTCGGTGAAGAAGCTAGACGCGCCCTCGAAAGCGGCGTTAACCAGCTGGCAGATACAGTAAAGGTTACACTTGGACCAAAGGGAAGAAATGTTGTTCTTGATAAGAAATTCGGTGCGCCATTGATCACGAACGATGGTGTTACAATCGCTAAGGAAGTTGAACTCGAAGACAAATTCGAAAACATGGGCGCTCAGCTCGTTAAAGAAGTTGCTACAAAGACAAACGACGTAGCCGGCGACGGTACGACAACTGCTACACTTCTCGCTCAGGCAATTATCAGAGAAGGAATGAAGAACGTTGCAGCCGGTGCTAACCCAATGATCCTCAAGAAGGGTATCGCTAAGGCTGTTGAAACAGCAGTTGATGGAATCAGAGAAGTTAGCCAGAAGATCAAAGGAAAAGAAGACATCGCAAGAGTTGCTTCCATCTCTGCAAACGATGAGGTTATCGGCAGCTTGATCGCAGACGCTATGGAAAAAGTAACAAACGATGGCGTAATCACTGTAGAAGAATCCAGAACGATGGGAACTAACCTTGAAGTTGTTGAAGGTATGCAGTTTGATAGAGGATATGTATCTGCTTACATGATCACAGATACAGAAAAAATGGAAGCAGTGCTTGATGATCCATACATCTTGATCACAGACAAGAAAATCAGCAACATCCAGGATATTCTCCCAATCCTCGAACAGATCGTACAACAGGGCAAGAAGCTGTTGATCATTGCTGAAGACGTTGAAGGCGAAGCTCTTTCAACACTCGTAGTTAATAAGCTCAGAGGAACATTTACTTGTGTAGCTGTAAAGGCTCCTGGCTTTGGTGACAGAAGAAAGGCAATGCTCGGCGATATCGCTACATTAACCGGCGGTGAAGTGATCACTGAAGACCTCGGTTTGGATCTTAAGGAAACTAAGCTTACTCAGCTTGGTAGAGCAAGACAGGTTAAGATTCAGAAGGAGAACACAATCATTGTTGATGGTGCTGGCGATCAGAATGAAATCAAGAAGAGAATCGCTTCCATCAAATCACAGATCGAAGAAACTACTTCTGATTTCGATAAGGAAAAACTCCAGGAAAGACTTGCTAAGCTTTCCGGCGGTGTAGCTGTAATCCAGGTTGGAGCTGCAACTGAAACTGAAATGAAAGAAAAGAAATTGAGAATAGAAGACGCTCTTGCTGCAACAAAAGCTGCAGTTGAAGAAGGTATCGTAGCTGGTGGTGGAACTGCATTAATCAATGTAATTCCTAAGGTTGCAAAACTTCTCGATACTACTTCCGGCGATGAAAAGACAGGCGTTCAGATCATCGTAAGAGCACTGGAAGAACCAGTTAGACAGATCGCTGCAAATGCTGGTTTGGAAGGTTCAGTCATTGTAGATAAGATCAAGAGCAGTGATGTAGGCGTTGGTTTTGACGCTCTCAATGAAAAATATGTCAACATGATCGAAGTAGGTATCGTTGACCCTGCAAAGGTTACTCGTTCTGCACTCCAGAATGCTGCATCCGTAGCAGCCATGGTGCTTACAACTGAAAGTGTTGTAGCGGATGTTCCTGAGAAGGAAGCTCCAATGCCAGGTGGAATGCCAGGCGGAATGGGCGGAATGTACTAAGAACAAGTACTGAAGTTTAAAAATAAAGACTCATGAGCTGTTTCAGCTTGTGGGTCTTTGTTGTTATTTGCTTCAAAGCCCGTGAGATTCAGATGAAAGGCTATATGAACAATGCCGCCGGAGGAAATATCTTTGGTACTTCACATAATGCATTTTTAGGTATAAAATAGTAGGTAAGTGGCAAATCAAAAATCATAGCGCCTTCCACTCTTAACTTCCTAAAGGAGATTCATTATGGAAATTACTGCAATCACGAGGCAGCAATTGATGGATGCAATACAGCACGTTAATCTGGTCAAGCTGAAGTCTTCTTTAAATGAGGTATGGTCCATAACTCCTGTTCTATACTCTACGGAGGAAGGCGTTGAGCTGCTTGCCAACTCTTTAAGTAGTGAAGCCGGGGTGAAAGCAGGAGAAGAAGTGATTGTCAAGTTCCAAAGAGCAGGTTTTGAGTATCTTGTCAGTGGACAGGTTGCAGAGATTGGTTCCGGTCATCCTTCCATACTGTCGGTGACTTATAAATTGGCGCAGCGGTACTTCAACCAGAGAAAGCATTCCCGCTTTGATACTGATTTGAAGGTTGTTATTAAGACCAAGGAAAGCAAGGCATTAGAAAGCAAAGCAAAGAATATCAGCCGCGGGGGTGCAATGATCCTTTCCTGCGAGGAAATGGACGAGGGGGCCGAGGTCGGTATCCAAATTGCTTTTGACTCGGGCAATCTCTTTAAAACAGATGCCAGGATTATGAGGAGATTTAAAGAGAGCAGCGGGTTGTTCGGTTATGGAATCCAGTTTATAGGCACAACCGAAAGCAATAATAAAATCATCAACAAGGAAATATCCTTGTATGAAAGTGAGTACTTAAAATCCCTGACAGTTTTGAGAGATTACCGCAAGCATGGGGAAATGCGCTTTGATACCAAAATCTCCATTTTCAGCTATGATCCGGATGAGAGTTATGGAATCAGAGAAGAGTTGATCAAACTGGGGGCGGAGAATTTTGAGGTTTATCACAACTTCAGGTTTGCCTCGGAGTTTTTTGCGGAGGAGATGTCCCGTACAGCGATCATTGACGCAGTGGAACTTGATCAGGCAGTAGTCGGTACAGTCCACGGAATCAGTGAAAGCTTTCCGGAAATAAAAGTATTGCTGGTGCTCCCATTGGAATATGTAGAAAAGCCTGAGGTAGAGAAGTGTGTGAAGGGTTCAGTCAGCGTTCTTTATAAACCGTTGATTTGCGGCGAGTTTGAAGACGGAATTATTAAATACTTATTATAAGCTACTAAAGTAGTGCGAGGGGGAATTGTATTGGATATTTTTATTGAGAAAATTGTTGCGAAAAGAAAAACCGGAGAAGACCGCCTGATCACCACAGGATTAATCATCGCTGGTGTTGTTCTTTCTCTGTTTGCATTTTCACTGCCGTTTTTATCGGGCTTTGCGCCGGTGGTGGCTGTTGCCGTTATTTATGGAGTTTATTACGTAGCGAAGTCCAGAAATATTGAATTTGAGTATGCAGTGACCAATGGTGATCTTGATATAGACAAGATTATTGCTCAGAGAAAGAGGAAGAGAGTTTTTAGTGCAAACTGCAAGGAGTTTGAGGTTGTTGCGAAAGTGAAAAGCATACACTATAATGATGAGATCAAGCGTATTGCAAAGCAAATCCAGGCTGTATCTTCTATGGATTCTGAAGATGTCTACTTTACGGTTGCAAATTATCAGGGACAGAAGACAGTCGTATTCTTTGAGCCTGATCAAAGAATGCTGAATGCCTTCAAAACCTATATCCCAAGAAAAGTTCATGAGTAATATTAAGTAAATAATAAAGGGGGTGTCTCAAAAGTAATTTGAGCACCCCCTTTGTTAATTCCAGTTTTTAAAGGTTAACCTTACTCTTTTTTAAGACCCTCACCGGCCAGATAATCATCAATATGCATGGGGTGGGGCGGACATCCCGGAACATAGACCCCTTTAGCGCCTTGCATGTTTCGGGTACAGACACCTAATCGGATGACTTTATCTGAGGCTTCTTCCGATATAGAGGGAGTCTGCCCATAAACCAGGGTGCAGCCGCTTAACTTGTCTAGTTCTCCCTTAACATGAAGGCTGTAGATGTAGGAGTTAATCGCATTATTGCAGCCGCTGCATGCGTCACATTCAACTACCGTAATCCCTCTTTCCTCGAGCAGCTTAGAGTCAAAGCTGAGTCTTTGAAACGGTCTCTTGACGCTTTCCAAGGCTTCTCCGAGGACTCGTATCCTGCTTAAGTCGGTACAGCCGAGTCCTTGCTCGCCAGCCATTCGGATGTAGTCTACTTCCTCCAGCCCAAAGCCCATGATTTCCAAACAAACCCGATCCATAGCTACTGTGTCTGTAGATGCAAGGACTAATCCAAGATTTACAGGACTCCCTACTACCGGGCCCATTCCTTCCAATGCTACGGTTCCGTCCATGATGGTCAATTCAGGCATGGCCAGGTGTCCTAGATCCACGACTGTCTGGGCAAGACCCCATTTATGAAACCGTTTTTTATCTGAATTATGAATAATCCCTTTCATGTTTTTCAAACCCAACGTCACGGCAAGGGCATCATGAGTCTTCATTACCGGGATATTGATCACAACATTGCTTTCAATAAAAGTTTTGGGAAGACGAATTCTTTTAATATGCTTTCCTAAAGGGTTTACCACGTATGTAAACTCGTCTTTCAGAATATTGACCACATGACAGTTGTACTTTGCCGCCATATCCCTGATCCCTAGCTGATCGTATACATCATCCATATCCTGGCCAATGCCGGGACCTTCAGCAATCGTAATCCTTTTTGCTCCGACTTCGCGGCATAATTCGGCTATGGCAAAAATAACATGGGGATTGGTGGTCGCTCCTGTTTTATAATCTACCGGACAAACAAAGTTCGGCTTTAGCAGGACATGATCTCCGGGGGTGATGATGGATTCCATCCCACCTAAAAAATCAACCGCCTTGCGGACAGCAATTTTTGCATCGTCAACTGAATGGTATTGAGAACATTTTACAATAGAAACACTGGCGTCTTTGAATCCCATAACACGTAAGCCTCCCTGTATACACAATTCTTTATTCATTATAAACCTATCTCCCGGAGAAAACCAAGAAATTTTCATCTGGAAGCGGTTTCAGGCTTGGTCATGAATAATTTACAACTTTGTAATTATTTATTTATACTGTGAAGATGAAATCGTATTATAATGAAATGTATAAATAATTAGTAGAATGATGTTAAATTATGGGGGTCAGGGTTTGAAAAACAGAATTGCTTTACTCATTACCATATTTCTGCTGCTCGGAGGGATCTTGGCAGTAGCGTATTACTATTTTGTACCCAATACCAGCGTTGTTCCGGCTTTTTCTGAGGACAAGCTGAACCTTGTTATTGGCGGAAACGTGATCAGCAGTAAAGACAATGTGAAGATCAAGGACGGGGAAATCCTCCTTCCTTTCAGTATTGTGAAAGAGTATATTGACAAGAATATTTATTGGGACAGCACTTCAAAAAAGGTGACAGTGACGACCAAGGACCGGGTGATTCGAATGCGGACCGAAAGCCTTCAGGCTTTGGTCAACAACAAGCCTGTAAACCTCAAATTGTCGGTATCGGTTGAAAAGGATGTCGTATTTATTCCAATAGAGTTCTTGAGTGATTTTTACAAGATCCAGGTAAAGCATATCAAAGAAAACAATGTAGTTGTCATAGACTATGCAGCCACTTCCAAGCAGATTGCTGAACCAACCAGGAAATCTGTTGCTGTTCGAAGCGGTACCTCCATACGGTATCCGGTTATAAAGAGAATAGCGATGGAGCAAAAACCTGAAGAAAGAGCGCTACGGGTATTCGAAGAAACGGACAAGTGGTATAAAGTAAGAACTGCTGATGGAAGCATAGGATATGTTGAGAAGAAATCCGTTTCCGTAAAAACAGTGACAGAACAGGGGGCTCCGCCGGAAGAACCGAAAAGCAATGCGTGGAAGCCGGCCAAAGGGAAGATCAGTGTCACCTGGGAGATGATGTATGAAGGGGTAGCGGATGTTTCAAAACTTAAGAAGATTGACGGCATCGATGTAGTAAGCCCTACCTGGTTTCAGGTCGCCAATGAAAAAGGAGATCTGATTAATAGGGCGGTCCCAAAGTATATGGATTGGGCGCATAAAAACGGGTACAAAGTGTGGGCTATGCTGACAAACGACTTCGGGGACACGAAAATGACGCACAAGCTTTTGAACAGTACGGATGCAAGGGAAAATCTCATAAGACAAATTCTTGCATTTGCTTCTCTGTATAAATTGGATGGGATCAACATAGACTTTGAGAATATCAATATTCAGGATAAAGACGCACTGACTCAATTTGTCCGGGAGATTACGCCTTTCCTCAGGGAACAAGGGTTGGTTGTATCCATGTGTGTCTCTCCTATGGATGGAAGTGAAAACTGGTCTCTGTGTTATGACCGCAAGAGCATCGGTGAATCCGTAGATTATGTTATGCTGATGGCCTATGATCAAAGCTGGCCGAGTTTTGGCCCGAATGCTCAATTATCCTGGGTGGAAAAGAATATGAAAAAGGTCATGGAGCAGGTACCCAAAGAGAAGCTGATTCTCGGGGTTCCGTTTTATAGCCGGCTGTGGAAGGAAGAGACCGATAAAAGCGGAAAGAAAAAGACATCCTATGCAAAATCTCTTTCAATTGAAGCTGCATTAAAAACCATAAAAGAGAACAAAGCGTCTGTAAAGTGGGAAGAAGCAAGCGGACAGTTTTATGCGGAGTATAAAAAGGATGGGATATCCTATAAGTTCTGGCTGGAAGACAAAAGTTCCATAGAATTGAAAGCATCTCTGGTTCATAAATATCAATTGGCGGGAGCTGCCGTCTGGAGTGCCAATTTTGGAGAGGAAGCAGCATGGAAGTCGTTAGCCGCGAACCTCAAGGGTATTGGAAATTACGACGAGTGGGCCCAAAAGAATGCCAACAGGAAGTATTCCTTGGACTAAAAATAAAACATTGTGAAAACGTCCGTTTTTCATTGACAGGAATGATGGTTTGATATAAAATGTCTTTTAAACTTATTTGCCGGAAAATATTTTAATATATATAAAATTTTATCGAGGAGGATAGAATATGGCGTTTTTTTATAATGAACCATCAAGAACTTTCAATGAATATTTGCTTATACCAAACCTAACAACCAAGGACTGTACGCCGGATAACGTATCCCTGAAGACTCCGATTGTGAAGTTCAAGAAGGGTGAAAAGTCTTCCATAGAGACCAATCTGCCGTTTGCTTCTGCAATCATGCAGGCAGTTTCGGATGATGGCATGGCTGTGGCACTTGCCAGGAGCGGAGGAATATCTTTCGTATTTCAGTCTCAATCCGTAGAAAGTCAGGCGGAGATGGTGCAAAGGGTAAAGAAATACAAGTCCGGCTTTGTTATCAGCGATTCGAACCTGAAGCCGGATCATACTTTAAAGGATGTTGTTGCGCTGAAAGCAAAGAAGGGGCATTCTACCATGGCGGTTACCGATGACGGTACCCCGACAGGTAAGCTTCTTGGTATTGTAACCAGCAGAGACTACCGTTTAAGCAGAACGCCGATGGACAAGAAAGTCAGTGAGTTTATGACGCCGTTTTCTTCACTGATCTATGGAACAGAGGGTATCACGCTGAAGGAAGCAAACGATATGATTTGGGATCACAAGCTCAACTGTCTTCCCATTATTGATAAAAACCAGAACCTCATGTATATGGTATTCAGAAAAGACTACGACAGTCACAAGGAGAACCCGCTGGAACTGCTGGACTCCCAGAAGAGATTGATCGTAGGTGCCGGTATCAATACAAAAGATTATAAGGAAAGAGTTCCTGCGTTGGTTGAAGCAGGCGCGGATATACTTTGTATAGACTCATCCGACGGTTATTCAGAATGGCAGGGTGAGACGCTGAGATGGATCAAGCAGGAATTTAATGATAAAGTAAAGGTCGGGGCAGGGAATGTTGTTGATCGTGAAGGCTTCCTGTACCTGGTTGAAGCCGGAGCTGACTTTATAAAGGTTGGTATCGGCGGAGGATCTATCTGCATTACCCGTGAACAGAAGGGGATCGGAAGAGGTCAGGCATCTGCAGTGATTGAAGTCGCAGCAGCAAGAGACGAGTACTATAAGGAAACCGGTATTTATGTTCCTATATGCTCGGATGGCGGTATTGTACATGACTACCATATGACCCTTGCATTGGCAATGGGTGCAGACTTCGTAATGCTGGGAAGGTATTTTGCACGTTTTGACGAGAGCCCGACCAGAAAGCTGAAAATCGGTACCAACTATGTTAAGGAATACTGGGGTGAAGGTTCCAACAGAGCGCGTAACTGGCAGCGCTATGACATGGGTGGAGAAGGTAAGCTGGAGTTTGAAGAAGGCGTTGATTCTTATGTGCCTTATGCTGGAAAACTCAAGGATAACCTTGATATTACAGTAAGCAAGATCAAAGCAACTATGTGTACCTGCGGAAGCAAGTCCATCAAGGATCTTCATCAAAAGGCCAGAATTACTCTCGTTTCAGCAACAAGCATCATTGAGGGCGGCGCTCATGACGTTATTCTCAAGGACAGCGACAGATCTTCATAATAGATAAAAGCGCAGTGTAACGGCTTTAATAGGAATTAACTGCAAGAATAAAGATTATAAAGAGGAGACAGGTTATTAAATCTGTCTCTTTTTTGTATCATATTTTACACACACTTAAAATACTATTAAGTAAAAGTCAAATCATGGATGAGGGCTCAACCGCATGTCAAACTTCTTATTATTAGCTTGTAAAGCTCAGGATGAGAATACTGAACCCGGAAAGAATGTTTTTAAGGTGATACTCAATACTCTGCGGAGGCTAAGAAAAGGGAATCCGGAAGAGTGGCTTCATACTGCGGAATTGTGCAAGGACAGTGCGGTATATGCAATAAGACTTCCGTACGAGCCGGAACAATTGGAAAAGCTGAGTAAAGGCAGCATCGAAAAAATCAATCGATTCATCAATGATCTAAAGTCCCTTCATTCTATAGAAAACATTTATATTCCAGAAAGCCTATCCCATATTCCGTGGATCAATGTTCACCAGGAACAAAAGATAGATGGAAACGGATTATACCGGAGCCTGATCGTAAAGATCCTTGAAGAAATCTACTCCAACTATGGAATGAATATTAGGGACCTGGATATTACGATTGTTCATGGCATGCAGGACGATTTTCTGTTTGAGTTGGTAAGCAGGCTTGCCAACTATGTAAAATATTTGACAGTCATTTCAAATTCCAAGGAGAGGATTGAAGAACAGCTGAACCGGTTCTATTCGGATACCGGATTGTCTATCGGCATCACAAAGGACTATAAAAGCGGTCTGAGAAATGTAGATGTTGTCATCAACCTTGGGGACTTAAAAGAATTTATTCTCAATTCTCGCATTAATCCAAAAGCAATTATTCTTAATTATGGCAATCTGGATATAAGCCGGGTCTATAGCGAAAACCCGATTATTAACGGGATTGATGTAAGCTTGCCCGCAAAGGTAAGTGAGGTTTTAATGCAGGAGGTTGCTGATCAGTTTAATCATCTCCAGCTTGCAGAAATAATATTAAGAAATGTAGAAAAAAGTGAGAATATTGGAGAAAAAGAAGATTTATCTAGTTCCTCCGGTGATAATCTTGATAAAAAGTTTGATGATTATGGGTTTAAAATCAAATACTTTATCGGAAGAAGAGAAATTCTAAAAACGGCAGAAATTAGAATCGATCTTGAAAAGAAGGGCGGAAACGGCAATAGACGACGGAAAGCGGATGAATTTTAATGGATTTCAAAGGCTCTGCTTGACAATGAATACTACAGTATTCTATAATTATTTAAAATTGAGTCGAATTCTTACAGTAAGAGAGAACAATTGATCCTCAAGCACTGTATAGCGATATCAGTGCTGTTTATGTTTGTGTTCGGAATAATTAAGCTTCAAATGCATATATTATCAACACAAAATTATTAAGTAAAGGAGAGGCTCCAAATGACTAACAACAAGGAAGTCATCTTGACTTATGAGGGCTTGAAGAAACTTGAAGAGGAATTGGAATACTTAAAGGGTGTCAAGAGAAGAGAAATTGCGGAAAGAATAAAACAGGCGCTTGCCTTTGGTGATATATCTGAAAACTCTGAATATGATGAAGCAAAGAACGAACAGGCACAGGTTGAAGGCAGAATTGTTCATATTGAGAATATGCTGAAAAATGTGAAATTGATCGATGAAGATGAAGTGAGCACCGATACTGTGAGCCTCGGATCAAAAGTTAAGCTTCTGGACATGGAATTTGATGAAGAAGTTGAATACTATATTGTTGGCTCAACTGAAGCGGATCCCAGCAAGTTTAAAATCTCCAATGAATCCCCTGTAGGTATGGCGCTTATGGGCCAGGCTGTGGGAGATGTTGTTGAAGTAGCAGTTCCCGATGGAGTGATCAAGTTTAAGATTATAGAGATTCACAAATAAATAATTGGAATACTTGCTGAATTTAATATTTAGGTTTTATAAGCGTAAGGTTTTGAGATTGAAGTAAACACAAAATACCATATAAAATTATGGTAGAAAAAAGTGATTATACGCGTTATAATAGGTAAGGATAACAGTTTACACTATTCAGTGTAGACTGTTTTTTATAGGCGGCGATATTGCTGGATAAATACTTAAACGGTGCCGTAAATACGCTCCGCAAGTTTAGTATCTTAATGTAATAAGGATAAATCCTAGTAAATATTTTGTGGTTTAAAAACGTAGGAGGAAAGACAAATGTCGGACAATATTGAGAACAACCAGGAACTACAGGACTTAAACGAGATCCTTAAGGTAAGAAGATTAAAATTGCAGGAATTACAGCAGAATGACAAGGATCCTTTTAAGATCGTCAAATATGATGTAACAGCCAAGGCGAAGGAGATTATAGATAACTTCGAACAAATGGAAGGCCAGTTTGTTTCTATCGCAGGCAGGCTGATGTCCAAAAGAGGTATGGGGAAGGCTAGCTTCTGCGATGTTCAGGATAGGGATGGAAGAATACAGATCTACGTTAAAATAGATGAGATCGGCGCCGAAAGCTACGAGGATTTTAAAAAGTTTGATATTGGTGATATGGTAGGCGTTAAGGGAGAAGTTTTCAGAACCCACAAGGGTGAAATCTCTCTGAAGGTGAAGGAGGTTATCCTTCTTGCAAAATCCCTGCAGCCCCTTCCTGAAAAGTGGCACGGCCTGAAGGACACGGACCTCAGATACAGACAAAGGTATGTAGACCTCATTGTTAACCCTGAGGTAAGAAATACCTTTATTATAAGAAGCAAAATTATCAGAGCCATCAGGGCATACCTTGACCAGAGAGGATTCCTTGAAGTGGATACCCCGATATTGAATACAATACCTGGCGGTGCAACAGCAAAGCCGTTTATTACTCATCACAACACGCTGGATATCGATCTCTATTTGAGAATTGCTCCGGAATTATACTTGAAGCGTCTCATTGTGGGAGGTATGGAAAAAGTCTATGAAATGGGCAGAATGTTCAGAAACGAAGGAATGTCTCCAAAGCATAATCCTGAGTTTTCATTGATGGAAGTCTATGAAGCGTATAATGATTACAAGGGAATGATGGAACTTACTGAAAATCTGATTTCGTCTGTTGCTCAGGAAGTTCTCGGAACTACAAAGATTCAATACCAGGGCCAGGAGATCGATCTGACTCCGCCATGGAACAGAATGACAATGATCGATGCGGTAAAGAAATATACAGGCGTTGATTTTGATACCATCACGAGTGACGAAGAAGCCAGAAAGATTGCAAAGGAAAAGAAAGTTCATCTGGATGGAAACCCAACCAAGGGAGAGATCTTGAACCTGATGTTTGAGGAGTTTGTTGAGGAGCACCTGATTCAGCCGACATTTATCATGGATTATCCGGTGGAAGTATCTCCTTTGACAAAGAGAAAGCCGGATCGGCCTGAACTTACTGAGCGATTTGAACTCTTTATCACATCCAGAGAAATGGCGAATGCTTACTCCGAATTGAATGATCCTATCGATCAGAAGGAAAGATTCGTCAGCCAGGTGAAGAAGAGAGAAGCTGGGGATGAAGAAGCGAACATGATGGATGATGATTTTGTCACAGCGTTGGAATATGGCATGCCACCAACCGGAGGTCTTGGAATCGGAGTAGACCGATTGATTATCTTATTGACGGATTCGTTCTCCATCAGGGACGTATTATTGTTCCCAACAATGAAACCAAGAGACTAAAAGGGATACATTTAAAAGTATATGATATAGTTGTCGGATATTGTTTTAACCCTCATCCCTAGCCCTCCTCCCGGAACTGGTAGAAGGGGACATAGACCTTGAATTATAGTGTACAAAAAACATTAAATTGTACTCTTAAGGAATACTTTTCCTGTCCTCTATTGAGCTCGGGAGAGGGCAGATAGATATGTGAGGGCTGAAAAACTAATTACTGCCACTCAAGTTACAATTACAATTTTTTGATGCGTAATACTTATTTAGTTGGCAAATATGACTTTATGATGGTGCAAATTGTACATTTAAATTTGAATTAAGAGTTTTCATCAGTGAAGAATGGAAAGGCTTTTTGCTTTTACATTCTTCATTCTTATAGTGAGGAAAGTTAAACAGGTATAGCCTTGGTGTGAAAGTATTTTATGAGCTTTCCACGTATATATAAGTGTAGTATATGTTATGAATGGGGGTCTTTACATGCTGGAACTAAAAAATGCACATGAGATTTTAGGCGTCAAAGAAGGGGCTAGTAAGGACGAAATCATAAAAAGATATGATATCCTTTTAAAGAAGTACAGGATGACTAAGACTGGTGACGGAGAGGATATAAGCCCAAAAGTCAGTATTGACGATATCAATAAAGCCTATAACTTACTGATGGGATATGGCAATGAGGAACCTGAAGAGGACTCAACCAGGAATAATAATTCAATATCTTCCAAACTGTTTAAAAAAGCTGGGATTGACGAAAAGAAGGCCAGGAACTTTCTGTACTATTACAAATTCCATGTTCTTGGTGCCATCATAGGATTAATATTGATTGGATCTGTTATCTCAAGCTTTGTAAACAAAGTGGAGCCTGATCTGAACCTTGTTGTTGCCGGGGAGTTCCATGTATCTCAAACAGATGCCCTCCAAAACGACATAAAAAATAGTATGCCTCAACTCAAGGCCATTAGTATTGATCCGTTGTATCTGACGAAAGAACCTCAAAATCAAATGGATTACGGAATGAGAACGAAGTTCGTAACCATCATGGCTGCGGGAGAAATAGATGTGCTTGTTTTGGATGAGGATAATTTCAAGCAGTTTGGTGAAAAAGGGGCCTTTGTGAGTCTGGATAGTTTAGCAGGTGAATTAGGCATTAACAAGGATGACCAGAAGAAATACATTTTAAAGGATGAGGAAAGCGGCCAGGAACATTTATTTGGAATCAATGTGACAAAAAGCAGTCTCCTGAAAAGTGTAGAGCCGCAGGAGAAGGAAAAAATCGCTGTCATTCGGGTGAATTGCAAAAACTATGATAATGCGGTTAAATTGATGAAGCTTTTGATAAAGTAAAGACTAAATCTATGGACAGATATGGTTTATACAGCGTGGCTTTAGCAGACTTCTTGTTTTAAAGCTATATTATCCCGGTATGTTATAATATAATGATCATCATCGTGTGCAAGGAGGAAGAAAGATGTCAAGTGAATTAAAAGTAAGAGAAGAGCAGTCCAAGGGAGTGGTCACCATTTCTATCAGTGGAGAAGTAGATATATACACTTCACAGGGATTAAAGGAAAAGTTGTATCAAATCGCAGATACTACTCAACTGGATATCAAAATTGACTGTAAAGAGCTGAACTATATCGACAGCACCGGTCTTGGGATATTTGTAGGAGCCCTTAAGCGTGCAAAACAGAATGATAAAAAGATTTATATTTCCAATCTGAAGGAAAGCATCAAGAAACTATTTATCATCACCGGACTGGACAAAGTATTTATTATGAGCGACGATATTTAACGCGGGACCGTAAAGATTTTTTTAGAAAATGTTGCTTGGTGTGATGAGGCAGTGAAATTGTTTCCACACGCCAGTAGATTAATCGAGGAGTGAAAATATGAAGGATAAAACGGATAAGATCGAGCTTTTACTGCCTCTTAAAGCTGAATATGTAAGCTTGGCCAGACTGACTGCTTCAGGTGTAGCCAATAGAGTCGGATTCGATATTGAAACCATAGAGGATATCAAAGTAGCTATTTCTGAGGTTTGCAGCAAGCTTGTGAGCGTTGGAAGCAATTCAGCAGAGAACTACAGCATAAAGTTCATAATACAAGGTATTAACTTACGGATTGAATTCAACTGTGAAGATCAGTCCTTAGGCTGTATTTTTAAGGAAGATGAAGAGGGACTAGGGGTCTCTATCATCAATGCTTTGATGGATGATGTTGAGTTCTGCAGTTCGGGAAGCTATTTATTTTCCATGTCAATAGCGCTTAAAGGGGACAACTGATCATGGAACAGAACATAGATAATTTGGTTGTTGATACTCCAAGCAACGACGAGAATGAATCGTTGTTTATTCAATATAAAAACAATCCCAATGTGGATATCAGAAATGAGATCGTAAGCAAATACCTGTACCTGGCGGACATCATCTCTAAGAAGTTTTTGAATAGAGGCATGGACTATGAGGATATCCATCAGGTCGCGTCTATTGCACTGATTAAGGCTGTTGAACGTTACAGTTTGGATAAAGGTGTGAAGTTTATCAGCTTTGCAACGCCGACCATTATTGGGGAAATCAAAAGGTTTTTCCGTGATAAGGGATCTGTCATTAGAATTCCAAGAAGAATTTATGAGGTTTATCAAAAGGTAAACCATGCGAGGGAACACCTGGCTCAGGAACTCCAGAGAATTCCTCGCGTTGATGAGATTGCAAAATACCTCAATATCAGCGAGGAAACTGTTTTAGAAATCATTGAATCAGGGAATGCCCATAATATGCAGTCTTTCGACCAAAACGTATTTTCTGATGACGATGTTGAGCTCCACGAGACCATTGGTACCGAGGACATAACATTCGAGAGAATTGAGAATAGGGATTTCCTTGAGAAAACACTGGACAAATTTAATCAAGCGGAGAAGGAATTCATTCGCATGAGGTTCTTCAGTAATAAAACCCAGAAAGAAATTGCAGATAAGATGGGTGTATCCCAAATGTATATCTCTAGGCTCGAACGTAAAGTTCTGGAAAAATTCCGTACTTTTTTAAAGAAATGAACATTGAGAGTTAAATTACGTATCAATAAAAAGCGTACAAGTTATCCTATGGATCTTTTGCGCGATTGATATAGATTGAGACAAGTACTTGTGGTTTGAAGCGAATTTCTATAAGAACTCAATATTCTGTTTACAAAAAAAAATATATGGGTATTATTACTTTATAGTAAATATTAAAAAGGCGGAATAGCTGTGAATACTCTAAAGTCGTATAGTTGCATAATTTCAAGTGACGTTGCCTGTATTTGCAAGACGGTTAAAGAGGTTCTGGGATACCTTCAGGACGCTTATGGCGATATGGAGGAATCGGCGGTATTTGAAATAAAAGTTATTTTAAATGAGCTTTTGGTGAATGCAGTAAAGCACGGAAATAAAGGTTTAATCGATAAATGTGTGAAGGTGAACGTAGGGATTACAAAAAACGATGAGGTTTTCGTGATCGTTGAAGACGAAGGGGAGGGCTTTGAGTACAGCAGATCCTGCCCCTGCGAGAGATCGCAAAATGCTCCGGAAGGGATTGATATTTTGGATGAGACCGGCAGGGGCATTTTTATTGTTAAGAATTTATGTGAAAGAGTAAAGTTTAATGAAAAGGGCAATAAGGTGGTAGTTCTTAAGAAAATATCAAAAGAGTGCGACAGGAGTTAATAGAATCTTAAAGCATTCAAAGGAATTGCAGTTCATTATTCGAAAAGGAGCTTTCCTTATTATAAATAGAAGAAGTATAGATTGATAAACCTGCAAACATGATCACTATGTTTTGCAGGTTTTTAGTTATTATCATCTTCAATCGGATATCCGTTAGGGATTCACAGAGAGGAGATTCTGCTGACAGTCATATCATGGAGTAAAAATGACAGCTCGTTATTTAGGAAAGAGGAGTATCAAAACGTATATAGCATTATATCTTATTATACTGATACTAGATTACACGAAACTTAGATTACAGCCTTTAACGGGAGTATATTCTGTTGACACCCGGTAATCCTCCGTGCTATATTGTTATAGCTGTCGCTGCTGACGGCGCGAACACTAAGAGCAAAGGCTGTGAGTGAGAGCGCTGGAAGAAAGAGTCAAGAAAAAAAGTGTTGACAAGGTAATGACAGCGTGGTAATATATAAAAGCTGCTCCGCTGAGCGGAACGGCAGTAGCAAAAGCGTCAGATGCAAGTATTG
>JAOAAU010000031.1 GCA_026418695.1 Clostridia bacterium
TTCCCGTCTATAGCCATGTAGCCTGATCTATAGCCCTCTGTCCCCTTCTTTAAGTATATCAGCGTATCCTCGGACAAACTGATTATTCTATCATTCTGTATCTCATTTACAAGCTTACCTTTTGTATCGATAATCCCATAATGGTCTTCACTGATTTGTACCAGCGCTTTTCCGTTCTTAAAGCCCTGCGCTTCTTTGTAGTTTGGCTCAATGACTACCTTCCCTTCTTCGTTGAGATAACCCCAGTTGAACTGATCCGTACCTGTCTTTTGCCTAAAAGGTGCGAGTCCTTCGCTGAAATCCCGGATACTGCCCTCTATACTGAAAACTTCCTCTCCTTTTTCATTTAGAATCACATCTTTGGTCCAATCCTCAGATGCAATCACTATTTTTCCTGAGTAATCTGAAATATAACTATATTTCGGCTCTACAACCAGCTTTCCTGCTCTGTCAATCAAACCTACTTTTCCGTCTCTGGTTACTCTGGCAAGTCCATTCTCAAAAAAGTCCTCTGTCCGTTCATATTCAGGCTTGATGATAAACTCACCCTGCCTGTTGATAAATCCCCACTTTTTTTCCGTACCCTGCATTATATAAGCGGGATACAGTTCCTTGGGTAATTCGTTTTTAACTTTCTCAGAGGCTTTTGTTTCGGCATTCTCTGATAAGGTCGGTTGTATCTGAGGGCTGGCATTATTAGAACACGCTGCAAAGCTTAAGCAAAGCACCCCTGAAAGAATGGCAGATATAATTTTATTTCTAATCATTGTACGACTCCTTGCTTCAAAATAATAATTCTCTTCATTTTATGCAATCCTAAACGCTCTATGTACTTTTCGCAGGGCGTTCACATCCCTTGTTGCGATTGCACTCTCTATATCCCAAGTATACTATGCTTGTACTTCTTATCAGCTTTTAGCTGCTGCGCAAGTTGATTTCGAAGCCAAAAGTAGTCCTCTTCGCAATCAAGTTAATAGAATATCTAATTCGCCAAAAATGCGTATTTACCTTCATAAATCTGATATATATTTACTCTTCTGTATACTTCAGGCATCCTTACGAATGATGTTGAACGCATGCAAAAACACCCCCTAAAGCATGTATCTTTAGAGGGTGTCCGTATTTGATCGATTACCTGGCGGTATAGTGCGTATGCAGCAGCTTGTGCGATTTGTGCTCTCCCGGTTTTCCAAGGTACTCGTCGTACAACGCTTTTATTTCCGGATTCTCATGGGACTTTCTCTTTGCTCTTGATTTATCGATGGCATAAATCCCTTCGATCCGCTTTTGTTTCACTTCTTCTGTCTTTGACTTGTCCATGATGATGGGCTGACCGCCGCCATTGATGCAGCCGCCGGGACATGCCATCACTTCGATGAAGTGGTAATTTGCCTCCCCTGCTTTGATTTTATCCAAAAGCTTTGCAGCATTTCCTGTACCATTGACAATAGCGACTTTCAAATCCATTCCGCTAATGTTCACAGTAGCTTCCCTGATGCCTTCCATACCGCGGACCGCAGTATATTCAATCTCTTTTAAATCCTTGCCGGTCAATATATCTGCTACGGTACGCAGCGCTGCTTCCATAACCCCACCGGTGTTACCGAAAATCACACCTGCACCCGTTGAAGCGCCGAGAATGCTGTCGTAGCAGCTGTCAGGGAGCTTTTCAAATTCTATTCTGGCCTGCTTGATCATCTTTGCAAGTTCTCTTGTTGTAATAACCGCATCAATATCCCTTAAGCCGTCTACCTTCATTTCTTCTCTGTCCGCCTCATACTTCTTCGCGGTACATGGCATTACAGAAACAACGAACACCTTCTTCGGATCCACTCCTGCCTTTTGAGGATAATAGGACTTTGCAACCGCACCAAACATCTGCTGCGGCGATTTGCAAGTGGAGAGGTTCTCGAGGAATTCATGGTAGTTGTGCTCGCAGAACTTGATCCATCCCGGTGAACAGGAAGTAATCATCGGCAGCTTGCCGCCGTTATTGATCCTATTGATGAGCTCCGTTCCTTCTTCCATAATGGTGAGGTCCGCACTGAAATTGGTATCGAATACTTTAACAAAGCCCAATCTCTTCAGAGCAGTCACCATCTTGCCCTCTACATTGGTTCCTACAGGCATTCCAAACTCTTCACCGAGCGCTACCCTTACTGCAGGAGCTGTCTGGACAACCACGTGAAGATCAGGATTTTCAAGGGCACTCCATACCCTTTCGGTAGCATCCTTTTCCTGAAGGGCGCCTACAGGACATACCTTGATACACTGTCCGCAGTTGATACATTCAAGGCCTGCAAGTTCAACCTCATAAGGAGTCGTAACAGATGTATGCGCACCCCTATGAGCATAACTGATAACCCCTACGTTTTGAGTGTTAGAACATACACTGACACAACGTCCGCAGAGTACGCATTTGCTTGGATCTCTTACCACGCTGCCCGAGCAATCGATAGAACCACGGTCTGCCTTCTTCTCAAAGGTTGTATCGCCAATCCCTGCATCATTGCACAATTTCTGCAATTCGCAGTTCGTATTTCTTGCGCAGGATAAACATTCCCTGTTATGGTTCGCCATGATGAGTTCCAGAATGTTTTGTCTTGCTTCTCTTACCGTCTTGGTTGCAGTTTTAACAACCAAACCTTCGGAAACCTTGGTTACACACGCGGGATGAAGTCCTCTCCATCCTTCTACTTCAACAACACATACTCTACAGGAGCCAACTTCATTGATCCCCTTCAAGTAGCAGAGTGTCGGGATATCAATATTCAGCTGTTTTGCAGCCTGCAATATGGTGGTATCCTTGGGTACCGAAACATCTAAACCATCTATTTTAAGATTAATCATATCCATGGCTATTTTACCCCCTTGCCATTCATCTTGCATTTCCCAGCCGGACACTTGCCTTCGGTATGGGCGATAAACTCTGCTTCAAAATACTTGATCAATGTGATTACCGGCACGGGCGCACTTTGTCCCAAACCGCAGAAGCTTGTAGTCTTCATGGTCTGAGCAAGACTCTTCAGCTTTTTAATATCTTCCATTGTACCCTTACCTTCTGTCAGCTTTTCCAATATCTCAACCATTCTCTGGTTACCTTCTCTGCAAGGGGTACATTTACCGCAGGATTCCTCTTCGAAGAACTCCATAACTGCCTTGAGGTAATCCACAGGGCAGCTGCTGTCATCAACAACCAGGACTGCGCCGGAACCCAGGGACAAGCCGTTCTTCTTAAGGTCATTGTAGCAAATCTTTGTATCTAATAAGCTTTCAGGGAAGCATGCTCCGGAAGAACCCCCGAGATGTACAAACTTAAGCTTTTTCCCGTTCGGGATCCCCCCGCCAATGGTATATATCAGTTCTCTCAATGTAGTCCCGAAAGGTATTTCATAAACTCCCCTTTTCGCTACATTACCTGAGAGACACATGAGCTTGGTACCGCCGCTGAAGTCAGTACCCAAAGCGCTGAAAGCTTCTCCGCCATCTTTTACGATCCATGGAATACAGGAGTATGTCTCAACATTGTTTAAAATCGTGGGCATTTGATACAGACCGCAGTTCTTAATGTATGGTGGCTTTTGTCTTGGCCTTCCGGGTTTCCCTTCGATAGATTCAACAAGCGCGGTATTTTCACCGCAAACATAGGCGCCTGCCCCGGAAACCACCTTGAGATCAAAGTCAAAACCGGCTCCCAGGATGTTCTTTCCCAAATAACCCGCCTTTTTTGCATTTTCAATGGCACTTCTTACGATCCTCTGAATGCCCATATATTCTCCACGGATATAGATGAAGCCTTCCGTTGCACCCATGAGGTAAGCACCGATGGTCATTCCTTCGATCAACTGAAATGGATCTTCCGCCATAATATGCTTATCCTTGAATGTACCCGGTTCCCCTTCATCCGCATTACATACCATGTATTTGGGACCCTTCTTGATGGCGTAAGCCTGTTCCCACTTGATCCCCGTAGGATAAGCGGCTCCTCCTCTACCGAAAAGATTTGCTTTCTTGATTTCCTCAATCACATCCAGGTGCTGCATGCCGATAGCCTTCTTAAGACCTTCATACCCGCCGGCAGCAACATATTCTTCCACAGAGTCCGGCCTTATCTTGCCAAATCTTGCACTTAAAATCTTAGTTGTTTCCATACGTAAGCCCCTCCCTGTATGAAATAATCAAATCCTTCAAGCTATCCGCCGTCAGATTTCCATGGACATTCTCACCGATTTTGACCGCCGGTGCAATGTCACAGGCTCCAAAGCAGCTGGAAAGCTCCAGCGTGAAGAGGCCATCTGCAGTAGTTTCACCCGGCTTGATCCCGAGCTCCTTCTCCAAAATATGTACGATGTTTTCTGAGCCGGATACGTGGCAGGGTCCGCTTTTACAGACTTCGATGACGTACTTTCCTCTTGGCTCAGTACTGAACATGGCATAGAAGGTAATGACTCCGTATACCTTACTTAACGGCATTCCCAGCTCTTCCGCAGCCTCTTTGACCCATGCATCAGGAAGATAATTCTTTCCGGACAACTGCTGAAGTTCCAACATAATCTGGATAAGGTTGTCTTTTGAGTTTCCGTACCTCTTTATTACTTCTTTAACGCTTTCCATCATGATCCCCCTTGCTCTCTGTTTGTCTATTATTTAACAATCTTTAATATAGTTCACTTCATCGTTGGTATTTTTTAACGATTTCAAAAACTCATAAAATCGTTCTGGAGTGTATCTGATCAATAAAATAATCACAGCGATTGGATGAAATAAGATCATACCCATCCCTATCATGCATTTTCTCATCGATTTGCAAGGAAATTATTTAGAAGTCCCCCATATTTTTATCGCAATATCTCTATAATCCTTAGTTTAAACCATACAGGTATAAAGTCAAACTCAAGATTGATATTTTTTTCACAGATATGCGCCAATTGCATAGATTAATTTGCTTTTGCTTTATTTTTCTCATTTGTTCGCATGCATTTTGTATACAATATCCTTTATATTTGTTATTGCCTATCTGCCATGAATCCAGGGAGCGATCTTGCAGATTTGTCTCGTCCGCAGAGGATTAGTTCCGGATGTGAATAAAGATTGGTAGCTCCTGATGGATTTATGATTACGACATGTCTTAACCGTACATTCTTTCTCAAAGGCTCTCAACAAAAAAACCAATTCCGTCATCCCACGCAGTGTGGTATATGATGGATTGGTTTTAATGGGGTTTCAAAACTATGTAGGAGGTATGCACTTACTTCTTAAATTAAAAGAACATCAACAAGCAACACAAACTAAAGGACATATCCTATCGATTCAGACACAATACAAAGAGGTATTAGTTTTTAAAGTCGCTCTGAAATACCTTTACATCAATACTCCTCTTCCTCAATATCAAAAACAAAATCGCATTTGTCGCACTTATACTCGATAGAGACTCCGGATTCTTCGTTCATACGGGTTTCTGCGTGGATATGACCTCCACAGGAACATTTTCGTGGAAACCCGTGCAAGCATCCATGACAGTTGGCCTGGTCAACATCATGATGAGAGAGATGGATCGTAGCATTCACAACTACCAGCTCCTTTTTATAGTGCCGCTAGGAATTCCTAATCGGCCTAATAGACTATGTTTAAGAACCATCTGGTAAGGTATTGACGTTTTTATTATAGAGTATGCTTATGTATTTATTTTAATACATAGATCCAGATTTGTAAATAGTTCCGGACTATTTTTAATGTCTTAAGCAGGCAGAATAACACGGTTTGAAATCGTTGCACCTATTCAAACCCTGAAACTTCCATTGAATTTTCCTGATTGATCGATGGCTTGTGATTAAAGCCGCATTCCAGGCACTCTCCATGCTTTTTCCATGGCAGGTATACGAACCTTCCGACACCACATCTTGGACAGTCAGAAAAGTGTACTTCATCATTATCATACGTCATAAAAACACCTCCACTAAAGGATATACTATTTCCCGACATCGCAGTATAAGAGATGTTTTTTAGATAGTGTCAAGTTGCCGTTGGCAAAAAC
This sequence comes from Clostridia bacterium, assembly GCA_026418695.1. Classification (GTDB taxonomy): domain Bacteria; phylum Bacillota; class Clostridia; order Acetivibrionales; family JAFADI01; genus SKW158. Next base: position 6,035 of record JAOAAU010000031.1, read on the forward strand.
TTTTTCATCCAGCAAATAAAGAAGCCGGGTCAGCACTAATTCTGCCGCCCGGCACATTCTTTGTCAATTTTATTCTTCCTTTTCCCACTGATCCAGCTGCTTCATCACTTCATCGTATGTATCCTGACAGATATCCGGAAGAGTTCCGCCAAAAGCCTTTTCTGCTTCTTTAAACCCTGTTTTGATGGCTTCCTTCAGGTTTTCCAACTTGTTCTTGTCGCCGCCGGAAATATTTTTAGCAAAATCGACGATCCTGGTACTGACTGCCTTTATACCCCATTCCCCGTCGTCGGAAAGCATTTTTTCTGCCTCTGCTCTGGCTTCCTCATCTGAAAATATTGCTTCTTTTCCATCCAGAACATCCTCAATCTTTTTTCCCTGCCGCCCTATGAGTTTTTCAACAAGGTTTCTCAACGACTGGGTGGCCTTGTCCGTATCATGCCATAGGCGTTTGATCTCCTCCGCGTTGGGTTTTGGATTGACCGGTTTGCTGTAAGTCGCACTTTTCTCCGGAGACTTTCCAATATCTACAACGACACCGCTTTCATCTTTTGCGGCCTGCGTCTCTTTTTCCTTTGTATTTGTCTTTTCTTTGGTGGTATAGACCTGATCCGCACTTGAACTGCTGCTTACTGAATTAATCATCATAATCCCTCCATGGAAATGATTTGAAATATCCGTATGCATTATTTATCGGATCGGAATTATAAATCCTTAATATGGATTTTAAAATAAAATTTTACAAGGATATATAAGAAGAACTTTTCATCTTTACGGCTCAGGACCCTTGTTATATAAACAACAGAAAGCGCTCTTACGAGTGCTTCACAGATTTCAAGACTTTTTTAAATTCCCTGTTTTCTTCTTTTTTATCCTGCTTGGTTCGCTGTTCGCCTTTCTCAGACTTTTGTATCCGCAGGACCGGCATTACCAGCGTGCTTCTGATGGTAATCATAACACCACTCCTCCCTGATAGAACCCTGCGTTTCCTCCCTGACACTATAAATATCGGAAAATTCTGCCATAACGATTATACACAAATATAATTAAGGCCTTAGGGGTACCCTAAGGCTCTTGAAAGGGATGGTTGAAATACTTTAAAAGGAGGTCAAAAACATTTTCTTGTGGTACTTTTATCATACCGCTGATTTGTGAAGAAATTATATAGATTTTATGAACATTTTATTAACTTTTCCCTTCTCGGTTTTCAACGATGCATCCTCCCTTTAAATATAATCAGTCTATTAAAATCAACCCCGGAATATCCCCGGTGATGCACTTTCCACCCTCCGGTGTCACGATAAAAGTATTCTCAATCCCAACCATGCCAATATCCTTAAACCCTTTCTTGGGTTCTACTGCAAAAACCATGCCTTCCTGTATCGGCTCCATAAACCCTTCGGCAATTACAGGAAGTTCATCAATCAGAAGCCCGATCCCATGCCCGAGGAACCGGACCTTACGGTTTCCGAATCCCATAAAGTTCTGCTGAAATTCAGGGCTGAGCTGTTTCATGATCGTTTGATAAATCTGTGCTGGAATTGCTCCCGGTTTTAGCATCTCAGCAATCTCATTCTGAATGGCAACACACTCTTTATGAGCTTTGATCACGTACTCCGGAAGGGTCTTTCCAAACATATACGTCATGGTTTTATCTGAATGATAGCCTTCCACACCGCATCCGGCATCAATATACACCAGATCGCCCATTTTTAATTTGCGTTCCCGGCTTCCGATCAAGGGAACTGCCGGCCCCATTCCAAAGCTGCCGCCAGGTCCGTCAAAATAGGTTGGGTAAATGGAGCTTTCACCAAAGCACACATGTCCTATCCCGATCTCGGTATCAAACATACCAAACCGGCCAACTCCATGATGACCTTCCTCGACCATCACAGAGAAAAGCTGTGCGGCAAAATCCGCCTCACTCATTCCCTCTCTGAGGGTCTGTGGCACCCGTTCTTCCGAAACACGACGGTGGACTTCGCCCGCCTGTTCCATTCTAGACAACTCATAAGGACTTTTTATCGCTCTCACGGAGGAAATATGGGCATCCACGGATTTAAACTCCTTGAACGGGAAATGCTTGTGAAACCGTTGATACATTGCAAGGGGCACTACTTCCGTCTCCAAATATACCGTATCCGGAAACATCTTTATAGATGCAGCCGCATCCCGATAGCTCCCCATCGGCTTTATTGCCGGGAACAGGGACTCATCCACTGCCCGTTCATAGCTTCTCCTCACCCAGAAGACCGCCTCATCATTCCGGGGAATCAGCAGCACGCCATCCTGCATCGTGCCTGTGAAATAGTAAAGATTGATTTTACTGAAAACCGCAGCAATTTCCCAATTTGGGTCTGCTTTATCCATTCTGGATCTGAAACGGTTCATTCTTGATTGGAGTTCACTCAAAGGTACTTTTATCATTTCCAGCCTCCCAGGGTCAGTCTATCGTCATCCCACAGAATACTCCTGCAGTAGTTTTTCCTTCATCTCCCACAGTTTTTTGGACAAGTCCACATAGTATTTGTGGGGATTCTCAAATCTCAGTACTTCATCCCACAGTGTATCGATCTGCTCCATGCAGTAATCTTTAATCATCTTAACATCCGGACTGTCATAGATACAACTTCCTTTATCAAAAATCTTCTTTTGAAGTTCTTTCGCATGGAAGTTTGTAACCTTTTTCTTTTTCCAGGTGTGTTCCGGGTCAAATATCTCGTAGGGTTTTCGATCATCGATGGTTTCATCCGATGTAGTAATCACATCGGCAATTGCCTTTCCGCTGGCCTTGTCAAAAAGCCGCCATAGCTTTTTAAAGCCTGGGTTGGTGATCTTCCCTACATTTTCGCTCAGCTTTATTTTAGGCAGGATCTCCCCATTTTCCTCAATCGCCGCCAGTTTATAGACACCCCCGAAAACCGGCTCGGACTTGGAGGTAATGAGGCGTTCCCCTACTCCAAAGAGGTCCACCTTTGCGCCTTGTATTAGAATATCCCGAATGATGTATTCATCCAGGGAATTGGAGGCAACGATCTTGCACTCTTCAAAGCCTGCCGCATCCAGCATCCTTCTCGCTTCCCTGGACAGGTAGGTGATGTCCCCGGAATCGATTCTGATTCCCTTTGGCCTGAATCCTCTAGGAATAACCTCCTCTTCAAATACCTTAATTGCATTGGGAACACCGGATTTTAACACGTTATATGTGTCCACAAGGAAGGTGCAGCTCTCCGGATATGTTCTTGCATATGCCCTAAATGCATCCAGTTCCGTGGGAAACAACTGAATCCAGCTGTGAGCCATGGTCCCGCTGGCCGGAATATCAAACTCCCTTTCAGCAATGGTGCAGGCGGTCCCGATACAACCGCCGATATAGGCTGCCCTAGCACCATAAATAGCCCCATCATAGCCTTGAGCCCTTCTGGAGCCAAACTCCATAACCGCTCTGCCCTGTGCCGCTCTAACAATTCTATTGGACTTGGTCGCAATCAAGCTTTGATGATTGATGGTCAGCAGCACCATGGTCTCAATAAACTGGGCTTCAATTACAGGGCCGCGTACAGTTACGATGGGCTCATTGGGAAAAATCGGCGTACCCTCTGGAACTGCCCAGACATCGCAGCTGAAATTAAAGTTGCGGAGGTATTCCAAGAACTCTTCGCTGAATAACCCTTTCCCCCTTAGATACTCGATATCCTCATCATAAAACTTCAAATTCTTCAAATATCCTATAAGCTGTTCCAGCCCTGCCATAATGGCAAAGCCCCCATTGTCCGGCACTTTTCTAAAAAACATGTCAAAGTATGCGATTCTATCTTTAAGGCCATTCTGGAAGTACCCATTGGCCATCGTCAATTCATAAAAGTCCGTCAGCATCGTCAGATTCATTTTCCTTTCAAAATCCATGACAACCTGCCTCCTTCCGATACAAGTATCCCTGGCTTATTCCTTCACCTTTATCTCTTTGACTATTTCCACACCGTTTCCAAGCATATTGTACAGAGCCATCACATTCATCAAATCTGCCTGATGCACTCCCAGATCATACGTATCCACCAGGCTCATCGGTACAATTACCCTTGCTTTTCTATTTCCCCGGTTGAACCAGGTTTTCAGCGTAATGGCAAACTGCTGAATACAGATATCCGTACAATCCCCTGTCACAATGAAGGTATCCATGCTCGGATGGTCCTCCAGCCATTCCTGAAATTCCACTTCCAGAAATCCATTGGTAGAATTCTTGGGAATCAGATCATATCCTCCGGCGTCTTTGATTTCACGCACGACTTCACTTTCCGAAGTTCCGTACAGGCAATGCTCCGGATAAGCTTCAAATTCAGGAGATAAACTGGTGTGGCTATCTGCAAAGGCTACCTTGGCAATGCCCTGCATATCACACGCTTTTGAAAGTACTGTGATGCCTGGAATCAATGCTTCTACCCTGGGGCTCATCAACGCACCTTCCCTGGCAAAACCGTTGATCATATCCACAATAACGAGTGCCGTTTGCTTCCCCATAAAATCCTGAAGATTCAACACCGGTAATTGCTCCAACATATCGTAGATTTCCGTCAAAGTCTTTGTGCTGTCCTTAATAAATTCCTCTTTATTTACAAGTCTCATATAAACCCCTCCATCCTATTATCCGAAGCAATATTCAGCATCTCATGTCAATGTCCATATTTGAGCTTCACTCACTCAGCCCTTAGAATCTCCCTGTTTTTAGTCCGATATTTGGATCCAGTTAGGGTTGAATTTGAACAGTTTTGAGGGCCTATGCCCTGCATCCTTGGTGTATTCATTGGTCTCTACTACCATGTCCGAAATTTTCCTTCTGAAGTTGGCTTTCAATAGTTCCGTATCCAAAATCACTTCATACACCTGCTGGAGTTCCGTCAGGGTAAACAATTCCGGCATCAGGTTAAATGCAATATCCGTGTATTCAATCTTGTTTCGCAGGCGTTCAATGCCATACTCTATGACCTTTGCATGATCGAAGGCAATTCCCTCGGATTCAATGATTTCCCGTTCAACCTTGGTATTCTTTCCATCTACCGTTTTTGTGACCTTAATTACTGCTGAAAGCTTATCTTCCTCATTTGTCAGGCTGAGTTTGAGCAGCCGCTGCAAAATAAAGCCTTTTTCTGTAATGGTCTTTTGCTCCTGACACAATCTGCAGGAAACCGTAAACCACTTGGCGTCTTCTGCATCGTCACTGGCCTTGATGTCGAGAGAAGAGCTATCTACCAGCGATAAATAGGAACAGCTGATGACCCTGGTACGGGGATCTCTGTCAACACTTCCCCAGGTGTAAAGTTGTTCCATGTAAATGTTGTCGATGTTGGTTTCTTCCTTCAGTTCCCTCATTGCTGCCTGGTCAAGACTTTCCTCCATCATCACGAATCCGCCGGGCAATGCCCATTGTCCGATATAAGGGTGGTCTCCTCTTTTGACCATCAGCAGTCGCAAAACCTTCTCGGGAAGTTTCCTATAATTCTTTTTTTCCTCCGCCGTCACTGTAAAGATCAACATATCTACCGTTACGGAGGGCCTTTCATATTTCCCGGCGTCATAGGCTGAAAGAAACTGTTTTTCTGTAAGTCCCTGTTTGTTCTTTTGCTCGCTTTTCCCCATAAGTATCACCTCTACCAGGATATCCCTTTGTTATTATCGTTTTGTTAATATCATTATAATAACAACTTCCTGCATTTGTCAATAGTTTTATTTAAAAGGAATAAGTTCAAAAGCTGTTACAAATGATAATGCTGTTTGGCAACAGTGAATACACCGGCATTTTGCTGGTATTTCGGAGGAAAATCATGAGTGATCTGCAAGTAGCGGGTGGAATATTTTATGTGGGAAAAATCGATGACCGTGAAATCTCTTTTCATAGAACGCCCTTAAAAAAGGGTACTACCTACAACAGTTATCTCCTGCTGACAGAAAAGCCTACAGTAATTGATACCGTAGATCCTACTTTTGGCAAGGAATTTGTTGATAATCTCAGTAAATTCACAGACCCTGCCGGGATTCGTTATATCATTTCCAGTCATGTAGAACCGGATCATTCCGGGGCTATTCCTGCGCTGGCAGCCAGGGCAAAAAATGCTCAAATTGTCTGTACAGAGAAAGCGAAGCCCATTCTACAGGATATGTTCCGGCTTCATAATAGAGAATTTCTTGTAGTAAAGGATGGGGATTCCCTCGATATCGGAGGCAAAACCCTCCGATTCCTTGAAACTCCCTATATTCATACGGAAGAAACCATGATGACCTATGACGAAAAAGAGGGCATTCTATTCCCTTGCGATGGGTTCAGTTCCTTTATTGCGGCTCATGAGGTCTTTAATGATAAAACAGACATCAACTATGATGAGGATTTTGAAGAATACTACAAAGCAATTATGGCTCCCCACAGGCCTTATATTCGAAAGATGCTGGACAAAGTAAAACCCTTGCCGATCCATATCATTGCACCCTCCCATGGGTACGTACATCGGAAAGACCCGGATAAGTACATCGAATTTTATGACAAATGGAGCTCCCCGAAAGCAGCAGGTAAAGAGAAAAACATCTTGATCATTTACAGTTCTATGACAGGAAATACAGGGAAAATCGCTGAAAGAATTGCAAAAGGAATGGCGGAACTGGATATCACACCTGAAATCATCAACATTAAGAATGCCGATACCGGCAGCCTTAAATCTAAAATCCGTGAAAGTGACGGCATTCTGGTCGGGAGTTCCACAAAATATGGAGATCTCGTAGGAGATATCGAAGCTTTCATTCAATCTTTGCAGGGTGGGGACTTTAAAAACAAGTTTGCCGCTGCCTTCGGCTCCTACGGTTGGAGCGGCGAGGCCATCGCCCATCTGGATGAACAATTGGAAGCGCTGGGGTTTAAAATGATCAATCACCGCTACCTTGTAAAAAACTTGGGAAGATCTGAGCCGATCCTTCCTCTCAGAGTAAAGTTCAATCGTGAAGAGGATGCTGCACTGGCCGAAGAAGCCGGACGAGTTTTTGCGGAACAAGTCCTGTCATTCACGCAATAAGCCTTCTGGAAAGAATTCTTTTACTTGTTCTTTCCCTTTCTCGCACTTAGTCCCCTATGTCATAATAGACTTAGCCGGCGAGTTCACTCTGAAAGGAGATGGTTGAAATGAGAATTGAATATAGGTGGTTTGCCCACTAGTCCAAAAACACGAGAAGAACCTATGGGTTCTTCTCGTGAACTGTTAAAATTTGATGACAATCGTTGACAATCGTTTGTATGCTGACATAGAATAGAATTGGTAAGAAAATTCAGGTGAAAGGAGCGTTGAACATGGCAATTTCGAACAAAAATCTTTATGAGGTGTTTGTCCGCTAAACTGAATACGATCAGAAGATCGATCGGGTGTTCTTTATGGTACACCGGCTTTATTGCTGTTTTCTTCTGATCTGCCTATTGAATAACCGTCACCTGGAAACAAAAAAATGAATCGTTCATGAATTGAACACGGTGGTTATCGTGTTTTTTTATGCGTTTTTTTTATAGCCCGTGGTTATTAGCACCACGGGCTTTTTATGTTCAGACCTTTCCCAGGAAGCGGTATCGGTGAAAACTGCGGCAAACATAAAAGCAGGCTTCAACACACATCAAGGAGGTTTTCATCATTGAATTACAAAAACGGAGAACAGGTTTTTCCTCCCAAGCTGCTGGAGGAATTGCAGAAATATGTTCAGGGTGAACTTGTTTATATACCCAGATTGAGTACCCAACGAGCAGCGTGGGGAGAAATGAGCGGCGCCCGGGCAGAGATCAATCATAGAAACTCTGCCATCTATGAACAATACAGGCACGGTTTACACGTATCTGCTTTAGCTGTGAGATATCACCTTTCGGAAGACAGTATCCGAAAGATCATTGTTAAGTTCTCAAGGCAGAATAGGTCCAGCTAGAAAAAGTTTATCCAATATCGAATCAGAGGTGATTTGTTTATGAAAAAAAATATTGAATTAATATTGCAGTCCCGGAATTCCTGGGTCATCAACCCCAGAACGAGGGTACATGATAATAAAATAAAGAGGAATACAAAAAAGCTGCGGCAGGAAGGAAAGAACCTGACCAGAAAGTTCCTCAAGGTATAAGGGAAGATGTTCACATCTTTATATAGCAAGGGCTTATGCAAAAGCATAAGCCCTCCTGTATTTATATCGCAGTATCTACATCGGTCCTTTTTAAAGCGGTCTTTCCTCTTACAACATCCCGATAGGCTTGAATCCCCTGCTGGGAAGC
>JAOAAU010000058.1 GCA_026418695.1 Clostridia bacterium
AGCTCCTTGCCGCAGAGATTCAAATCGCGAAGCTTGACAAGGCAAAGGCTGATGGAGTAACTGCCATGATAAAATCAATCCATAATCCTGTGCGTCTCTCCGATCAACAGGCGGTAAAGGATGCAAGAGCCGCCTATGATACATTATCCAGTGATCAAAAGAAGCTGGTATCCAATCTTAAAAAGCTGATTCAGGCGGAAGAGCGGATTCAGAAGCTGCTGGAAAAGGAAAAACGCAATTAAAAAAGCAAAAAGGGATGTCTCAGACATCCCTTTTTTATTCTTATGTCAAGGGGACGGTTCTGGTGACACACAGTGATGTGTCACCAGAACCGTCCCCTTCAATTTGTCCGATGTTTATACCTTAAAACCGGATGTTAAAGTACTTAACTTCTCAGCCATATTGGCCAACTGGTGAGCTGTAGCCTCTATTTCTTCCATCGTTCCAACCTGCTCCTCGATACTGGCCGTCATTTCCTGTGTACCTGCGGCTGTATCGCTGGCTGAGCCTGCGATTTCATTCATTCCTTTAGTGATCTCTTCCACAATCACGGCCTGCTGTCCTACGGCATGGTCAATTTCACCTATTTGAGCTACTACATCCATAATATTGCTAATGATATTGTCGATGCTGTTCTTTACCTCTACAGCTTTATTGACTCCCAAGCCTACCATTTGATCAACTTCATTAACCGAAACAACCGCCTTTTCCGATTTTGCCTGGTTATCTTTAATCAGCTGTACGATCTCTTTTGCAGCTCTACTGCTTTCATCGGCAAGCTTTCTGATTTCCTCTGCTACAACATTAAAACCCTTCCCCGCCTCCCCTGCTCTTGCAGCTTCAATGGCGGCATTTAAAGCCAGAAGATTTGTTTGCTCCGAGATGCTGGTAATCAACTGCACAATATCACCGATTTTCTTGGAAGAATCACCAAGGTCATGGATAATGACGGCTACCTCTTTTGAAGATCCGGCAATACCATTGATTGTTGAAACAATTTCATTGATCTGAACTGCTCCCTGCTCCGCAGCTTCTTTTACACCGATACTGTTTTCATTGGTCTTCTTGCTTGCATTTGCTGTAGCTTCAGAAAATTTTGCCGCTTCATTTAAGCTTGCCGTAGTTTCTTCGAATACAGCGACACTTTCAGAGGCTCCTCCAGCGATATTATTTACCGTCTGAGCGATTTGTTCCAAAGCCCGGTTGCTTTCACCTGTTGCCTGGGATAACTGCTGGCTTGAGGAAGTGATTGTCTGGGCGGATTCCGCTACCTGCCTGATGATTCCCTGCAGCTTGTCCATAAACAAGTCAAAGGCATTGCTCAATTGCCCCATCTCGTCTTTCCCCTTAAGTCCAATCCTCTTTGTAAGATCTCCGCCGCTTTGTGCGATCTCATTGAGCCGGGAGGTGACTTTACGTACAGGCTTGACTACTGCGCTTATAATGATGATTGATAATAGTATCCCTATAATTATTGAGGCTAATATTAAAATGCTGAAACCAATCATTGCTTTTCGATTTTCTTCTTCGCTATGGGTAACAAATGACTTGGCTTCAGCCTCCTGAAACTTGATTAAATCGTTAAAGATCTTAACCGTAGCTTCATACTTAACTTTAGCATCTCCATCCGCATTCCCCTCTGCTTTTTCCCAATCCATCTCATTACTATACTTGATTGTAGTGTTTCTGGATACTTTATATGCCTCATAGGCAGTTTTCAGGTCGTCTACTTTCTTTAGTTCCTCTTGTGTCAGACCAGCGCCTTCAAACTCTTTGATGTGTCGATACAAGTCTTGTTCATACTTATTCATGTCCTCTTCAAGTCTCTTTTTTACCGCTATATCCTTAGCCGCCATATGGGACCTGACACCAAGACGAATTTCCTGCAAATCTGTCTTCCCTTCCAAAAGCCCTACCGTATGCCCCATTCCATTGGTATACAGGGACTTCAGCAGTTCACTTTCTTTTCTTACTTCCCAGGTTCCAACAAAGCCAATGCCTGCCAGAAAAATGATAAAGGTAAGAGATAGGATTGATATTTTCGTTGATAGTTTTAAGTTATAGAACCATTGCATGATTGATTCCCCCATTCCTTCTACAAATAATTAGTAAGTATCGTTCAAATCTTTAACGTACCTAATTCGACAAAAGGCAACAAATCCCCTCCTGGATGTTGTGTAAAATCTGTGTAAATTTTCTTTTTGCATAGTAGAATGGGGTTACTTGCAAATTTAGGAATTACAGTTTGCCAATATGTCAAGGGGACGGTTCTACTGACACACTAAAGTGTGTCAGTAGAACCGTCCCCTTGACATCCTCTTATTCTTCTGCTCTTACGGCTTCCACTACATCCATTCGGGAAATCCTCCTAAGCGGTATTGCGGTTGCTAGAAGGCCAATCAGCATTGCCCCCAAACCTCCTATTATCAGGGATTCCCATGGAAAAGACCAGGTAAACTCCTTTAACTTGTTCAGATAGCTATATAACAACCTGGCCAGCCCAATCCCTGCAATTCCTCCATAAACAGTTGCAATAATTCCATAGAATATACCTTCCAGCCGAATCATTTTATTCATCTGCCCGGGAGTCATCCCTACAGCTCTTAAAGTCCCGAATTCCCGTGTTCTGAGAATGAGATTGGTGCTGATGGTATTGATAATATTCAAGGCACCGATGACAGATATTACAAATACTAATCCATACAATATCACTGAAATCTGTATTTCCCACATCTGATCGGAAACTTCCGTAAAATCCAGGAGTCTTGAATCGGGCACTCTCTTTTGAATACTCTCCAGTTGCCGCTTTACAGCCTCTCTATCAGCAGTCTCTTCCAATTCTATATCAAAGCGTGAAAACTGATCTTCTCCAGTCACCTTTTTCCAAACCTTCTCCGTGGTCACGATTTTGAATTTTTCCCAAACTGTATTTGTACTTAGGGGCATGTTATCGAGGATTCCCACCACTTTCATTTTTTGAGGCTTGTTTTGTCCCTTTGTGATGATGCTGATTTCATCCCCTACTTTCAAATCGGATACCCGTACGCGGTCATGATCATTATCAAATTTGGCCTTTTGGTAAACCAGCACTCCATTTTCCAAATCCATTTTTTCCGGTTGAATGCTTCCTCTGGATACAGCATCTTTGCATAATTGAAGTTCTGATTCTCTTAGCCCATAAAGTTCTCCTTCAAAAGAGAAATAGTCTTTACCCTCATATTTAGAATGCAGCTTCTGCCCTTTTCCCTTTACAAAATTCTTGAAGGAGTCTGCCGCTTGCTCGTTTGTCAGTAGTGTTTTCACGTTTTGCATCCTAGTTCTGTATACCGTTTTCACACCTTTAATCCCTGCTACCTCTTCATAATCCTTCGGGCTGTATCCGGCCGTATCTGCTGTCATCGGCTTATCGATGGCATAATTCTTGGAAAAGTTCCCCGAGGACACCGTGGTCATGGATTTCATAAAGGATGAGAAGAAAATGAATAAAGCAATGCCGATGCACATGGAAAAAACCGTGATAAAAAATCTCTTTTTGTTTCTTTTCAAATTTTCATAGGCCATGATTCCTTCAATCCCAAAAATCTTCTGAAGGATGGGGTGCTTTCGCTTTTTAATCTTGTCTTTATTCAGCTTTGCGCTGTTCAATATGGCTTCAAGGGGAGAAACTCGTCCTGCCATGACCGCCGGACCATACGCCGATGCAAGAACCGTAACCAATCCTAAAATCACGCTCAGAATCAGCACTTTAGCGCTAATAATGATATGAAGTCCTCCAAAAAGTGTGTTTGCAGACATCAGTGCGAAGGTTCCAATAACCCCCTCTACCGCTACAATCCCGCAAAGAATTCCTAAAGGTAAACCGACAAAGCTGAGGATCAGAGCTTCTCCCAAAACAATCCGGCGGATTTGCTCCGGAGTCGTGCCTACAGAGCGAAGAATTCCAAACTGGTGGATTCTTTCAATGACTGAAATATGAAAAACATTGTATATCACAGCGACCGTTGTCACCAGGATGACCAATACCATGATCAATTCCACAATCAGGATCGCATTGTTCACACTGGAACGGTTGCTTTGTCCGCTCAGAGCCAGAACAGCTGAGTTTTCATTGATGTCCTTCCCTTTCTTCCCAAGTATTTCTGCAATCTCTTTAATCGTTTTTTGGGCAGGAACCTTATCCTTAAACCGTAAAGCTGACATATACTTGATATTGGGGTAATCCATGATTTTTTTCGCCGTCTGCAGTGTTACAATTGCCATGGAGCCCCCACCAAACTGGGACGAGCTCTTGTTTTTCAAAATCCCGGAAAGTACAAACTCCTTGGTAATCTTTCGGTTGGACAATTCTTCTTCTGTTTCTGCCATCTGGTTCGTAACCACTTTAATTTCAATAGAAATTTTGTCCCCGATGGCAGGCTTGCTCTTCATATTGTCGAGAAGCCACTGCTCCATGGCGATTTCATCATCTTCCTGCGGGAATTCACCTGAGGACAGCTTGAGATAAGACATCTCCGCCAGAACCTTATCACAGCCCATAATAAGGGCGGACTGCCCTACGGCCGGTCTGTAGATCGCTGCCGGTATAAAGCTGCCCATGGCATCCACTTTGATATTGCCCTGTAAAAGTTTCAACTGGCTTTCTTCCACCCCGGAATACCATACGTGGTAATTTCCGTAGCTTTGTTTAATGTTTTCCTTCTCCATATTCTGAAGGCTCTCACCCATGATCCCTGCGGAGCATATGAGCGCAACCGACAAAACAATTCCAATCAATGCAAGCACCGATCTTTTCTTTTGATTCAACAAATACCTTCGAGTCAGTTCTTTATAGCTTTTCATGCTCTCACCGCCTCATCCCGCACGATCATCCCATCTTCAATCCGGATGATCCGATCCGCCTGGGAAGCAATATCCAGATCGTGGGTGATCACTACCAGGGTCTGATGGTATTTCTGAACCGACAGCCGCATGAGTTCCATGACCTCCCTGCCATTCTTGCTGTCCAGGTTCCCTGTCGGCTCATCGGCAAACACAATGGAAGGCTTGTAGGCCAGAGCCCTTCCAATGGAAACTCTCTGCTGCTGTCCCCCGGAAAGCTCGTTCGGCAGGTGCTCCTTTCGGCCTTTCAGTCCCAGTAATCCAATCAAATCTTCAATATAGGCCTTATCGATCTCCTTATTGTCCAGCAGCAAAGGAAGTGTAATATTTTCCTCAGCAGAAAGTACCGGAATCAGGTTGTAGAACTGGAATACAAATCCGACTTTTCTCCTGCGAAAAATAGATCGTTCCTTTTCCGATAGCGAATAAATATCTTTTCCATCAATGATCACACTGCCGGATGTAGGCCGATCCAGCCCTCCCAGCAGATGCAGCATCGTACTTTTTCCCGACCCGCTGGGACCCACAACAGCAACAAACTCCCCTTGCTTGATGGATATATTGGCGTCCTTCAATGCTTCAACCCTGGCATTTCCTGTACCATAGGTCTTTGTCAAATTTATGGTCTTTAAAACTTCCATGATGATACCTCCTGATGTCATGAACTGACTTTTCAAATATTTTAGAAAAATTCTTTGTTTATATCACATTCTACAAGCCTATCCTTACACTTCGGTTACAAAACAGCTTACAATTCTGTAAGAATGGTAAAATGAATAAAGGACAGAGAGTTGAATCTCTGCCCTTCGCACTTTCTTGCTTGTTTTTCTATATTTTCAGCTTTCCTTTTCCCTTCTACCAAGCCTAGGAGAAGGGATCAAGGGATGAGGGTTGATTCCTTTCGATGGATTCTATTTAGGACTAGATCACGCCCTTGGGAAAGGTAATTATAAACGTCGTTCCCTCTCCCAGCACACTTTCAGCTCGGATAATCCCGGCGTGGCTCTCAATAATAGATTTTGCCAGTGCCAGCCCGATTCCGGTCCCGTTCCCATGCAGTTTATTCCTGCCCTTATAAAATCTTTTGAAGATATGGGGCAAATCCTCTTTATGGATTCCTTCTCCCTGATCCCGGATGATCATCCGTGTCATCACCGAGGTTTCCGCAAGTTCAATTTCAATTTTTCTGCCCATACCCGTATGCTCAATACAGTTTTTTAGGATGTTGCTAATGGCTTCCCCGATCCACTCCCTGTCGTGAGACATGATGATATCGCTATTCTCAATCAAGGCCACTTCAAGAGTTTTTTGCTCCCATCGCAGTCGTAAAGACTCAATAACTTCCTTCACCGTTAAACTCAAGGACTGCCTTGCCATTTGGAACTCAACAGTTCCTGCCTCCAGCTTTGCAATGAGCAGCAGATGTTTGATCAGCCATTCCATCCGTTCAACCTGAGCGGCCGTCTTTTCTACAAACTCCCTTTTTACTTCGATCCCTTCTGATATCTCTTCTGCAAGGAGTTCGTTAAATATCTTGATGGATGCCAGGGGCGTTTTCAGTTGATGTGAAATATCAAAGATGGTGTTTTTCAGAAACACCTTTTCACTCTGGACTTCTTCCAGTGTCAGCTGAAGGCGTTTGGCCATTTCATTGAATTGGTGTCCCAGCTTGGCGAAATCCCCTTCGTTTTCCTGTTTGAGGATACTGTTGAAATCACCTTCAACAATTCGTTCCGCGGCACTGGCGGTCTCCCTTACTCTATGAAATAACCCCTTAAAGGATAGGTACACAATTCCAAGAATACATCCAAAACACAGTAAACAAAAAAACAGAACACTCCGGTAGCTCTTTCTGCTGTATTGGTCAGCAAGAGGATTCAGGTTGACCGGAAGTCGATCATCATAACCGAATTTCCTCGCTGCTTCAATCCCCTTTTTATGCTGATTAAGGCTTCCCTCCTGCGTGAAGGCCGGGAGAATATCTCCCTGCAGCTCCGGATGCTTGTCCAACAAATTTCCGATGATGGATAGATCTCTTTCGATCATGGATTTATTCAAGGATGCCCAGAAGAAATAGGTACACAACAGCATGATTGCTGTCAGAACCACCATCGCTAAAGAAAGCTTCAGTACTGTCCTGCGGACTTCCGGGTTGCTACTAATACCTTCTTTCATCGCAGCCTCCTTCAGACACCATTCGGGCGGTTCCAACGATATCCCATTCCCCGTACAGTTACAATATAATCAGGACTGGATGGATCAGCTTCTATTTTCTCTCTTAACCTTCGGATATAAACCGATAGTGTATTGTCATCAACAAATTCACCTTCAATATCCCACAGTTTCTCAAGGATCTGATCTCTTGTCAGGGTTTGCATCGGGTTTTGGATGAACATCGTCAGCAGCTTGAATTCAACCGGAGTAAGGCTTAATTCCCTGCTATCCTTAAATGCCTTTGTCTGGAGCAAGTGAATCACGATATCGCCTGAACCAAGGATAGATTTGTCGCTCACCTTTTCAGATGAGTTTCTTCTTAGCGCCACTTTTATTCTTGATATCAGCTCTCTAACTCTAAATGGCTTCGTAATATAATCATCTCCGCCAATATCCAACCCAAGCACCACATTCACTTCTTCGTCGCAAGCCGTTAGAAAGAGAATGGGGATTGCTGATTCCTTCCGTATTCTTTTACACAGGTCATAACCACTTCCGTCGGGCAGCATGACGTCGAGTAAAATCAACTGAAAAGCTCCTGACTTGTATAATTCGTAACCGTTATGAATTGTTTTGGCTACGGATACTCCAAAGCTTTCCTTTTTCAGTGCATATTCAATTCCCATTCCTAAGGCTTCATCATCCTCAATAACTAAAATGCTTTCCATAGTTTCTTCTCCTACTGTGATCGATTACTTTTGACAAACGCTTATCTCCCAAAAACTTTTTTTGAACCTTTATTCAAAGCAGCCTTTATACCGTCTAAAATCAATCCATAGAAAGCAAAAGAAATAAAGTGAGCGAGATACCAGTAAAGACATGTTCCTCCACCAACGGTTTTACTATTAATCATAGGCCCAGAATTCATAAAATCTCTAGCAGCATCCATGCTAGCCAGCTTATTTAGAATAATATTCAATCCAATCAGGATAATCTCGTGGGAGTCCTGCCCTATATAATTCATATAAATGATGGCCAAACTCAGCAGAAGAAAATAGAAGGTAAAGGACTTCAGTATTTTTTTTATCATTTTAGCCTCCTAGGCATGTACTCTGGGTACTCTCAGAATTTCAAATATAATTTTATCATCAATATATTGAATCAGCGACCTTTGTTTCGGCTTCCACAAGAAAAAACGATCACGTATCTTGATATTGGCTTTTTTACTTTCAATCGTAATCGTATGAAAACCTTTAGATAGTGTTAGATCAGTGCCTCCGGACCATCCTATCCATCCGTTATAGTTAAACACGTCCTCTGCTTGATTCTGAGGTGTCATGAAGTGTTTAAACATTTTGGGGTCCAGCTCTTTTTCATCAATGCTGATCCTCAAATCGATTGGTGGCTTATCCGGCATTGAGTGTTCTATATCAATCGTGAAGCTGCATTTAAATAAAAAAGAGTATGTCAAAACAGCAATCACAAGTAAAATAACTGCCAATGTAATATACACGTTCCTTTTACGATAATGCTTCAATGTCCTCCCTCTTTTTACGGTCATACATAAACTCACCCTTCACTTTTAGTATCATTTCAAGTTAACTTCATGTTTGATAAAACCTATAGCAGCTATTTTCTTAGCATTAAGTTCATCAATTTCCAGTCTTCCCCAATAGTATAACATAAATAAAATACAGAAATCATCTTTTGATCCAATATCTGATTCAATAATAAAGCATCCTTCGTCTCACGACTCTGGAACCTTGTTACATAAACAAAAAGAGCCATCTCTCAAGACAGCTCTTTAAAACCTAATTGGTGTGATAGAAATTATACAGCGGTGCAACTGACGAGGCTCCCTCTTAAAACAGTCGGACCTGTTGGTGAGGACGTTCCTGGTACTGGTTCAGCGGTCACAATAATTTCATCAAAGTTCCGCAATGAGCCGCCAGCTGCCTGACCCACCCAAAGATTACTTTGGATTCTTTGCATTTCGACTCTAAAGCGGTTTTGAGTCTGGGCATCAATTATCCAAGCTCTATACCTTGTAAACTGTGAGCCGAAGGTTGTTGGTTCAGGAAGATTAATCCCGACTATGGTTGCTTGTGCGGGTTCAAACCGTACATTCGCAAAGCCTGTTGATGCTGCAGTTCCTCCTGTTCCGGTAAGCAGAACCCCGCAGATCCCTTCGGGTAAGGGCGGATTGGTTGCGCCACAGGTACCAAGATTCCCCTGAAGAATCACCGGTCCTGAAACTCCGGATACTGAGTTTGAGGGTTGGACCACAACCCGAACATCCGGCGCCAGGCTTACTACTGTGGGAAGTTCTATTCTGGTTGCCCAGGTTGGCGGATCTTCCCGGGTCGGAAAAAGCTGATTCCCAAAACCTCCGATATCTCTAAAGAATGCGGTAGCGATATATAAATCATAGTTACCGAAAAACGATGGTGGAGGCAATGTAGCCAAAACATTCACCACCTGTCCGCCTCTTGGTCCGAAGTTGGCAAAAGCCACGCCACCGGTCCCAAAAGGCACTCTTCCCTGTTTATTCAGAGTTACACAGCAGGGAATGGGGATTAACCCCGGAACACATAGAACATCACCAGGAATGAGTACATTCGGATTGGTAATGTGCGGGTTATTGGCAGCTAATGCTTCCAGTCGGGTTCTAAACATTTGGGACAACATAAACATCGTATCCCCAGGAGATACGGTATATCTCCCTTTAAACCCCGGCGGGCAGGAGATCGGAACTCTTGGCCCTTGTCTATACATGGAGCTCCCCCCATTTTATTTCTTTAAACCATCATATGAGGAGTTCTCTCAAGACGTTACAATCCGATTACGATAAAGCTTGTGATATAAAATACCGCTAGAATGTTATACATCACTATTGCTCCCCCTGTAATACCTATAGTTGGTTGATTGCTGCAGCTCCTTGCCGAATCAATCTTAATTGGTTATTCATAGTATGAGCTAAAACGTATTTCCATAACCCCGAACCTTACCTAGCGAAAACCTTTAAAATATCACTTACAATATTTTCATCCAAGGCTCCCTCCGAAACCAACTTTCTTAGAATCTCCGAAGCGACATTGTGGGTCATGGCTTCACGGTAGGGGCGTTCCTCCATTAGCGCCTGGTAAATGTCCAGACAGGCTAGAAGACGGGAATTGAAGTCAATCTCACCGGCCTGCTTCCCATAAGGGTATCCCCTTCCGTTAAGCTTTTCATGATGATTGGATGCCCATTCCGTAATCTCTTCAAAGCCCTTGATCTCCTGTAAGCTGACCCTTGTCAGATAGGAATGCTGCTTGATCAGGTCAAATTCCCTGTCATCCAGTTTATCCGGCTTGTCCAGAATAGAGTTGCTCACTGCAAGCTTCCCTATATCATGGAGATTTGCAGCAATCATGATTTTGTAAACTTCATCTTCCGGCTTTCGATAGTATTCTGCCATTCTGGCAGCCTTGACGGAAAGTTCACTTGAATGTACTTGTGTATATTGTGATTTGGAGTCAACGATCCTGGAAAAAACTCTTGTTATGTTTTGTATTTCCGGCAGAGGCAGATCTTTACTAAAGGAAGGGACATATTTTTTCAAAGAACTGTTAATAAAATCGTCTTTCAAATCCATCCAAAAGCTGGGTGTATTTGCTGCTTTTAAAAAAGCCGCAATGATCCGTGGAGAAAACATGGTGTTTTCATGGCCCTTTACAAAAGCAATGATTTTTTTCTTCTCATCAAAACAGTTTTCCTTTAGGTTGGAATTCAGTTCAACCATATCTGCAATCTTGATAATCTGAGAAATCAGAGGAATATCTTCACCTTTGATGCCGAAAAAGCCTGAGCCGTCGTAATTCTCATGATGATATCGGATGACATTCTCAACACTGGTAAGGAAGGGATAATTCTTAATGTTTCTTTCTCCCAAAATGCCGTGCTCTCTTGTGCTTTCAATGGTAAGCAGGCTGCCCTTGTCCTTGCTTTTCACCCGCTCATGAAGGACTTTCTCACTAGCTCCATTGTCATGGAGGATGGCCAGTGATACGGTATCAAAAACTTCTTCTTTGGAAAGCCCCAGCTGTTCCGCCATTTTCAGCGACATATAGGCAACTCTCTTCGAGTGGTTCGATACAACACCTAAAAGATCCATTTCTACAAAATCTAGTGCAAAAGAAACTGCGATCAAAAATTCGTTCAAATTGAATATCATGTTGGTACCCCCGGCGAATAAGACGTGTTAAAATGTTGTATGTTAAGAGATATTCGCTTATATTATACCACGGATTTACATAATTCTAACCGGATACTCAGAAGAGCTCTATCCCTTGCAGCCCCAGTAATTCCGTTATGCCTGGATATATTGAATGATTCATTGTAAATCTTTGCTATTTTTTATATAATCTCATTATGGCTCATTTTCAGATTTATTTATCTATTCATCTACAGACTTCGTAGAAGCAGTAAGTGTTATCGTCAGCGAATGGAACAGGATTGGTGCTGTTGAAATGATTTTTGGCTGGAATTAAGGGGGAATCCCCTTTATTCAAATATAATATGAGGGCGTCAAATGAGAAAAAGAGAAAAATACATAAAAATTGATTCAAGGTTTCTGTCGATTATTACCGGGATCGTCATTGGCCTAATATTTATCATTGTTTTTTTAGTCGGTCATAAATCTGCGCTGATTGAGCTTCAGATTACATTATCGGTCATCTCGGGCATTCTTTTTATATTTTTGTTCCTTGGACTATATAAAGGAATTAAAATAAAGGCAAAACATATCACATTTGGAAGTTGGAAATTCTTATCAAAAGATTCACTAACAGATTTAAGCGGAATTGATGTACCGGATATCGGGTTTCCGGACATGGTAGATGGCATCGATGATATTGCCGGAGTGATCATGGCAATCCTTCTTTGGATTGTTGTGGCGATTGTACTCGTAGCTTTTTTATTCTTTGTTGCAAACATACTTTGGGGCGTTATATTCTTTTTGCTGGTGGCTCTTTATTGGATTTTTTACCGGGCTTACCGGCAGGTTTTCATAAAATCCAGGAAATGTATAGGTAACTTAAGATTTAGTCTTTTATATAGCTTGTACTATACAATTCTATATACAGGCTGGATCTTTATAATCACTTTTGTTGTGAGATTGATAAAGACTATTTAAGGGGGATGCTGAGAATGGGAATGCTTGAGATGTACAAATACTATGCTAGATGTAATCAGGCCATCAACTCTAAAATGATAAAAATTATGGAAGAGCTCGACTTCAATGTTTATAATTACAAGGTTGACGGCTATTATAAAAGTATCGGCGAAATATGCAACCATTGGTACATCGGTGACCTGTCCTGGCTGAACAGCTTCAGAACCATCAAGGAATATTCCGTATTCAAGGATCCAACATTCGAGAATATGCCTACCTTTGGCGAACAGCCTTTTCAGTCAATCACCGAGTTCAAGGAAAACAGAACGAAGCTGGATCGGATCATTCTCAATCTGATGGATGAAATCGAAACGGAAGATTTGAATAAAACAGGTACGAGAGTAAATCGCCTCGGCGAAAAGAAAGAACACTTATTTTGGAAGTCTCTGACGCATATGTTCAACCATCAGACCCATCATCGCGGACAGATTAGCCAAATCCTCGACCAGCTTAAAATAGAGAATGACTACTCCAATATGATTCTCATCGATTAGTACGTTTTGTGTCACTCGTTGCTAACGCGGAATATTAGGGGTAGCTTCATCGTTTTAATCCAGACTCCAGCCTTTCCGCCAAGTCCCGCAAAACTGTGGCAAATCTGCAGCAATTGTTTGAAAACAAAATAGCGCTATCCTTTGTGGATGCGCTATTTTGACTTTGATTTCTTACAGAACCTCCAACTGATTCCTTTTTGAGCGTTTCTATAAGGGTAAAAAAGAAATCTTCGGCCTGGATCTGGCCATCAGCAGGTACATTATCGAGCGGCACCACTAAATTTCCACGATATGTCAAGGGGACGGTTCTTGTGACACACCAAAATGTGTCACAAGAACCGTCCCCTTGACATATTTACCGAATAATCACAGATCTGTTCTCATTGAATGGACTTTTTCTTACCGCTAGGGAGAAGAGAAACGGGTATTCCTTTTTCAGGTGCTTCATATAATAGACCCACTCAATGAATAGCAGCTGACAAGCTCGTTTTATATCTCCCGACAGGTGTTCCAAATCACTTTCCGGGAGGGCGTTCAGATTGTCTCTGCTTTCCAGTTCGTCTGCAATATGAAACAGCGCCCAAAGCATATCCGTAAATGTATCATGCTCCAAAAGGTTTGTATTTTCGAACAATGACAGCATAAAGGACTTCTTCTCCGCAAGAAACTCTTTTAATAAACGCAGATCTCCGTTTTCACTGGAAATCTGATATTCAAATGAGCTAAGGCTTTTAACCGCA
>JAOAAU010000064.1 GCA_026418695.1 Clostridia bacterium
TTTACTGTGGCGAGTGTTGTAAAAAGTGCTCTCATAGCAGCTGGTTTTGCAATTAATAAGTATCCTGGATGTGGCGGGAAAAAACATGTGCTGCAAGGAATAAAATGTTGATATCGTTGATTCCTTGCCACCGTAGAAGACTGTTAAAGTTCATACAAGGAGAAACTCTGTATTCAATTTAAATTATCTCATTGTGCCAGCTTTACAGTTATCGAAACTTACGAATGAAAACTTCAGCTTAATATTGCAACCTAATGATCATAAACATAACGACTTGCATTTCCAATATGTGAATTTTCGAGGGTAATATCGGAATTTCCCAGGATTCCTTCAGAAGCCCTAATTGTTTGCCAAATTTTACTCCTGAAATGAAAACTGGAGAAGCATCAAGTG
Organism: Clostridia bacterium; assembly: GCA_026418695.1. Classification (GTDB taxonomy): domain Bacteria; phylum Bacillota; class Clostridia; order Acetivibrionales; family JAFADI01; genus SKW158. Next base: position 394 of record JAOAAU010000064.1, read on the forward strand.
ATCTGGTATAATTGTAAAACAAAGCTACATTGAGGTACGAGGTATATGCGATTACGAAAATTAGCCTGGTCCAGACCTGCACTTGAAGCATGCAGCTTTTTTATAAAAACTCCAACAGAATATATCGGCAAATGGCATGGAATATTTGAAAAGAGGCAGGAGATCTGGCTGGAGTTGGGGTGCGGCAGAGGTGGGTTTATATCAAAACTGGCTTCTTCAAATCCTGACAAGAATTTTATTGCAATTGACATCAAAGATGAGGTTTTGGTGCGTGCAAAAGAGAAGATTGAAAACGAATATGCGAAAGCCAATTTGACCACGAATAATATTGCTCTTTTGTCTCATGAAATATTATTGATTCATAAAATGCTGAGTGAGAAGGATGTTGTGAACAGAATATTCATCAATTTCTGTAATCCCTGGAGTAGAAATACTCTCAAGAAAAGACGTCTTACACATCCGGCACAGTTGAATCAGTACAAATCCTTTTTAAGTCCTGGAGGACAAATTTGGTTTAAAACAGACGATTTTCCATTGTTCAATGATTCCATTAATTACTTTAAACAGTGTGGGTTTGAAATTGTTTATATTACCAATGACTTACATGGCAGCAGCTTTGATCAAAATATCGAAACTGAGCATGAGAAATTGTTTTCCAGCCAGGGTATCAAAATTAATTTTCTGATTGCGGAAAAAAGCTTGTGATTTATTCGTAAAGATCGATTCCTGGATACATACATTACCTTCCAAGTCAAGACTTGAGAATGGCAATTTATATTTTATAAACCAGGAAGGTAGTTAATAAGTTCTTTATTATTAGGTTACATTATAGGTGAGTATATAAATTCATTGAATGGAGGGTGACAAATGGATAATAATAAGAACTTGCTGAAAACTGAAGATAAATCAAGAGCGGAGTTAAGAGAAATGTTTCCGCATGATGGCGAAGTCGAAATTGAGTCCCTTAAGCATATCAAAAAGTCCCATAAACAATCAGGGCAATCTTTAAAAAATACAACAACAAGGTCATAATTTATTAAATATAAGTACGGGAGGAGCATATATAAGTGTAATTTACACAAATCTATGTATGCTCCCATTTTATATTTTCCTTAGTTTTCATAGTGCAGTAAGCAGTGATTAAACTACTCCCGTTCAAACTATTTTCTTAAACAACTCATTGAAAATAGCATAGAGATATTATCATTTTTTTCGACCTTTCTATAATATCAATCAGCCCTCAAAGACTCAATTTAATATATGGTGCTGCTTGAAAGATTTATTTTTAAACATGGCATAGATGAATTATTTTGTTATTGTATTTACATAATTCTTCACCATGAATTTTATCAATTCAACATTTTTATGTTAAAATGTAAGTAAACATATTAAGACAAGAAATAACGCATAATTTCGGAGAATGGTATGGATCGAATAAAATCACTATTCCGTAACATTTTAATCAGGTATAAGATCATCATCATCTATATTCCATTGATTATTATACCGTTATTGATCCTCGGCTGGATTTCCAACTACATATTTACCGAAGAAATCATCAAAAAGACATTTATCAATGTTCAGGACGATTCCAGTCTCATTCTCACCAGAATCAACGGCTTAATTGCTAACACTGAAAGCTGTGCCAACATAATTGTAAAGGATATGAACGGCAAAAATATAAAGTCATTATTTGAAGTTCAGGACAATAATGAAGCTTTTGCATTTGAAAAACGCAGAGAAATCCTTTACGTGCTGAACTACGCCCTGGTGATTTTCCCGGAGGTGGAATCCGCAGCCTTCATTGATTCTCACAATGATATCTATTATACCAGCAAGAATTCCAAAAGCAGTCTCGAGCCTGCAATTGACAGTGAAATCATAAAAAAGATCAATGCCTCCAACGGAGTGAATCTTTGGTTCCCCATGCAAAGAAGCGACTATCTTGTGGATGATAAAAATGAAGCAGTGCTGATGCTCGGCAAGAAAGTGCTGGATATTGACCGTGGAAATATGCTGGGAGCTTTGATTTTAAACATCAACGAATCCTCGATTTCTTCGATTTACGATAAATTGGGAACTTCCAAGGGCGGGAATTATTTTATTGCTGACGAAGCCGGCAAAGTGGTTTCGTCAAAAAACAAAGAGGAGTTGTTTAAAGCTAAAGCGCAGGAACTGACCAGGGTGATCCTTGGTTCAAGTTCTAGTTTACAAAAGACAGTATATGTGGATGGGAAGGAAACACTGATTACCAAAACTCCCATAGAAAAAATGAACTGGACGCTTGTGAACCAGACGGACCTGATCCAGCTCACCTCCGAAATCAAAAAGCTGTCGGTAATCACTTTCTGGATTGGCTTGACGTGTCTTGCAATCGCTCTTTTTGGAGGAAGCATGCTTTCAAATCTGATTGCCAAGCCGATTGTCAAGCTGACAAGAAAGATGCAGAAGGTAAAGGAAGGCAGCCTCGATATTCAGTATGATGTTGATTCGACAGATGAAATCGGCCTGCTTGCATCCGGCTTCAATTCAATGCTCGAAAGAATACGGAGTCTTCTGGACAAGATCAAAGAGGAACAAAAAAAGAAGCGGGAATATGAATTGGCGCTGATTCAGGCGCAGATCAAACCCCATTTTCTTTACAATACATTAGATCTCATTTACATTTTCTGCAGTATGGGACGAAATAAGGAAGCTCAAAGTACAACGAAGAATCTTGCGGACTTTTATAGAATTGCCCTCAGCAAGGGGAAGGAAATCATCACGATTGAAGAAGAATTGAAAAATGTAGAAAACTATCTTTCCATTCAGCGGGTCCGGTATTCTGATATCTTCGATTATGAGATCAAAGGGGAAGAGACAGTATTAGGCTTTGATATTCCCAAGCTGACGATTCAGCCTTTAGTTGAAAATTCAATTTATCATGGCTTGAAGCTCAAGGGAAGCTTTGGCAGACTTCTCATCGAAAGTTATATCGAGGGTGAGGATGTTGTAATTAAAATCATCGATGACGGGATCGGAATTCCTGAGGAGAAGTTAAAAACGGTCCTTGAACATGATCAGGCGGAAAGACAGTCTTTTGGATTAACCAGTGTCAATGAGCGGATTAAGCTGTATTTTGGTGATGAATACGGATTGAAAATGGAAAGCATTGTTGGACAGGGGACAACGGCGGTTATTCGGATTCCGAAGCAAAAGGAAGGCAGGCAGACGAGTGTTTAAGATTATTATTGCTGATGACGAAGCGATTTTCAGAGAATACATGCGCACCCTGATTGATTGGGAGCAATATGGGTTTGAGGTTTGCTGCGAGGCCAGAAACGGCACGGAAGCTCTGGAACTGATCAAGGAACATAAACCGGATATTGCTCTGGTGGACATCAATATGCCCTTTTTAGACGGCCTTGGTCTTGTGGAACAGGTGAATGCGCTTGGAAATGACATGTCGATTATTCTGATTACGGGGCACAGCGAGTTCGAATATGCTCGAAAGGCAGTCAAGCTGGGTGTTGTTGACTATATTTTGAAGCCCTTTGATAAGGAAGAACTGGTCATGACGCTCCTGAAAATCAAAGGAAACCTTCAAAAGCTTCAGGATGAGAAAGACCTGGAGAAAAACAACTTCAATCATATGAAGGAAAGGTTCTTGAACCTTTTGATCAGTGGGGAGCTGATTGCAGGGGAAGAAGAAATTTTGCAGCAACTGAAGCGTTTTGGAATAGCATTGAGGTCTTCAAGGCTTGTTGTTTCCTGCATTGAGATTGACAACATGTACAATCAATGGAGTGATGCCAAAGAAATCGTACTCTGGAAATTTGCTGTCTCAAACATTGTCAGTGAAATTATGAGTACAAAAAGCGGCCATTTTATTTTTAATGGACCTGAGGGCAGGATCATATCCATACTTGAACTGGATAGGGACATAGACGTTGAAAGCAACTGTATTGAGATGTATCGTAGAGCTTGTGACCTTGTAAAAAGGTATCTTAGATTTACAATTACTATTGGGGTTGGCAATCCGGTCAACGGTATTAAAGCGGTTCGAGGTTCCTACTTGGAATCGCTCGTTGCTCTGCAGAATAAGCTGGTAGCGGGCGACACCAGGGTAATCTCTGTCTCAAACCTGGGAAATGAGAGTATGAATATCGGGTTTTACCCGAATGAAATCAATGAGAAACTCATCCTGGCATTGAGGACCAATGACCGTGAAGATGTGATGACACTATTAGGAGACGTGTTTAATTTTATTAAAGATAAAAAGCTGTCTTTTGAGTATGTTTTTATTTTGGTTATGGGCTTGGTTTCACTTTGCCTCTCGTATATCAACGAAATCGGTAAGAATACGGACCAGGTTTTTGGCAAAGACTTTTCCCCTTATAGTGAAATAAAAAACAAGACATCTCTTGAGGAACTGCATCAATGGTCCGTTGGGCTTTTTGAAACTGCGCTGTCCTTCTCTGAAGAAGGCAGGCACACGAAATCAAAAAAGATTGTAGACAGCGTAAAAGAGTATATCGAAGAGAATTACTTCGACAGCAACCTGAGCGTTGAAGGGATTGCCAATGATATTTTTATCAACTCCAGCTATCTGCGAAAAGTATTCAAGAAAGAATTGAACATGTCGGTCAGTGATTATATCGTGGATGTAAGGATGCAAAAAGCGAAGGAACTGATTGGGAGCGGGAATATAAAACTTTCGGATATTTCCGAGCGCGTGGGATACAGTGATGCAGGCTATTTCAGCAAATCCTTCAAAAGAAAGTTTGGATTTTCACCCAGCGAATACGAGAACCTGAAGAACAGATAATGCAGCAAATATGGTTAGAGGGAGGCTGAGCGCATGAGTAGTTTTCGGATAAGACTTTTTTGTTTACTAACTTTAGCTGCATCCTTCGTACCATTCATTGGCTGCAGTAATGTGCCGACAGCACAAAAAGCAATCAAGGCAGAGGAAAAACCATCGGAAAGTATAAATGGAGGCCTGACACAGGAAGCAAAAATAAGGCTCAAGATATTTACTCAGTATTCTATAGAAGTTGATGAAAAACAGCCTTTTGATTATGCTTATGCGCAAATGAAAAAGGTAATGCCCAATGTAGAGCTTGAAATCGATATACAACCCCAGGATGACAGTAATAAGCTTAAAATCTATGCAGCATCAGGAAGTTTACCCGATATTATTCAGGTAACCGCCGGTATTACGGAGTTGTTCAAATCTTCAGGCAATCTTCTAATCCTGGATCAGTATGTCAAGGATACAAAGATTGAAGACCGGATTTTACCCATGTACAAGGATTTGCTGTGGTCTGGAGACGGGCATTGCTATGCGGTTCCCCGGACAGCTCCTTCTACGCATCTTATGTTTTACAATAAAGAGCTGTTTGAAAAGAGCAAGGTAAAAGTACCGGCAGATTATGATGAGTTTATAACTGCGATCAAGGAATTCCGTACAAGGGGCATTACACCATTGGCTTTGTTTGCAAAGGAAACCTGGCCTGGAGTCATGCTGTATGAAGATTTCATTACCCGATACGAACCGAAGGGATTAATGAAGATTGATCACGGGAAAGGCAGTCTGACGGAAGCTCCTTATATTAAAGCTGCAAATCAGCTTCAGGAATGTGTCAAAGCAGGATTGCTTTCTAAAAGTGCGTTTACTGCAGATTATGAGACTGCTTTTGCAGAATTTACTACGGGGAAGGCAGCCATGTTGATCAATGGATCCTGGGCCTTGGGGCCGCTAGGAGAAAAGATGGGGGACAAGGTAGACTACATGGATTTTCCGCTGGCAGATAGGGCTATTGTTGAAGCGTCTGTTATGAACAGACCTGGCGGAGGATTTGATGGTGGATATTCAGTTTCGACCAATACCAAATATCCAGAAATTGCAGCGAAATATGCCTGTCTCTTTGCCTTGGAAATCGCCAATGGAAGAGTGATTAAGGCAGGAATGCCTAACCCGCTTACGAATGATGGTGTAAAACCTGAAAAGCCTTATCCGGCAATATCTTTAAAATATGCGGAGCAAGTAAAATACTTTAGGTCGACTACGGTTTTTCCCTGGGCACTGAACTCGAAAGCCGGTGTGATCCTGGGTGATAACTGCGCGAAGCTGTTGACCGGAAGCTATCCCGTAGACAAGTTTATTGAGGACACGGATAAAGAAATCAGGGAAGTTCTAAAAAAATAGTGGATTCACCGGAGCGCGGTCACAACTAAAGATTCTTTTCTTAGTCATAGAAAAACGGTACTCTTGCAGGAGCGATTTTTACAAGATAGTATCGTTTTTTTCATTCATGTTCATTTTCAACGGGTCTATAATGAATTCATAAGTTATCGATAGCTTACCAAATGAAATGTTTCGGATTCCCATACAATTTTTTAAGGAGGAAACGGTATGAATAAAATGTTGAATAAGGTATTGTCTGCAGCAGTTGCAGCAACCTTAACATTATCGCTTGCTGCTTGTGGCGGCACAGCAAAACCAGCTGAAACAGCCAAGGATCAAACTGCTGCCCCAGCTGCTGAGACCAAGAAGGAAGAAGCTAAGAAGGATGAAAAGGTAAAACTCAAGATATTCTCCCAGTATTCACTTCCGGAAGAAAAGCAGCCTTTTGATTATGCGAAGGAACAGGTTGCCAAGGCAATGCCGAATGTTGAACTTGAGCTTGATATAGAGCCTCAGGATGATAACGCAAAACTAAAGACACTGGCTGCATCCGGTGATTTGCCGGATATTATCAGGGTAACAGCGGGTATTGTGGACTTGTTCAAGAAATCGAACAACATCATCCAGCTTGATCAATATGTCAAGGAATTAAAGATTGAAGATAGAATCCGTCCTGCTTATAAAGGCTTGCTGTGGGATTCTGAAAAGCACTGCTATGCAGTTCCTCGTACTGCTTCACCTACCTATATCATGTACTATAACAAGGAACTCTTTGAAAAGAATAATATCAAGGTTCCAACAAACTATGACGAATTCCTTGCTTCCATCAAAGCATTTAGCGCTAAAGGAATCATGCCTGTTTCCTTGTTCGCAAAGGAAGCTTGGCCTGGAGTAATGCTCTTTGATGCATTTGCAACCAGATACGATGCCGGGGGACTGATGAAAGTAGTCAACGACAAAAAAGGCAGTATCACAGAAGATGCTTATAAGAAAGCCGCTTCACAGTTATATGAATGCGTAAAAGCAGGAATGCTGTCCAAAGCTGCCTATAGTACTGATTACGATACGGCGTTCAACCAGTTTACAAGCGGAAAGTGTGCATACTTCTTCAATGGTGCATGGGCGTTGGGACCAATCGGGGATAAGTTGGGTGACAAGGTGGACTATCTGGACTTCCCTCTTGCGGATGCTGCAACCGTAGAAGCTGCTAAGCTGAACAGACCGGGAGGCGGATTTGATGGTGGTTACTCTGTAGCTGCAAATTCCAAGAATAAGGATATCGCCGCAAAATATGCTTGCCTGTTTGCCCTTGAAACTGCAAACGGCAGGGTTATCAAAGCCAGTGAAGCATATCCGCTTACAGTAGATGATGTTAAACCTGAAAAGCCTTACCCTGCAATTGCTCTCAAGTATGCTGAAGAATCCAAGAAGTTCAAGTCAACAACAAGATTCCCATGGGGACTGAATGAGAAGGCAAATGTAGTTTTGGGTGAAAACGTAGCGAAGCTTCTCACCGGCGGTTACCCGGTGGATAAGTTTATCGCTGATACCGATAAAGCACTTCAGGATGCATTGAAGTAAGATTTGTTCCTATAAAACTCAGGCTGCCATGTGAAAGTGGCAGCCTGATTAATTAAGGTGGTTATTATGCAGAAAGACTTTAAATACAAACTAAATGTACTACTTTTTACATTACCTGCGTTACTGCTTTTTACGGTGGTTGTTTGTTACCCTGTACTGCAGTCTCTGTATAAAAGCCTTTTTGACTGGGATGGCTTGAGTAAACCTGTATTCGTTGGCTTTGGAAATTATGTAAAGTTATGGGGGAATGACAATTTCCATCTTTCGAATAAAAACGGTTTTATCTTTGCAGCAATGATTACAGTATACCAGATAGGGCTCGGGCTTTTACTGGCACTTGTTTTATCATCAAAGGCAGTAAGAAAAAGCAGATTTTTCAGAACCTCGTATTTTATGCCGGTTGTTATCTCTACAATCATCGCAGGCCAGCTTTGGCTGCAGATATACAACCCGGATTACGGCTTGATCAACAAGATATTTGAAGCATTGGGAATGAGTTACCGCCAGGCTTGGCTCAGTGACGATAAAGCAGCAATATATGCGGTTTCATTTGTAAATGCATGGCAGTATATGGGGATTCACCTGGTGTTGATTTACACAGCAATCAAGTCTATTCCTGAGCATTACTATGAAGCAGCAGTGATTGACGGTGCGTCCAATGCCAAGGCCCATACAAAAATAACCATGCCGCTGCTCGGTGAAACCTTTAAGTTCTGCCTGGTTATATCCATTACTGGTGGTTTAAAAGGCTTTAATGAAATGTATGTTATGACGCAAGGCGGTCCTGGTACTTATACCAATACCCTTACCTATATGATGTACAAACAGGCTTTCATGGCTAATAATTATGGCTTTGGTTGTGCCGTAGCAGCGGTTCTTGTTCTAGAGTGCCTGATCTTCACCGTGCTGATCAACAAATTTGTAGCGCGTGACAGAATCGTATACTAGGGGGGAAGAGTATGAACAAAAAATTTGGAAATATAAAAAAGACAGCTTTATACATCGTATTATCGTTTTATGCAGTATGCAGCATATATCCTTTTATATGGCTTATATTCTTCTCCTTGAAAAACAACGAGGAAATCACGGTTTCCAATTCCTTTGGGGTCCCTGAGGTTTTCCGCTTCGAGAATTATGTCAATGCCTGGAACAGCTTCAATATTGCATTATATTTCAAAAACAGTATCATCGTTTCATTGATCAGTGTAGCCGTAACAATCATCATATCCCTTATGTTTGCTTATGCAACGGCTCGTATGATCTGGAGAATGTCAAAAGTGGCAAGGATCTACATCACAGCGGGAATGTTTATTCCGGTGCAGATAATTTTAATACCCCTGGTGATCCTGGTTAAAAATCTGCATATGAGCAATTCTTTCATGAGCCTGATCATACCCTATATCGCTTTTCAGATGTCCTTTGCAGCCATTGTATTCCATGGCTTCCTAACGTCGCTTCCTTTTGAAATTGAAGAAGCTGCGTATATAGACGGAGCAAGCATTTTCAGGACTTTTATGAGTATTATTGTGCCCATGGTGATACCGGCAATCGCATCCGTACTGATATTCACCTTTATGAATGTGTGGAATGAGTTTACGGTTGCTCTAATGCTCATCAACAAGGAAGTATTGAGAACACTGCCTTTAGGGCTTGTCAGCTTCAAGGGGCAGTTCAATACCGACTGGGGCGGAATGGGAGCAGCAATGGTTATTGCGGCTATTCCGACAATTGTTGTATACCTGATGTTCAGTGAAAAGGTTGAAAAGGCACTTACGGTGGGTTCAGCAGTAAAAGGTTAATATTGGTTAAAGAAGCAGCGTGGCTGAAGCCAAAAGACTGCCTCACTTTGTAGTCCAAATTGTGAATATTAGTTGTTTAATATATTTGTTTAGAAGTAAGCCATTCTCTTGGAGGATAAACATGGGAATTAATTTTGATGAGAAAAATAGAATTTTTTACTTGCATGCCAAAGATACCAGTTATATTCTGCAGATTCTTAGTTCAGGCTATTTGGCACATCTCTACTGGGGGAAAAGGATAAAAAGCATCCATCCGGAGGAAATGATAAGGCTTGTGGATCGGCCCTTTGAGCCAAATCCAGACCCTAGGGACAGGGGTTTTTCTCTTGATACGATCCCTTTGGAGTATCCCTCTTATGGACATACGGACTTTAGGAATCCTGCTTATCAGATCCAATTGGAAAATGGAACTACGATTACGGATTTGAGATATAAGAATTACAAAGTATACAATGGAAAGCCGGGACTAAAGCCTCTTCCCGCTACCTATGTTGAAAACGTTAATGAGGCGAGTACATTGGAAATAGAATTGTTTGATGAAGTGGCTGGATTAAGGGCAGTTCTGTCCTACACGATTTTTGAGGAATTGGATGTGATCGCAAGATCCGTTCGGTTTGAGAATACAGGCAGTAAAAAATTGAAAATCCTGAGGGCGCTGTCCATGTCTGTAGATTTCCCAAGAGCGGATTTTGAAATGCTGCATCTTTCAGGCGCTTGGGCCCGGGAACGGCATATGGAAAGAAGAGTTCTGAAGCCAGGAATGCAGGGAATAGAAAGCAGGAGGGGTGCCAGCAGTCATCAACACAATCCTTTTCTTGCTCTAATAGATAAGGGGGCAGATGAAAACCATGGAGAAATCTTTGCGGTAAACCTGGTTTACAGCGGTAACTTTTCTGCTCAGGCCGAGGTTGACTCCTACAGTACAACCAGACTTTCCATCGGCATCAATCCTTTTGATTTTTCCTGGCTGCTGGAACCTGGTGAAAGCTTTCAAACTCCTGAAGCGGTGATGGTGTATTCACCTGAGGGATTCGGAAGGATGTCAAGAACCTTCCATAAACTTTATAGGACCAGGCTGTGCCGTGGAGTCTATAAAAAAAAGGAGAGGCCGGTTCTGGTCAATAACTGGGAAGCCACCTATTTTGATTTCAATTCAGCTAAAATATTGGAGCTTGGGAAATCCGCAAGTGAGCTTGGGATAGAACTGCTGGTGTTGGATGATGGCTGGTTTGGAAATAGGGATACGGATAATTCTTCTCTTGGAGACTGGTTTGTTGACAGGAATAAACTTCCTGAGGGATTGGATCACTTAGCGCGAGGTTTAGGTAACCTAGGTCTTAAATTCGGACTATGGTTTGAACCGGAGATGATTTCTCCAAACAGTGACTTATACCGTGCTCACCCCGATTGGTGTCTGCATGTTCCAGAAAGAAACAGATCGGAGGGAAGAAATCAATTAATATTGGATTTATCCAGAAGTGAAGTGTGTGATGCAGTTACAAAGATGATAAAGGATATCCTCTCCAGCGCTCCTATTGCTTATGTGAAATGGGATATGAACCGTCACATGACCGAGATTGGCTCAGCAGCGCTGCCAGCGGAAAGGCAAAAGGAAACTGCTCATCGATATATGCTGAATTTGTACAAAATGCTCGAGGATATGACTTCTTCATTTCCTGAGGTCTTGTTTGAAAGCTGCTCGGGAGGCGGAGGCCGTTTTGATCCTGGAATGCTTTACTTCATGCCGCAGGTGTGGACCAGTGACAATACCGATGCAGTAGAACGATTAAAAATCCAATACGGTACAAGTTTGATTTATCCTTTATCTGCAATGGGGTCTCATGTATCAGCTGTTCCAAATCATCAGGTTTTCAGATCGACACCTCTTGAGACTCGCGGAATGGTAGCAATGTCAGGGACATTTGGGTATGAACTGGACCTGACCAAAATGAGCGATGAAGAGAAGCGAATAGTAAAGAAGCAAATCGAAATGTATAAAGAAATCAGGCACCTGATTCAATTCGGGGATTTTTACCGATTGTTGAATCCTTTTGAATCGAATGAAGCTGCCTGGATATTTGTATCAGAGGATAAGACAGAGGCTTTTGCAGCATATTTCAGCGTATTGGCGATACCGAATCCGCCGCTGAAACGCTTACGGCTGGATGGGTTGGATCCGGAAAAGGATTATAGAGTTGAGGGAATCGGCAAAGTGTTCGGAGGAGACGAGCTTATGAACTCCGGACTGGCGATACCTGAACTGCAAGGCGACTTTCAGGGGGTTGTCTGGAGATTGAGAAGCATGTAGTAGGATTAAATCTAATACAAAAGGCAGAAAGGTAGAGAAACACTCTCAATCTTTCTGCTTTTTATATTTAACCGTAAAATAGGCATTGCTTTAAACAAGACCAAGATGATTAAAAGAAGTTATGTAAATAATTTAACTGAAAACCTTTATTTTAGAATTTATCACAAGTTTTATGTATCCTGAATGTATGCAGTTTACATTTAAAGGTCGGGGAGCAGTTTGGCTGTTTATTGGAATCACAGCAAAGTTTTAAAATGTTAAGCTGTCAGGACTGAAAGATCACACATCATCTAAAGGCTGGAAAGGTTCCTATTTATTAAGTTCTTTATAGTCAACTTGATTAAAAGGGATTTAAAAATTTTTGTCGAATATACCTTGTTGAATGAACACACACCAAATATCTTAACAGGGGAGTTTTCATGTATAAGTTGTTGGTCGTAGATGATGAGCCCAGGCAAGTACGGGCATTAGCGAACATAATAAGTCAACTTAGACCAGGCTATGAGATTCAAACAGCTTGTGACGGGCAGGAAGCTCTGGAGGTATTGTTAAACACTCCGGTAGATATTGTATTTACGGATATCAGAATGCCGAACCTGGACGGGCTGCAACTCATTGAAAGGCTTTATGAGCGTGGATATACTTCAAAAATTGTAATTCTCAGCGGATATGGTGAATTTGAATACGCACAAAAGGCGATCCGGTTTGGAGTGAATGATTATTTGGTTAAGCCTATCAGTAAAACCGACTTGCAAGACATCTTAAGCAAGGTTGAGAATGCACTGAAAGATGAACTGGAGGCAAAATCCCGCGAAGAAGAGCTTAAAAAAAAACTAGATAACTCCCTGCCGGTATATCTTGAACATCAACTAAACAAATGGGTTGCCGGTCAAGTCAATAAGGAGGAGCAGGTTGAAATTGAATCTATATTTCCGTACAAGGGGTATGGATTAGTTTTGATTACTGTTTTTCGAAAGACTCAGAACTGGCCTCAAGAATCAAATAGTGAATTTTTGCAATACGCCAAGTATCTGATGAAGGAATCCCTTGATACTCTCGGGCACTCTATATCTTTTTTCTCAAGATCAGATAAATGCCAGATGGTAACGGTATTAGTCAGCGACAGACCGTTGAATCACCAATCTGCTGAAAATCTAAGAAAAATACATCAATATATTAAAACAATGAAAGACAAATACAATATAAGCGCAACGATCGGTATCAGTGAAAAGACAGATAATATTTTTGACGGCATCACAGATTCCTTCCGGAGCGCGCAGAATTCTATAGACCGAAGGTTTTATTTGGGCCTTGAAAAAGTGATTTTGGACGCAAACGGCAGTGCAAATTCCAATATATTACCGAGTGGAATAAGCCTTGTTGAAAATGAGATATCGGAAGCCATACGCTGTAAAGACAAAGGAAGGGTTTCCAAAATAACGAGTGGAATTTTTGAGAAGATAAAAAGCAAGTGTGATGTCAGACCCAGACAACTCAAGGAAGATTTGACATACTTGTTATTGAATCAGGCAAATAGTGTAAGTAATCTTTTAGGGAGCGAGAACTACGGCGCTTTGATTACCGAGATCAAAAACAAGCCGCTGCAATGCGAAGAGTATAGCGAACTTTGGCATTTCGTGAATGAGACGTTATATAAGATTATTGATATTACGGATGATAAGTCCAACGATAAAAACGGAATTCTCATGGATAAGTGCAAAAAGTTTATTGAGGAAAGTTTCATGGAGGATATTTCTTTAGAGATTGTTGCACAGAAGTATTTTTTCAATCCGTCATATTTCAGCAACCTGTTTAAAAGCTATGTGGGTATCGGTTTCTCAGAGTACCTGCTCAAGGTTAGAATTCAAAATGCCAAACAGCTCCTGAAGGATACTGGGGATAGCATGGCGGACGTGGCCGGCAAAGTTGGATTTAGAGATCCGACATACTTTAACCGGGTGTTCAAAAGAGAAGTTGGTATATCTCCATTAAAGTACCGGCAAATGAATGGGAATAGGTGAAGTGTATGAAGAACCTGATGAGTTTTATTGATAACCTTACACTTAGGACAAAGCTGGTAATCACTTATGTCATTCTGATTACGATTCCGATACTTCTTATCGGCTGGAGATATTATACTACCAGTACCCAGGTAATATCAGACATTGCAGAGAAGAATACCTATGAACTTGTAAAGAAAAATAATGAGATTATTGATGTAAAGCTAACGCAGATCATGAACAACATCTCTTCCTTTATCACGGATAAGGACTTAGTCAATGCTTTTGAGGAGGTTGACCCAAAAGATGATTATAGTGTAATGCTGCTGGATAATAAAATCACCAATTATTTAAATAAGTATTTTCTGCAGTCTCAGGATATATACTCTGCTCAGCTTGCGACCAGCTATTTCGTATTCGGCCCGCGTTCCCTGACAATGACAACCGTCAAAAGCCTGATTCCCAAAGACAGCTTTATAAATTCCGGGATTTACTCAATTGCCAAGTCGCAAAGCGGCAAAATTCAATGGATTCCCACCTATGACTTCGGACAGATGTTTGATATCCAATATCTAAAGGATGTTGATGTAGATTACAAATATATGTTTTCCGCAGCAGTTGAGGTAAATGGAAGCTATTACGAAAACGGTGTCTTTTCCAGTTTGTCAGCCGATATTGAGAAGCCTGTCCTGATTCTGAACTTTAAAGAAGACTTTTTTCAGCAGATTTATAAAAACAGCTTGCCGATTGAAGGAAGTTACTTTTTTGTTGCCACCAAAGACGGCCGGATTGTTTCCCATCAGGATCAAAGTATCGTATCGAAGAAATTATCATTGAACTGGCTCAGTCAAATATTATCAAAGGAAAATGGAACAGAATTAATCGAAATTGACGGAAAGAAAATGATTGTATGTTATAGCACCTCAAAAGTTACCGGATGGATCTCAGCCGCGGTGATTCCTCCGGATAGACTGGTGGAACCTATGATTCCGGTGGTAAGATCCTATACCATCTATGTTGCAATTGGACTAACGCTAATATCCATCCTTCTTGCCTATTTCATGTCGATCAAAATAACCAATCCCATCAGCAAATTGGCGAAAGCCATAAAGAGAACCGGGGAAGGGAATTTTGATTTGAAGATGAAAGAGGAGGGAAGCAGAGAATCCAGAGAATTGATTCATAGATTCAATATCATGAATGAAAAGATACAAAAGCTCATAGAAGAAAATTACGAAACAAAGATCAAGGAAAAGGAAGCCGAGATTACTGCGCTTAGCCTCCAATTGGATCCGCATTTCATGTATAATACGCTGAATCTGATCAATTTGATCTCCATGGAAAATGGGCAGGAGGAAATCAGTGAGATGCTCGTAAGCTTATCAACGATGCTGAAGTATACGGTCAAAGCCAGGAAAGACCTTGTTCCCTTTAAAGAGGACATGGATTACTTGAAAAGCTATATTTTCATCATGACAAAGCGTTTTGAAGACAGATTTGCAGTTGAGTATGATATTGACCCGGCACTTTATAGCTATACCGTACCCAAATTTTTGCTTCAGCCGTTTATTGAAAATTCGTTGATTCATGGGTTCGAAGGTTTGAAAAGGATGGGGATACTGAAAATAAGGTGTTGGATCGATCAAGGAACAAGGTATTATTGTGTGGAAGATAACGGGAAAGGCATGACTCCTGACAAACTCAATGAAATCATGAATCCGGATGAGGGCGCTATTGGAATCAATAATATAGATAAAAGGGTTAAGATTCTGTATGGGAATGAATACGGTGTGAAGATTGAATCGGAACTCAACAGAGGTACAACGACGATCATTAACATGCCTGTATGAGCTGAACACTTCGATTCTTTTTGGGGGCTTACAGTATGAGTAAAACAAATAAAATACTTAAAGGTTTTGCCGGGCTGATTCTATTCCTTGTGTTGATGTTAAGCGCATGCACTGCAAATGACCAGGATAATCCCGGACAAAGAGTGTCAAAGGCTAACGGTATCAAAGACGAAGACAGGGTTAAGCTGAATTTCACCTATTGGGGAAGTCAGGATGAAAAGCTTGCCATTGAATATGCTTGTAAAAAGTTTATGGATAAGAACCCGGACATAGCCATCAACCCTATCCAAATTCCAAATGCTCAATACAATCAGAAAATGGTTTCCTTGGCAGCGGGCAATGACTCGCCGGATATAGGCTATATGACAGGGGATCTTGGCGAAGCCTGGGCGAACGAAGGAAGGTTTGTTAATTTCCTGCCTTTGCTTGAAAAAGACAGTGAATACAAAAAGGAAGATTTTCTGGATAACATTTGGTATCAGTTGAGTCCGGAGAATGTTTGGGGAATCAGTACCGCTGCGGAATGTTTTGGACTCTACTATAATAAAGAATTGTTGAAAGCAGCCGGAATTGACTCTTTGCCTTCAAAAGCAGAAGACGCCATGGACTGGGACAGCTTTGTCAGGTTGGCAAAAAAGCTTACCCTGGACTCAAAGGGCAGGAATGCAGAAAATCCTGAGTTTGATGCTGCAAATATCCGACAGTACGGTGTAATGTTCGAAACCTGGGAAGAGCCGATCAATAATATGATTTTTAGCAATGGAGGCGAATGGATCTCGCCCGATGGGAAGAGGTTTACATTGAACTCGACTGAATCCTCCGAGGCGATCCAAAAGCTCGCAGACTTAATAAATAAACACCACGTAGCTCCATCGCCTTTTGCGGCAAAGTCTCTGCCATCGATGAATGTTGCGCTTCAAGCCAAGCTTACGGCAATGGCAATAGGCGGTCAATGGATGAACCTCGATCTTGGGAATGCAAAGGTGAACTACGATATCGGGGTGCTGCCAAAGCTGAAGAAGAGTGTAACCGTAGGACTAAGCGGTGCAACTGTTCTGTTTAAGTCTTCAAAACATCCGGAGGAGGCATGGAAGTTTTTCAAATGGTTATCCAATCCGGAGAGTTCCATAGAATTATATTCGAGCGGGTTATGGATGCCCACCATGAAAAAGTGGTATACGGATACGAACCTTGTAGCAAAATGGGTGGATGCAAATCCCTCGGCTCATCCGGCAGGCTTTAAGGATGCAATGATGAACCAACTTCTGAGAAATGGAGTCCCACAGCCTTTATACTACATGAAAAATTCATCCAAGATTGTCCCTGTCGTGGTATCAGAGCTTGACCCGGTCTGGATGGGGAAGAAGACCGCAGCCGAAGCGTTAAGAGTGATTGAGGAAAAAGTAAGGCCGGAGTTTAAAGGCAGGTATGATGTGAGATAAACCTTTGCCCGGTGTACAAATAGATAAAGCGTTGAATGCAGCTAAGGAAGAAATTATTTCCTTAGCTTTTAATTTTTCTGAAGATTCTAAAAAAAGTCCAATAATACAAAATTCTTTAAATATTTCACAGCTTATTTCCTTCTATAATTAAGACATAAAGAGGCTGCAGCTCTTAACTAATTTGAAAATCTGAGGAGGTACATCTTAATGAAAAAAGCATCAAAGGCTATATCATTGCTGGTTGCTATTTGTTTGATATTGGGATTGGCATTGACCGGATGCGGTGGAGGAACTAAAACTGATGCTCCGAAAGCAGAGGATAATAAGGCTCAAGATACGGCAAAACAGGAACCTGCAAAGACCGACCCTGCAAAAAAAGAACCTGTAAAGCTGAAATTTACTTACTGGGGAAGCCCTGATGAAAAGAAAGCGATTGAAGGCGCATGTAAAAAGTTTACAGAAAAGTATCCTTGGATCACAGTAGAAACAATCCAGATTCCTAACTCAGACTATAATGCAAAGCTAACAGCGATGGCAGCAGGAAATGATATTCCGGATACAGGCTACATGACTGGAGACCTCGGTGATACCTGGGCAAACGAAGGCAAGTTTGTAAACCTGTTTGACATGTTTGCCAAGGATACAGAACTAAAGAAAGAAGACTTCCTTGATTATATATGGTATAAGATTTCTCCCGATAATGCATGGGGTATCAGCACCGCAGGCGAATGCTTCGGCCTATACTACAACAAGGATCTCCTAAAAGCAGCTGGAGTTGATTCATTACCAACAACTGCAGACAAGGCAATGAGCTGGGATGAGTTTGTAGCTCTTGCAAAGAAGCTTACAATAGACAAAAACGGAAAGAACGCAGCAGATCCTGGTTTTGATCCTAAGAACATCAAACAGTACGGCTTTATGTTTGAAACCTGGACTGAACCCATCAACAACTTCATTTTCAGCAATGGCGGAGAATGGGCTTCACAGGATGGCAAAGAGTTCAAGTTGAATTCACCTGAAGCTGCTGATGCTATACAGAAGCTGGCAGACCTGATCAATGTACATCATGTTGCACCGTCACCACTTGCAGCGAAATCCCTTCCTGCAATGAACGTAGCTTTGCAGTCCAAACTTACAGCAATGGCTCTTGGCGGACAATGGATCAACCTTGACCTTGGAAATGCAAAGGTGAACTATGATATCGGTGTGCTTCCTAAGCTGAAAAAGAGCGTAACAGTTGGATTAAGCGGCGCTACAGTATTCTTCAAGGATTCAAAGCATCCTGAAGAAGCATGGATGCTCTTTAAGTGGATGGCAAATCCTGAAGGTGCGATTGAATTGTACTCAGGCGGACTCTGGATGCCAACCATGAAGAAATGGTACACAGATCCGGAACTCGTAAAGAAATGGGTGGATGCAAATCCAGCAGCTCATCCCGCAGGATTTAAGGATGCTATGATGAATCAGTTGATGCAGAATGGCATACCACAACCTCAATACTACCTCAAGAATGTTGCTAAGTTGTATCCGGTTGTCACAGCTTCCTGGGATCAGGTATGGCTGGGCAAGAAGACAGCAGCAGACGCTCTGAAGGAAATGGAACCAAAAGCTAAGGCAGAATTCAAGGGACGTTACGACGTAAAGTAAGAAACAATAAATAACATCATAGCTTTAATGAAAGCCAGGGTTTCCTGGCTTTCGTTAAAATGCTTAGGAAATGATAGTCTGCCTTGATTTGAAATTTCCATCAAAAGCATTTCACCAAAGTTTTCATGATAATAAATCTTTTTAAAGACTTTGTTCAAATATTGAGTGAAAGAGGAAATGCCTATGGATTACAGTTTGAATACTTCACAAAACTTTATTAAAAGAACTAAAAAAAGCAATAGGAGAAAACTGTGGCTTGGGTTGCTTTTTACATCTCCGGTTTTACTCGGCTACACCATTTTCGTATTGATTCCGCTCATTGTAACAACGGTGTTAAGCTTTACGAACTTTTCTATCGGAGCAAAAAATACAAATTTTATTGGCTTTGAAAACTATATTAACATGTTCAATGGTCAGGATGTATACTTTTGGCCTTCGGTAAAAGCAACTCTGCTATATGTTTTCGGCAGCGTTCCGGCAAATATTGTTTTTTCCTTTCTGATTGCTGTTCTATTGAATGCTAATATAAAGGGAAGAGCGATATTTAGAGGAATATTCTATTTGCCGGTAGTCATTCCCCTTGCGTCAGGCTGCTCAATCTGGCTTTGGATGTTCCAGCCGGATTTCGGAATCGTCAATCAATTACTAAAGGCAGTAGGCCTACCGGGAGGCACATGGCTGTCTTCTGATACAACCGTCATCCTGTCTTTTATCATTGTCAGCATGTGGATATGCGGAAATACCATCGTGATATTTCTTGCAGGACTGCAGGAAATTCCGTCTCACCTATATGAAGCAATTGACGTAGATGGAGGAAATGCATTTCATAAGCTGCTTTATATAACGATTCCTATGGCATCACCGATTATATTCTTCAATACTGTAATGGGCGTAATCAATGCCTTCCAGGCTTTTGTGCAGACCGCAGTTTTGACACCGGGGTACAGTCAGATGATGATGGGACAGCCGAATAACTCAGGACTCCTGTATGTCCCTTATATCTATACAAAAGCCTTTAGGTTTTCCCAGATGGGTGCGGCCAGTGCCTCTGCCATCATACTGCTTATTGCTATTGCAATCTTCACGGTGATATTCTTCAAGATGCAGAATTCACTAGTTTACTATGAAGGAGATGCAAAAAAGAAATGAAAAAGAATTCGAATATAGCAAACATTTTAATCTATATAATCCTAATAACAGGAGCTGTTCTATGTGCGTTTCCTTTTTACTGGATGCTAAGAACAGCAGTAGTCGGTGCCGGCAGTATTTTCTCACCCGATATTCAAATTCTGCCCCCGGAATTTTTACTGGATAATTTTAAGAATGCACTGACAGCTCAGCCCTTTGGTACTTATTTTATCAATACTACCATTGTCACAGTGTTAAATATCATTGGAGTTTTATTAACAAGCTCTTTATGTGCCTATGGTTTTTCACGGCTGGATTGGCCGGGAAGAGACAAGGTGTTT
This sequence comes from Clostridia bacterium, assembly GCA_026418695.1. Taxonomy (GTDB): domain Bacteria; phylum Bacillota; class Clostridia; order Acetivibrionales; family JAFADI01; genus SKW158. The sequence goes on from JAOAAU010000064.1 coordinate 20,659, forward strand.
GGTGTAATGATGACCGCCCTAATGCTGCCGCTGGCAGTGTTGATGATTCCTCATTTTATCGGTTGGAGTTATCTCGGCTTGACGGATACGTTTGCTCCGATCACAATACCTGCATACTTTGGGGGAGGACTTTTCAATATATTCCTCCTAAGACAGTTCTTTTTAGGAATACCGAAGGAAATGGATGAAGCTGCCTTTGTAGACGGTGCAAATCACTGGAAAATATATTGGAATATTATTCTTCCTCTCAGTAAGCAATCACTGATCGTTGTCGGGCTGTTTACATTTTTGAACAACTGGAATGATTATTTGGCGCCCATGATTTATCTTTCATCTGAAAAGAAGTTTACACTGATGCTGGGGCTCAATCAATTTATGGGAGGATACAATGCGCAGTGGAACCTAATGATGGCTGCAGTGACTGTCGTTGTTATACCCTCGCTGGTACTTTATCTCTTTGCGCAGAAATACTTTATAGAAGGTATCGCTATGACCGGCGTCAAGGGATAACCTTAATAGCTGTTATATAAAATGTAAGAGTGAGTAAAGTCACGGTCGTAAATATGTAGTTAAAAGGAAGAAAATTAACAAGGTTAATTATTATAGATTGAATGTGAGGGATGAAGAATGGGCAAAATTGGAAAGTACACATCCATGCCGTTAAACAAAGTAAAAATTACCGATACCTTCTGGTCAAAGTATATAAAGCTGGTGCATGATGAGGTCATTCCTTACCAGTGGGAGGCAATCAATGACAGGGTTCCTGATGCGGAGCCAAGCCATGCAATCAAGAACTTTAGAATTGCTGCAGGGCTTGAACAGGGAGAGTTTTACGGCTTCGTGTTCCAGGATACGGACCTAGCCAAGTGGTTGGAGGCTGCAGCCTACAGGCTGGAGACACATCCTGATGCCGAACTCGAAAAGTTGGCAGATGAAGCGATCGAGCTTGTTGAGAAAGCACAGCAGCCGGATGGATATTTGAATACCTATTATACAATAAAAGAGCCGGGGAAGAGATGGACAAACCTTCGTGAGTGCCATGAGCTATACACTGCAGGCCATATGATGGAAGCTGCAGTAGCATATTTCAGAGCTACTGGAAAGAAAAAGCTGCTGGATGTCATGTGCAGGTTTGCGGATCATATAGATTCTGTATTTGGTACTGAACCAGGAAAACTACGGGGATATGATGGGCATCAGGAGATAGAACTGGCATTAGTAAAATTATACGAGGCAACAGGTGAAGCAAAATACCTGAAGCTCAGTAAATACTTTCTGGATGAGAGAGGAAAAAAACCATACTACTTTGAGATTGAATATGAGAAAAGAGGGAGAACAAATCACTTTCCTGACGCTTTAATGCACAACCCGATGTATAACCAAACGCACCTGCAGGTCAGAGAGCAGACCACCGCAGAAGGTCATTCCGTAAGGGCAGTGTATATGCTCACTGCAATGGCGGATGTAGCAGCATTGACCGGGGATCAGGGGCTATTGGAAGCTTGCCGGAAAATATGGGACAATATTGTTTCCAAGAGGATGTACATTACTGGGGGAATAGGCTCCATGGCTTACGGAGAATCCTTTTCCTTTGACTATGATTTGCCGAATGATACTATGTATACAGAAACTTGTGCCTCGATCGGTCTGATATTCTTTGCTCACAGAATGCTCAAAATTGAGCCTAAGAGCTATTATGCAGATGAAATGGAAAGGGCTTTGTATAATAACGTGCTAGCGGGGATGGCACAGGATGGGAAGAGCTTCTTTTATGTCAATCCATTGGAGGTACTGCCGGAAGCATGCGAAAAGAATGCTGCCTATAAGCATGTTAAGCCGGTCCGGCAGAAGTGGTTCAGTTGTTCCTGCTGCCCTCCGAATGTGGCTAGATTGCTGGCTTCATTAGGTCAATATATATATACAGTCAATGATAATACAGTATATACACATCTCTACATCGGAAATAAGACAAATGTCGAAGTCAGCGGAACAGGATTGGTTTTGGAGCAGAAGACCAACTACCCATGGGATGGCAAAGTAGCCTTGAAGGTTTCGGCAGAGATACAAAAAGAGATTTCAATTGCGTTGAGAGTACCCGGATGGTGTAAAAACTATAGTCTAACGCTGAATGGCGTTACAATTGAGGCAAAGGTTGTGGATGGATATGCTGTGATAGAACGCACATGGGGGCAGGGTGATACCATTGAACTGAATATGGATATGTCCGCCGAACTGATAGGCGCAAATCCTGCAGTAAGGGCAAATGCAGGTAAGGTAGCAATACAGAGGGGACCGGTAGTATATTGTATTGAGGAAATAGATAATGGCAGGAATCTGTCTGCTATCTCCGTACCTTTAAACAGTAAATTGAGGGCCGAATACGATAAGACTCTTTTAGGAGGATGTGTTGTTGTTAGAACGGAGGGTGTCAGAACGGATGCCATTGCTTGGGGAGACAGCCTTTATAAACCGGCTGAAGCAACAGTATTACCTGTCGTCATCAAGGCGGTGCCTTATTGTATGTGGGGTAACAGAACACCCGGCGAAATGCAGGTTTGGATTCGAAAGTGTTAATGCATGGAGCTGTTTTATAATTAATAAGATTAAAGGGAACTGATTTTGAACCAGTTCCCTTTAATCTTATCTAATCCTATATATGGTGAAATGTTAGTGTAGGATTCTTGTAGACTAAAAATGCACGAGAAAATGTGGTATACATCTTTTAGAAAGGACTTTTTATCGTGATTGAATTGCTGCAGCAAGAAATGTTGAAGGAAGGATATAGGCTGAGCCAGGTTTCAATAGAACACTTAAAAGACTTAGAGACTGAAATTGAAAAGCTCAATCATAATGGTTATATGGATAAAAATCTTTATTCATGGCTCAAAGGGTATTACAATTTCAGTTTGCCGGAAACTAAGCACAACATTACTTCTATTGTTGTTGTTGCTTCATTGAGCCCTACAGTCAAAGTATTCTTTAGATGGAAGGGGAAAAGAATCCCGCTGATCATGCCTCCAACCTATCTCGATTTTGACAGGGAACCAAAAGAAATTAAAAAGAGGATATGTGAGCTTGTTGGAATAAGCAATTATCATTTTGTTGAAGCAGCGAATCTGCCCAATAAACTGTTGGCTGCAAGAAGCGGTTTGGGTGTATACGGCAGAAACAATATAGTCTATGTTCCCGGTTTGGGAAGTTTAATCCTTATTTCTGCTTTTTATTCTGACCTGCCTTGTAATAACAATAACTGGGTCGAAATCCAACGAATGAAATCCTGTGAAAAATGCGTGGCTTGTGTCACCAGCTGTCCTACGGGTGCGATTTTACCAGAAAGGTTTACGATAAAAGCTGAAAGCTGTTTAACTTATCATAATGAGTTTTGGGGAGAGCCGGATTTTCCGGAGTGGATAGACCCATCTTCACACAATAGCATTGTAGGTTGTATGAAATGTCAAATTGCATGTCCGCAAAATAAGGAACATACCAAGAATGTCATTGAACTCGAAGAGTTTAATGATGAGGAAACGGCAGCATTGATTGAAAAAAGGGCTGTTGAAGACTTGCCGAGTTCAATGGTTTCAAAGCTGGAACGTTTAAATCTTCATATACATTATCATTACCTTTCGCGAAACCTTAAGGCGCTTCTAGAAAAGGAAGCCTTGTGGAATCTTTCATAACCTAGAAATTCATATAACAAATAATTATTAGATAACCCTCTATCACAAACTTGATTATGCTAAACATTGAATAAAATGGAATATTTCTATATAATTTCATTAATCAAATATCATTAAGCACTTGTCCATTATATAGTATGTTTAAACGCAGCACTTCGCAAAAACAGCTAATTGTTATATGCTTATGAAGTTACCGGATTGGCAGATGTAGCAGTTAGAAAAAATACGGCAGCAAAACAGCTCGCCCGACCAGGGCTCGCATTGTGCCATCCTTGGCAATTAATACATTTGAAAGGATTAATATATGAAAAGGTATGCATTATTAGGGTTATTATTTTGTTTACTTGGGACAGTTGGATGCATGAATAAAAATGAAACTAATAAATCAGAAGCTGACAAAAAAACATCAGTTCCAACAAAAATTATAACAGAAGATAAACCCACATCAGGTCCAATAAAGGATGTAACAGAAGATAAATCAAAGGAGAATTTAAACGCCAATAAGAAAGATGGGATACAAAGTGAAGCTGCAAATAAAACCAATGATAATCTTCAAGACTTATCGTCATTTATACCTAAGGGATGGCATATCTTACAAAAAAGTGATGGTGAATTGGCTATGGCAGAAGGCGATTTAAACAAGGATGGGATAATTGATAAAGCGTTTGTAATAGAGGAAAGTATAAAGGGAGAGGGAAGTTCAAAGTATGCCCTGGATTCACCGAGAAATTTGTTAATAGTATTTGGGAATAAGAATAATACTTACACGTTGTCAATAAAGGCAGAAAAAGCTATTCTTCTTGGAGGCGAGGGAGGCGGTTTCGGAGATCCTTTTGATAATATAAAAGTAGACAGAGGTTCAATCTTACTTAAGTTCTTTGGCGGCTCAGGAGAGAGATGGTATATGGATTATAGATTTAGGTATCAAAATAATAGCTGGTGTTTAATTGGAGCCACAGAAGGTTCATTAGTGAATATTGACGGAGAAATGGATAACATTGAAGAGGACTATAACTTACTTACCGGCGATTATATCTTCAGAAAGCTTGTAGATGGCAAAATTAAGATTACTAAGGGGAACAGAGGAAAAAGACAACTCGTGAATTTACAAGATTTCGATGTGCATTTTGAGTCGAAGTCGCAGTTCTAGTAAAAAAGCATTTTTGGTAAATATCATCAATTATCACATAAGCGACAGCTGCGAAGTCTTTTAATCTCCAATTTCTTTGATAGAATAACCCCTATCGAGCTCCAGCATATATTGTGACCCCTTATCAAATGAGTTGATCGTTGCTCTGATAGGTTACAATATTAAGCTGGAGTTTTTCATTCACAAGTTTTGGTATTTTAAAAGCTAGTGGTTTAACTACAATGTAATACAAAAATTACTTTTGGTAAACAATAGTTTGCCAACCAAGATGTACTGCTAAATAC
>JAOAAU010000044.1 GCA_026418695.1 Clostridia bacterium
GAGCGGACTGTTTTCGATGAATGTGCACGGGATCCCGATGTCAGATAATCCCTGGGCTTTCTGGATTGTATTCGGAATGATTTTCGTTCCGATGGGTTTTATCAGCATCTTGATGTATATTAAAAAGGATAAATGGTTTTAGATTGGTAAAAATTAAAAGCTTATAAGAAGCCTTCGAAAACTTCTTATAAGCTTTTATCTTCTTTTGCGATTTTATCATACAAAAACAATCCAATACTGAATTAAGGCTCGAAACACTAGAGTCTCGAGCCTTAAAAAATAAGCTTTAATTATATCTTTTAAAATGAATGCTTACAAATAATCAATTGACTTTCATCGCTGGGTTTATAGAATTCTTGTTTATTGCCATTGTTGCTGCTGGTTTTGCTGATTATCCATTTGCATTCCTTGCATTCCTTGCTGTCCCTGCTGTCCTTGCTGACCAATCATCTGGTTTAGCTGCTGCTGTATTTGATTGATAGCCTGATTCATCTGAGCAAGTGCTCCATTGGATTGAAGGTATTGCATGCCCTGACCAAGGATTTGAATTGCTTGCTGTATGGTTTGCTGCAACTGCTGCTGTGTCTGCTGCTGCTGATTTTGTGCCTGATTTCTGAATTGCTGGATTTGCTGTACTAGCTGGCTTATTTGTTGTTGGCCACCCATCTGTTGTCCCTGCTGACCTTGTTGAGCGCCCATTTGCTGTCCTTGCATACCCTGCTGACCACCCATCTGCTGCCCATGCTGTTGTCCCTGTAACTGATTGAACATTTGGCGCAAGTCATTTAATTGATCTCTGACAACGCTTATCTCTTGAGCAACTTCAACATTGGCGGATCTTTTTGCTACTGCTTCAACCTGTTTCTCTGTTCCTTTATCCATGAGAATATTCCTCCTGAATTCAAAAAGTGTAGGATGCGCATCCTACACTATGTTTTCCTAATCTTTTTTCGTTATACAAACTTCTTAAAGAATAAATATAAGCAGAATAGAATAAAATTTCTTAAATTTATACTTAAAAAAACTTAAGAGTTCATGTAAAACTCACAAAAAAAGATCTTTTATAATGACAATTGATATCCGGGTTATATCATTAAATTGTTTTCCTAATCCCTTCACCAATGGTACTGTAGCAGTTTTATAGCATTATTGGGGGTTATCCGGTAACTGAGGACGGGGTAGAAGGTACCTCCTTTGATTTAACCTGCCCCATCATCACATCGTACGTCTGCCTTCCGACGCTGCCCGTTGCTTTGATCTTGTTGGCTTTTTGAAATTTCATAACACTCTGCTTCAGTCCAGTACCAAACTTTCCATTTGAACTTCCATTGTAGTAACCCAGCTTCCTCAAAGCTTTTTGAACCTCTGCTACATCAGATCCGATATCCCCGCTTTTCATAGTTCTAAAGGGCGGATTGCTGTGTATGATGGTTACGGTGGTGCCATGGGGGACCAACTTGTAAAGCTCTTTTACATCCTTATTGTTCATGCGGATACAACCCTTGGAGGAATTGGACTTCCCGATCAGCCATGGATAGACTGTACCATGAATGCCATATTTGCCCCAGGGAACATTAAACCCGAGCCAGGCACCCCCAAATCCTTCACCCCACGTGTCTTTGCTGATGATCCGCCAGGTTCCAATCGGGGAAGGAGTACTGCGTTTGCCTCCGGACACGGGATAGGTCTTCAGGAGCTCGCCGTTCTTGTAAACGTACATGGTCATGTTATCCAAATTGATATGAAGATGATAGCCTTTTTTCGGCTGAGGTTTATTTTCCTCGGAAGGAGGCTTTGGGTCAACTGAAGGTTTCTGATCAATTGAAGGTTTTTGGTCAGCTGAAGGAGGATCGGAAACACTGTCATCGGACTCCTTGTTCAACTCTTGCATGGTTTCAACACTCCGCGGATGGGCATCATCCAAAACCAAAATGTTGGAATAGAGGAGATATAAAGACACAAGGGCGGTTATAGTACATAAAATCAATCGAACTCTTTTAGAAAACAAAAAAACATCCCCAATAGCTCAAATGTTGGCTTCTACATTATATGAACCATGGGGATGTACATATTTATTTATTAGTTATTTTTCCAACATTTTTGATGATGATGGAAATGGTTCCATCGGGATTGTTGACAAACTCGATTTTATCCTTATCATCATATAAGCTGGAGGGAAAGCTGATTTCAACGCCGATATCCGTCTTGATTTTATGGGTGCCGAACCTTTTAACCGCCAGGGTTTCAGGAATGGAGATCGCTTCCTCCATAAGTCCGGCCTTCTGTACTTCTTCAATATATTCCTTTTGGATATCGAGGTTGTTTTCAAACACCCTTTCCACCAGATTGTCCACTTTGATGGCGCTTGCTTCTTCCAGACTCTCGGTCACTACCTTTTTAATGGCAGCCACCTTGTCAAAACCTTCATCAAAGTACTTCTCATTAATCTTTTGAGTAACCCTGTCCAGAATCTTCAGTTTGGCGTTATTTGAGAGATCCGTGCTGCAGGAAAGGAACATCTTTGACAGATAGAATTCCTTCTCGCCGTCAATCTCATACTGCTTTTCCAAAACCTTTAAAGTGAAGTTTTCAAGATTGATCAAAGCACACTCATCCACCTTTTGTCCTTCGGACGGAAGGAGGGTTCTGTGACGGATGATTGTGTTGGAATTGCCTTCATCCGTGTGCTGTACGAAATGAGTGAAGCCGGTTTTATAATTCAGTTTGAAGATTCCAAAATGCATTTCATGATTCAAGGAAAACAGGCAGCAGATCAGGTCGGCAGGGGAAATGTCCACGTGCTTGACCATAATGTCAAAAAGCATGGCGGCGATTTCATGACTGGTATCCAGAAAGTTTTCACTGCTTGCATTCAAGACGCTGCACAGATAGCGGACCCTGTTGCTGTCTCCGGTGAAGCTTGCATTTTTTAGGTTGTTGTCCTCCAGAACCTTGGCGATATACTTTTCAAAAAGCTCGGAAATTTCGCTTTCAATCTCAAGCTCTGTTTCTGAAAGAACGGGTACGGTAATGTTGTTGTCGAGAATATGCAAAACTGCTTTGATAATACTGATTTCATAATCCATGATATTACCTCACAATGTGTATTTGAAAAATCCACGCTTAAATATTGTAAATGTAGAACTGTTTTTTATCAAGAGCAAATGCCGGATGATTTATTTTGCAGAGCTTTCATTTGCCTCAAGAGTAAAAAGGGGTACAGGGGTAGAGTGATTTGAGAAGGAAATCTTCACTTGACCCGAGAGGAATACCTCTGAGAAAAGTACTGTGAGACATTCCCTGGAGACATTTCCCCGTACAGCAGCTTTTCGATGCTATTGAAGATTTTTGGAGGCAATCGCTCTACCCTGCCTTCGTGTAAACAAAGTGTAACAACTGTAAACTTCTTCGTGCCTTTATTGAATAATATTGCAGCCCTGGGTTAGAATGAATGTAGGCTAAACAACAAATGAAAGCTGGAGGTATCAGAGTTGAAACAACGACGGGTAATGAAGCTGTGGGTGAGCGTTTTAACGGTGGTCCTGGTCATTGGAGCATCTTTTCTTACATACTACGGATTGATTGGAATCAACCCAAAACCGCCGGTACAACAAAACGTGCCGGAAGGAGAAAAGAGTCCTGCTGCTTCTCCGGTAAAAGTTCCGGAAACAAGCGGAGATATTGGATTGAAGGTATGGACTGGGAAATCAGGTGGTTCCATTCAGGCAAAATCTGTCCAGCAGCCGGGTGAAAAGGAAATCAACCCTGACGAATATGAAAAAATCACAGCATTGGAAAAGAACTTTTTAATCTCGGAGGCATCCGGGCAGCTGCCGTACCAGCGGGTGGATATTACCCTGAAAAACGATTTGAGTGCAGAGGGGAAAACCTTGTTTCAATGGAAGGGTCAATCCAATCGGCCAATAAGCCTCTATGCATGGGACTATAAAAAAGGCCAGTGGACAAAGCTGGAATACCGTATGGAAAGAGAGATTGACGGACAGACCCTGCAAGCGGATATGGATATTCCAAGTTTCTTTAAAAACAAAACTGCCAGGATCCTGTTAAAGAGTGTAGCGAGGAATAGCACGTCCATAGCTGCAAAAATTCCGAAGCCCGGTGACTATGATTATACCATTGCTTGGATGACGGATACACAGTATTATTCCGACAGTTACCCGGAAATCTATACGAAAATCACAAGATATATTGCCGATCATAAAAAGGATAAGAAAATCGCCTATGCCATCCATACCGGTGATCTGGTGAACAACGGGGACCAGAAGGAAGAATGGACGGCAGCCGATAAGAGCATGAAGGTCCTGGACGAGGCAGAGGTACCCTATGGTGTGCTTGCGGGAAATCATGATGTTCTGTTTGACAAATTGGATTATACCAATTACTGGACCTTTTTCGGAGAAAAGCGCTTCAAGGGAAGGACCTATTACGGAGGCTCCATGAAGAACAACAAAAACCACTACGACCTGATCTCAGCAGGAAGCAATCAATTCATCATACTCTACTTTGGATGGAAGGTGGATGAGGAAGCCATTGACTGGGCTAATAAAGCGCTGAAGGAATATCCGGACCGAAAGGCCATCCTTTGCCTGCATTCCTATATTGCCAAACAAGGAACCTACTATGATGGCGGCGGGCAGGTCATGGAAAAGGTTATCAAACCCAATGAAAATGTTTTTATGGTTACTTGCGGACATTTTTTCGGAACACAGACCTATACCCGTAAAATCAACAACCGGACCGTATACGAATTGTTCTTCAACACACAGAGTGCACCCGAAGGGGGAGAGGGATACTTCAGACTCCTTCATTTTGATGAGCAAAACGGCGTGATCTATGTGAATACTTATTCGCCGCATTTGGATGACTATAATTACTACGATAGGGAAAAGGATCAGTTTGTGCTGCCCTTTGACTCTGCGCCACAAAAGGCAAAACTGGCGACAGACTTAGTGAAAATTGGAGGTTAGGCTATTCATATTTCATATCCTGTATTGTACATGGATTTCTAACCCTTCTTTCGAACCGTGTGAAGAAAAAGCACAGAGTATAGAATGATAATGATGGCTCCGCACGCTGCAAAGCCGGCTCTGGCTCCAAAACGGTCTGTGATGGTGCCGGCAAATAAATTGCCTAAAGGCGTGGAACCGGCAAAAACCAACGTGTAGATGCTCATAACTCTGCCGCGGTATTCATCCTTGGTATTCAGCTGCATCATGGAGTTGGTGGTGGAACTAAACATCACAAAGCTGAACCCTGTGACAGCCAAACATAAACCTGTCAGAACATAAATGCCGGTAAAGCCGGTAGCGATTAAGAAAACGGAAATAATGAAAGGGAAGACGGCTAATACAAGCTTTTGGGGTCCCGCTTTACTCATGGTGGCAATCAGCATTGCGCCGGTGAAGGAACCGATTCCCATAAAAGACATCAAAAACCCGAAGCCGGCTTCTCCCTGATTCAGGACGGTATGTGCATAGACCGGTACCAATACGGCGAAGTTCATTGCAAAGGTTGCAACAATCCCGATGGACAGCAGCGCTTTCAGCAGCTGGGCGTCCCGATAGATATAGGTAATGCCGTCTTTGATTTCCGAAAGAATATTTCCGCTTCGTTTTCTGCTTGAGGCGATTTCCTGCGGCCGGATGAGAAATAAACTGATGATGACCGCGGCAAAGCTGACGGAATTTGCAAAAAAGCAAAACGCGATCCCTGCGTAGCCCATCAAAAGTCCTGCCAATGCAGGACCAATGATTCTTGCAATATTGAAGACGGACGAATTCAATGCGATGGCATTCATCAAATCTTCCTTACCCACCAGTTCAATAACGAAGGCCTGACGCGTGGGCATATCCAGAGTATTAACAATTCCAAGGAACGCAGCCATGACCAAGATGTGCCAGAACTGCACCTCATTCAACCAAACCAGAACAGCAAGAATAAAGGTGATCAGCAGGGAGGCAGATTGGGTAACGAGCAGAATTTTTCGCTTGGGGAACTTATCAATCAGGACCCCGGCAAAAAGGGACAGAAACAGCATGGGAGCAAACTGCAGCGTACCCACCAGGCTAAGGAGAAAAGGTGATTTTGTCAGGGTATAGGCCAGCCAGGGCTGAGCAATATTCTGCATCCATGTTCCTATCAGAGAAATGCACATTCCAATCCAATAATACCTGAAGTTTTTGTGCCTTAAAGCAATAAACGGATTATTCAAAGTTGGCCGGACACCGTTTCCAGAACCCATACGACAATTACCTCTAAGTTATAGCTATTATATGATCAATGGAAGCGAATGAATTACGCAATCCTGTATTTGAATTATTATTAATCAATATATTTTACTCCTATAAAAATAGTTTAACAAGTATAGTAAAGTGTTTATTGAGATCGGTTCTATTTATTAATGTCGAAATTTAAAGCAATCAGCCTGATGCGAACGCTTTCTCGGTAAATTCGGAAGGAATGGCGTCAATTCAAACTTGCGGCTTTAGGGACAGAGGTCTATGATAATATTTGAAGCAAATCATGGTTATGTGGAGATGTCTTATGAATCAAGAAACCGAGCAATCAAGAAATAAAACCTCCGGTGTCATTTATGGAGCGCTTTCCTTCACCCTTTGGGGACTTCTACCCCTCTATTGGAAGCTGTTGAAGCAGATTCCGGCAGATGAGATCCTATCCCATCGAATTATTTGGTCCTTTGTTTTTGTCATCGGAATTTTGCTGTTTACACAGAAGACCGGTGTCTTCGTAAAATATCTTACCGATAAAAGGGTATTGCTGCGTATGTCCCTGTGCTCACTGATGATTGGGATCAACTGGTTCATCTATATTTGGGCGGTCAATAACAATCATATCATTGAAACCAGCATGGGGTATTATATCAATCCCTTGATTTCTGTGGCGCTAGGGTTATTTGTTCTGAAAGAAAAGATGAAGGGTCACCAGTATGCTGCACTGGCCTTGGCGGCTGTTGCTGTATCCATTATTATCCTGCAGTACGGAAGGGTGCCCTGGATTGCACTTTCGCTGGCAGTAAGCTTTGCTTTATACGGATTATTGAAGAAAGTGATTACCATTGAGTCGGCAGTAGGACTTGCAATGGAGACAGCAGTTCTGACTCCGGCGGCATTCATCTATGTTGTTTTTAAAGAAATCAACGGGAGCGGCTCACTAACCCGGCTTGAGCTGCCAACCATGCTGTTGCTGCTCTGTGCCGGTGTTGCGACAGCAACCCCGCTGCTTCTGTTTGCAAAAGGCACCAAACGGGTTGAACTGTCCACTATTGGATTTCTCCAATACATTTCACCGAGTATCACACTAACGTTGGGCGTCTTCGTATTTCATGAGGAATTCACTAAAACCCATATGATCAGCTTTGGTTTGATCTGGCTGGCTTTGCTTGTTTATTCCTTACCCAACCTGCTGATTAAAAAAGGGTTGGTTACTAATCCTTTAATAAAAGAAAAAATGTCAGAGGAGATCTGATGGAAGGTTAAGGACCGTTTATGAATTGGAATTGATGCTCAAAGACTTGGTGTAGCAGTAGGCCAAGTCTTTTTATAATGCATAGGAAAGTATATTCTTTCCTTGATTTATCACTTTCCGTTAAATGCATTTCACAAAAGTCTATCTTTAGTTTTTTCAAAAAATCGCTCAAAGATTAAATAAACGAAGTCGACTTTTTATATTTCTATAAATCATTTTTCGATTATTTATACCAATAATTGACACTAACGACCAATTGTGGTATATTTTCCAGTGGAGTACGGCTGGTGAAGAGCCCGAAGAAATGGATTAAGTTTCAAAAAAGATTAGAATTATGATTTAAGGGTACAAAGGTGAGGAGAAATGAGTTCAAAGATTCTTATTGTAGACGATAATAGTCTCATAACAAAGTCAGTAACTCGGATTTTAGAAAATGAAGGCTATACGGTATGTTCAACAGGAAAAGGAAAGGGCGTTTTAGAGCTGACCTATGAATTAAAGCCCGACTTGATTCTACTGGATATTATTTTGCCGGATATTGATGGGTTTGAGGTCTGCCGCCAACTTAAAAGCGAAAGCACGGTTGAAGATATTCCAATCATCATGATCACCTCAAAAACCGATGGAAATGACTTGAAAAAAGCGCTGGAATTAGGGGCCTTTGACTATATCAAGAAACCGATTGACAAGGTGGAAGTCGCAGCAAGAGTTCAGTCTGCATTAAGATTCAAGCAGTATCACGACAACCTGAAGGAAATGGCCACAAAAGATGCCTTGACAGGTACATACAATCATGCGTTGCTGGTGGAACTGCTCGAAAAGGAACTGGAGAAGAAAAAGAGAAAAGGCGGAAGTGTTGCCTTCTGTATGCTGGATATCGATTTTTTCAAGAAGATCAATGACACCTTTGGACACCTGACCGGTGATGCAGTTCTTAAAGAGCTTGCCAGGATTCTCACCGGAATGCTGAGAAACAGTGATATCGTCGGCCGGTATGGGGGAGAGGAATTCGGAATTGTTTTACCGGACATTGATGCGGAAAGCACGGCAAGATTGTGTGAGCGGATAAGAAACAGCATCAAGGAGCATATTTTCAAAACGAGGGAAAGCGAAATAAAAATTACCGTTAGTATGGGGGTCAGCTTCCTGCCGGCTGGAGCGGCTGTCGGGTGTGCGGAGATGATCAAAAAAGCGGATGATGCCCTATATAGAGCGAAGCAGAATGGCCGCAACAGGGTTGAGTTTTATTGATTATTACATCATCGAAAAACCCATGTTTTTTAATATACCAGGAAGATGAAAAAAGTGTCAAGATTACTCCGTGGGATGAAAGGAGCAGCTTGACACTTTTCAATTTCTGGAATAAACTGTTTGGTTTAAGATGCGTGTGTTTTGGTCTTTGGAGATAATTCAGACCAATTGATCCTGGCGGTTAGCTGCATCACAATGAATAGCGTAATGATGCAAAGAATGACGACTGCCAGTCCGGTATAGCCCTCAAAGAAAAAGGTATAAGAGAAGACCACTAGGAATATGAACTGTGAGATACCAACCTCAATAAAGGCAAATCTTTTTCCTACGATAAGCCGCATATAGGAAACCACCAGAAAGATGGAAACAAACGAGCAGATAAAGAAGGCCAGGTGGATGGAAAGATGATCCGCCAAATATGCAAGCAGAAGGTGAAAGCTGAAATAAGCGGCACAAGTGAAAAAGTAATTGGCCGGATGAATTTGAATGCCTTTCAGGGTGGTCAAAATAAACAGGACAAATAGGAAGAAAAACAGCGAGATGGGGGCAAAGAAACTGATTCTTGCTACCCAGGGGCCTGGGTTGAGTTTATGAGGCATGACCATCCCGAGCCTGACATTGCTCAGCAGGCTTGAATAATCCCAGTTCAGTTCCCAGCCGCTGCTGACAGCTTTTTTAGCCGTTGGCGATATGCTGTTTCGAGGGAAGTCAATGTCCTTGAAATCTGTGACCATCTTCATGGAGAAATTACGGATTTGACTTGCATTATTTCCAAAGTCATAGCTCCACTCATCGATTCCTTGCGAGATATAAGAAACTTCGATATTTTCTGACTGTCCTGGGTTCAACCGCAGCACCCTGTTGACAATCCCTTCTTCCAGATGGATATTCTGAATCTCCCTCTGACCTTCAAAAAGCTTGAAATCTTTGTAGATCGTATCCTGCATGGGAACAAAAAAATCAAAGTTGATCTCCAAGGGCTGGTCCGAGGTATTGGTGATTTTATACCGGCCATCAAAGTTTACGATGTAGGTTGAATACCAAAGCAATCCTTTCTGACGGTAGTCAATCTTCAAGGATACATCAATTTTACTGGCATCCAGGGGAAGGAACCGTTTAACCTTCCCGGGGGTGTAGGAATAAATCTGAGGGGCATGCTGCCTTTGCTGGGCTCCCCAAAGCTGACCCACTTCCCCTCTAAGCATATGGTCCTGACGGTTGGTTCGAACTTCAATGACACTTCCCAGTGCCAGCCAGGCAACCGTGGAAAAAATAAAAATAATTACGATTGCAGTTACTTGTCTTAACATAAGAGACTCCTTTCTAACGATCATGTGCAACTCCATGCCCATATTGTATGGGAAAGATTTAACAAGCCTGTCAATGAGTTGTAACAAACTTGTAAAACCTGAATATGAGATGCTTTAGGGTCTGAAGAAATTTCCGTCTGCGAGTGTTGTAAATATGAGCAGAATCCAAATGCTGTAAGGGAAAGTAAATAATTCAACTTGAAAGGAGACACATTTTTTTGTCGTTTTTAGTAAAGAATACTCTCGGTAAAAAATAATAGAAAAACGGGAGGTGATTTGTATGACATCACGTCAGGGAATAGCGCCCCATGAAGCTTTTGAACTTCACGAAATTCTGACTTTTAAGAATGTATGTGCAACAAAATCAGCAACAATGGCAGGCTTGGTAAAGGATGAGGAATTAAAATCAATGCTTCAGCAGGATTTTAGCACATCTCAGGGACATATCCGGGAGCTGCAGGGATTGATTCAGCAGTCGGAATTCGCAAGAGGAACAGGAACCGGGACAGCAACTGGAACGACAACAGGCGGAGGCGCAAACATTCAGTAAGAGTTGAACTTAATTTACAGAAGGAAGGTGAATCTATGACAAACATGCTGCAGAATATGGCTGGAATGGGAAACATGACTGAACAGGTTATTGCAACGGATTTCCTTTTGGCAACTAAGCAGGCAGTCAAGAACTATGCATGGGCATTGGCTGAAACAGCATCCCCACAAGTAAGGGACACACTGCGCAGACAGCTGGATGTTGCTATCGGAACCCATGAGAGAATTACCAATTATATGATGGACAAGGGATACTATCATGCATACAACCCTCAGGAACAAATCAGGGTGGATATGAAGGCTTCCGAAAATGTAATGAACCTGCAAAATCAGTAATTTGGATACGATTAAATCTGTAAAATAGAGGACTCCAACCAGTCCTCTATTTTTATTAAATCCCTTCTTGAAAAAAATGGGCGTCTTTGGAAAGTGTTTTGCCAATTTTACTAATCTGCGAAAATCTGCGAATATATTTTGTCGAGAAAAACTGCAAAATAACCTATGAGGTTCGCAACATCCATCAAAAATGCATCCAGTGGAAACGACGGCTGCAGAAAATCAAACCGGATGCTGCGAAAATGAGTTGAAGGCTCTATGCTCAATCATACTGAGCCTTGAACAAAATACCCAAAAAAAGTTCTGGGAGTGAGTAACTTGGATATTCATGAGATACAGGTTTTTAATGCACCAAATGTTTTCAGCTTAAGGGAACCTGTAGTAAAGATGCAAGTGAAACTAGGCGAATTTGCAGAAACTCCGACGAAGGACATCGGAAATATCAATGAAATGATTCTCAAATTTTTCCCGGGTGTAAAAGACCATAAGTGTGCAACTGGATATGTTGGCGGTTTTGTTGATAGATTAAGAGAGGGGACGTACCTTGCTCACGTCACTGAACACCTTTGCCTTGAGCTTCAAAGAGTCCTGGGGCATGACATGCGGTATGGCAAAGCAAGGCAGGTGGAGGGTGATTTGTATAATGTAATTTATGCCTGCCCCCATACTTCTATTGGAAAAGCATGCGGAATCACGGTTGTAAATGCATTGAACAGCTTTATTGAAGGTAGGGAATTTCTTTTTGAGGAAGAACTGAAGAAACTAAAAGGATTTTGCACAAAATACGATCTTGGACCCAGTACCTGCGCGATTGTTGCTGAAGCGAAAAGAAGAGGAATCCCGGTTAGTGTTGTCGAAGACGGCAAACTGGTTCGGTTGGGTTACGGGAAGTACCAGAAGTATATTTCTGCCACCCTGTATGAAGGCAGCAGCAGTATTGCAGTGGATATTGCATGCGATAAATCATTAACTAAAAGCATTCTCCATGAGGTATCCGTCCCTACACCGATAGGAACGGTATGTATGACGGAAGAAGATGCTGTATTGGCGGCCAATCACATCGGATACCCGGTAGTGGTTAAACCAAAGAGCGGTAATCAGGGAAAGCATGTTTTTGTGAATATTACCAACGAAGGGGATCTGAAGGCTGCTTTTCACGAGGCGCTTCCTTTTGACAAGGAAGTCATCGTAGAAAAGTGTATTGAGGGAAAGGACTACCGGATCCTTGTGGTCGGAGGTAAAACCGTTGCTGCGGCTGAACGGGTTCCGGCCCATGTGGTGGGTAACGGAATGAATACAGTGCAGGAATTGGTGGATACAGCAAACGCGAATGAAGACCGTGGAAATGACCACGAAAAACCTCTGACGAAAATAAAAATTGATACGGACGCCATGCGGATACTTGAAAAGCAGGGTCTCCAACTTTCTTCAATACCGGATGTCGGTCAAAAGGTTTGGATCCATGGCAATGCCAACTTAAGCACCGGCGGAGAAGCCTATGATTGTACGGAGAACATTCATCCGAAAAATGCTGCCATGGCGGAACTGGCGGCAAAAACCATCGGCCTGGATATCGCCGGGATCGATATGGTCATCCCCGACATCCGGCAGCCCATCGGGAATGGGGTTGGAGCCATTGTAGAAGTGAACGCAGCCCCAGGGATCAGAATGCACCTTTTTCCTTCCAGAGGAGAGAAAAGAGATGTCGTATCACCGATTCTGGACATGATTTTCCCGGAGGGTACCCCTGCCAGTATTCCTGTTATCGCCATCACAGGAACTAACGGTAAGACTACGACAACCCGAATGATCAGCCGGATTCTGATGGAGAGAGGCTTGAAGGTCGGAACTACTACGACCCATGGGATTTATATCAACGATACTTGCGTGGAGGAAGGGGATACTACAGGCCCCAGCAGCGCCAGAAGGATATTGAATGACAGAACTGTTGACGTCGCGGTCCTTGAAACAGCCAGAGGGGGAATTGTCAGAGATGGCCTGGCCTATGAAAAGGCGGATGTTGCCGTTTTTACCAACCTGTCGGAGGATCATTTGGGGGTGGATGGTATCCATTCCCTGGAAGAACTGCTGAAGGTAAAATCTCTGGTGATTGAGGCGGTAAAGGATAGCGGCACCTGTATTCTGAATGCGGATGATCCATGGCTCATGCAAGCAAAAGAAAAAGCCAAGGGGAAAATCCTGTTGTTTTCGTTGGATAAAGACAATCCCTATATCAAGGAACATATCAGCCGTGGCGGGGATGCACTCTTCCTGATGAATAGGGATATCTACCTGTATACTAAAGGCTTTACCAATAGAATTTTAGGAGTTGATGAGATTCCTGCAACCATGGACGGGGCGCTGCGTCATAATGTTCAGAACAGCATGGCGGCCATTGGTGCATGCCTTGCAGTTGGATCCTGGTTAAGTACGATTCGAAAAGTATTGAGAAGTTTCAAATGCGATTCCAAGTCTAATCCGGGCCGGTTTAATGTCTATGATATGGGGGATTTTAAGGTTGTTCTGGACTATGGCCATAACATGGACGGATACCGTGTAACTATAGAGGGCTTAAAAAACCTGGAACATGAAAGGTTAATCGGCGTTATTGGCGTACCGGGGGACAGGAAGGATGAGGACATGAAGAAAGTAGGGCGGCTTTCGGGGGAAGCCTTCGACTTTATTTTCATCAAGGAAGACCAGGATTTGCGGGGCAGGGAACCTCTGGAGGTTGCCAATATCCTATTATCCGGTGCCCTTGAAGGAGGAATTCCTGAAAGCCAGACAGAAATTATTCCTAATGAGGCTGAGGCATTAAAAAAGGCCATAGCGACAGCAAAAAGCGGAGATATCATCGTCGTGTTTTTTGAAAAACTGGAACCCTTGACCAGAGTGGTAGAAGAAGTTCAAGGAAGCAGACAATCGGTATCATTCAGTGAAGAATTACCTGTACTTGCTTAAGTTTAATGCATTTGTGTTTGGAACCGCAAATGTTTGCGGAAACGGAAAATACTAATAGAATACCTTTGCAGCCAGCGGGTAAAATAATTCTGTTTCAAACAATCATAAATTTGAAGGGACGGGCCTCCGGGACTGTCGGAAATGAACAAACAAGAAATACAATTTAGCATAAGGGGGCAGGATCTGCCCCCTTATGCTTTAACGGAGAGGTGACTATAATGAGACATGTCTTTGCTTTAGTATTTAAACTTTTAGTAGTCGGCATCATTGTCGGGATTGTATTGGCTCCTAGAACGAACATCTGGTTTTCTGACTATGCTTTCATTGTGCTGACAGTAACCTTTGTTTCGTATCTTCTCGGTGATCTGGTGATCCTTCCGAGAACCAATAATACCATTGCAACCATCGCGGATATAGGATTATCCCTGGTTACGATTTATATGTTTAATTTTATCATTCCTGGGACAAGGATATACTTTTGGGATGCGCTATTGACATCGGTTGTTCTCGCTGTGGGTGAGTGGGTATTTCATAAGCTGGTAGCCACAACAATAGTTCCAACAAATAAATAGGGACAATAAATAGAATATATCATGATTAAAAGCGGCAGAGAGAAATCCGGAAACTCTGCCGCTTTTAATATATAAGGTTTTTATACTAATTTTTACTCGATCCCATATTGACCGGGTGTTTCATTTTTATCCTGCCGTTTCGATATGTATAGGTTTCCTGCAGTATCCAGTCCGGCATAGAAAACTTCCTTGATGTTCATAACACCATAACTTTTCAATTCGTTTTTCAGCCATTGTTCGTCAAGGTTTACTCCTTTCAGATTTTCAGCCATAAGGCGGCCATCGATAACAAGATCTTTGGTAAGCCCTCGATAGCCGGTTGAAATGCCTAAATCGGAGGGGGTCACAGGCTGTTTCTGAGATTTGGGGAGGACCGACAGCTTGCCATCTGTTTCAATTAAAGCAAACTCCACATCCGCAATATTAAACACATTTTTTTCTCGAAGTAGCATCATTAAATCATTGACTGTAAAACGGGTCTTCCTCATATTTTTATCTACGATCTTACCATTGGAGATGAGAGCTACAGGCTCGGATTCAGTCAGCTTTCGTAAAAAAAAGCTTTTGAGATGACCATAGTCTACAAGGAGAACAACTAGGGTTAAGGTAATCATGGCGGTGGAGGAGGATAATACACGATGCTCGGAAGAGAGGGCTAGATTCGCGGTCAAGGAACCCAAAGTTACTCCAATGACAAAGTCAAAGAAAGTCATTTGTGAGATTAGTTTTCTTCCGATGATCCGGCTGAGGAGCAGGGCAAGAAAAAAACTAATGATTGCCAGGGTGGCGGTTTTGTAGATCACTGGATTCATCTTGTAAACTCCTTTGTGGTTAAGTGTTTTTATGATGATATATTCTTTCAAGTTCGAATTTTAATATGTATTTGAGTGTTTGTTCATAACATGAAATACGGAAGAAAACATCTTGGATTCCCTGATTTGGTGGGGATTTCAATTGACCTATCCTGAAAAAAAGTTTAACCTATTATTTTATGGGGGGTGAAAAAATGTTTTTGCAGACAATCAGAACAATGGATGGAAGCCTGACTTTCCATGGATTGGTGACTTGGAGAAAGGGCGATGAATTCGGCTTTATACCACAAGGAAAAGGTGCAAGCGGCGAATGGTGGTGCAAGTTGGATTATTGGAGACTTATTGAAGGCGAATTGCCTTTATTCAAAATAACTTCAAACGGGAATGATGAAAAAGCGGCTTAAATTCAAAGCCGCTTTTTTGTACCTGCAGAAGCATAAGACTTTTTTATCCCCGGATGGTGTCAGAAATGGAGTAGATCCGTACGCCTTCCGATTCAAGGCTGTTTAATGTATCATCGACACCTTGCTTGTCCGATGCCAATCGATCGTAGTCCACGGTAAGAATACTATCGATCTTGTGATTCCGAATATCCCCCAATAACCTTTTAAATTCCTTGCGGTCATCCAGTGGAACGGATTGATCCGTATTTTGATCGATATAGTAATCGTAGATCTTGGCTTCGTTTTCGCTTGCCCAGGTTTGCAATTTTTGCTTCTGCTCTTCTACTGAAAATTCACCGGGATTAATATAAACCCCTACATGTGCTTTATCCATTCATCGATACCTCCGCATCCTTTTTTTATAGTCATTTACTTTAAAACAAATATTATTCAACGGATGCTTACAATGCCTTCCGAATGAAGAAGACGGGAATTTCCCAGCATAAAACCATTTGAACTGCAAATATTAAATAGGTTTCAAAAAAATCATTCAACGAAAACGGAGGAATTGTTTTGACAGCAGGTCAAGTAAAAAAGACAGGCTTCAACAGAAAGCACCTGATTGTCATGGCGTTAGGCAACATCATCGGTTCGGGAATATTTTTAGCAAGCGGTATAGTGATATCCCTTACCGGGCCGGCTGCTGTCATTGCCTATATGATCGGGGGACTGGTCATGCTGCTGGAGGTCATGTTTATTGCTGAAATGTCCATTGTCAATCCGGCGCCGGGAGCTTTTCGGGTTCATGCTTCGGAAGTCTTTGGCCCCGGGGTGGGGTTTGTGAACGGATGGATGTTTTGGTGCAGCGGAGTTCTGGGAATGGCAAGTGAAGTGACTGCTGCTGCAATATTCAGTGCATTCTGGTTTCCTTCCATCCCGCTATGGCTGTTTTGTCTGGTGTACTCGATTGTAATGACCTTCATTAATTTTATGGATGTGAGAGGTTTGAGCCGTTTTGAGGCATGGCTTGCATCGATAAAGATTATAGCATTGATCGTATTTATTCTCTTTGGATTTCTGGCAGTCATTGGGGTTCTGCACATAGGACTGCCCGGAGCCAAAGTCGGATTTTCTTCTCTGAATACCTTCCTGCCCGGCGGTTTTAAGGGGTTATGGGCCTCCATGCTGATGGTTCTGTTTTCCTTCACCGGTACGGGCATCATCGGAATGGCTGTAGCCGATATGAACAACCCGGCAAAGGATCTGCCGCCAGCAATTTATGTAATTTCGGCTGCTACAACAGTTTTGTATTCTGCTTCTATATTGTTTATTGTACTTTTGGTACCCTGGAACACTTTATCGGCATCCGAAAGCCCGTTTGTTGTCATCATGCAGAATTCAGGAATCCCTCTGGCAGGGACCATTCTCAATGTGATTGTGTTGACGGCTTCCTTGTCAGGACTGAATTCTTCCATGTACAGTGCCTCCAGAATGCTTGCTTCCCTAAGCAGAGACAGGCAGGGACCCAAAAAGTTCCTTGCAGTCAACAAAAACGGAGTGCCTGTTTATGCGCTGACACTCACCAGCGGCATACTTGCGCTTACTGCAGTGCTATCCTATATCCTGCCTGAAAGAGTTTTCATCATCCTGACCGGTGCCAGCGGGTTTACGGCCATGGTTAACTGGCTGACCATCTCTGTAACCCATATCTTTTATCGAAAAAAGACCCTGAAGGAAAGACCGGAAAAACTGCAGTTCAAGGTTCCGGGCTACCCTTGGACGAGTATTTTGGCCATAGTACTGATAGCAGCGGTACTTTTGACATCGTTCCTTTATCCCGAACAGATTTCAAGCTTGCTGACAGGGATCATACTGATTGCTGTTCTGATGGTAATCTACATAGCGCTCAGAAAACTAAAGGTTTTGGAATGACATTTTCTTCAAATGGAAGATTGACCTTCTGCACAACCTTATGGGTCGCTTAAGTGCAGCTGAATGAATATTCAGTACCTTGGGATACATGAGAAAATGGCAATTATGAAATACTACAAATGATGATTTGGCTTTTTTAAAGAATTCTTAATCAAAGGAGATTTAAAGTTATGCCCAAAATAGAAACGATGGATGGTAACCAGGCAGCGGCATATGCATCCTATGCGTTCACAGATGTGGCTGCCATTTATCCCATTACCCCGTCTTCTCCAATGGCGGAGGGAGTCGACGAGTGGTCTTCCCATGGGATGAAGAACATATTCGGTCAGGAAGTGAAAGTGGTTGAGATGCAATCGGAGGCGGGAGCCGCGGGAACAATGCATGGATCTTTGCAAGCCGGGGCCCTTACAACCACCTATACAGCTTCCCAGGGACTTCTTCTGATGATTCCAAACCTTTTTAAGATGTCGGGAGAACTGCTGCCCGGAGTACTGCATGTGAGCGCAAGAGCCATTGCTACCCATGCGCTTTCCATTTTTGGAGATCACCAGGACGTGATGGCATGCCGGCAGACGGGAGCGGTCCTTTTAGCTTCCTCCAATGTGCAGGAAGTCATGGACTTGGGGTGTGTTGCCCATTTGTCCGCTATTCAGGCAAGGCTTCCCTTCATCCATTTCTTCGATGGCTTCAGGACCTCCCATGAAGTTCAGAAAATCAACGTGATTGAATATGAGGACCTGGCAAAGATTGTGGATTATGAAGCGATCAAAGCCTTCCGTGACCGCGCGCTAAATCCGGAACATCCTGTTGCAAGGGGAACAGCCCAAAATCCAGATATTTATTTCCAGGGAAGGGAAGTCCAGAACAAATTTTTTGATGCAGTTCCGGATATCGTAGCCGGTTACATGGAGGCAATCAAAAAAATCACAGGCCGCCAGTACCGACCATTCAATTACCATGGTGCACCCGATGCGGAATATGTCATCATCGCCATGGGGTCTGCCTGCGAAACCATAGATGAAACCGTGGATTTTCTCAACAGACGCGGTGAAAAAGTAGGCGCCATCAGAGTACACCTCTATCGGCCTTTCTCAGAGAAGTATTTCTTTGAGGCGCTGCCCAAGACGGTGAAAAAAATTGCAGTACTTGACAGGACCAAGGAACCGGGAGCGCCGGCAGAACCGTTGTACCTCGATGTCGTAAAAATGTTTACCGGCTGGGACATCAAACCGCTGATCGTAGGTGGGAGATACGGCTTGGGGTCCAAAGATACAAGGCCTTCCCAGATCCTTTCCGTATTTAACAACCTGAAATCCAATACACCAAAAGACCATTTTACTATTGGGATTGTGGATGATGTTACCAATACGTCCTTACCGGAAACAGAGATCATTGATACTACACCCGAGGGAACCATCAGCTGCAAATTCTGGGGCTTGGGTTCGGACGGAACCGTAGGGGCCAACAAGACAGCCATCAAGATTATCGGAGACAATACGGATCTGTATGTTCAGGGGTATTTTTCCTATGACAGCAAAAAGTCGGGGGGAACTACGGTTTCCCATTTGAGATTTGGAAAGCAGCCTTTAAGATCTCCCTACCTGGTTTACAGCGCCGACTATATTGCATGCCATAACAAGGCGTTTTTATATAATTATGATATCCTGAAGGGATTAAAGCCAGACGGAACCTTTGTCCTGAACTGTCCCTGGAATGCGGAAGAGCTGGAGGAAAACCTGCCAGGGCCGATCAAGAGCTATATTGCAAAGCATAATATCAATTTCTATACCATTGATGCCGTTACCATTGCGTCGGAAATCGGTTTGGGCAACAGAATCAATATGGTGATGCAGGCTGTCTTTTTCCAGCTGTCCAAAGTGATTCCCATCGAGGATGCCATTGGCTATCTGAAAAAGTCCATTGAGAAAGTCTATGGGAAAAAGGGCCAGAAAATCGTTGAAATGAATAAAGCGGCTGTAGACAAGGGGATTGGTGCCCTGGTCAAGGTGAATGTTCCGGCTGGCTGGGCGGATGCGAAGGAAGAAGCAGCGCCTATGAAGAAGGAACCTGAATTTATTAAAAGGATCCAGAGAAAAATGGCCAGGCATGAGGGCGATGAGCTGCCTGTCAGTGCATTTTCCGGAATGGAAGACGGGACTTACCCCTTGGGAACTACCGCCTATGAAAAGCGCGGTATTGCAATCCGGCTGCCTGAGTGGCAAATCGACAAGTGCATACAGTGCGGTCGGTGCTCCTATGTCTGTCCACATGCAACCATTCGTATGTTCCTGTTGAATGAGGAGGAGCGCAGCAAGGCTCCGGATACCTTTAAAACCAAGGAAGCTGCAGGAAAGGGTCTTGAAAACCTGCATTTCAGAGTCCAGGTAAGCCCGCTGGATTGTACCGGCTGCGGCAACTGTGCAGATGTATGTCCGACAGAGGAAAAAGCGATAATCATGAAGCCGGCTGAACTGGAAATCGAAGCAGAGGCTGAAAACTGGGAGTATGCCATGACTGTGACGGCCAAAGATGACCTGATGGACCCGAAATCATTGAAAGGAAGCCAGTTTGCAAGGCCGCTGCTTGAATTCAACGGAGCCTGCCCCGGATGCGGTGAAACTCCTTATATCCGGCTATTAACACAGCTCTATGGAGATAGAATGATGATTGCCAATGCCACCGGCTGCTCTTCCATATGGGGCGCCAGCTCACCCTCCATTGCCTATACCACCAATGCGGAAGGAAAAGGACCGGCCTGGGCCAATTCACTGTTTGAAGATAATGCAGAGTACGGATACGGGATGTATCTGGGGGTTAAACAAATGAGAGAGCGCCTCCGGGATTTGATGAAGCAGGCAATGGAATCCGATATTGATCAGAAGGTGAAAGACGCATTTGGGGTATGGCTGGATGTCATGGAGGACGGTGATGGTTCCAAGGCAGCCACCGCTAAGATTTTTGAAGTACTCAAGGGGTACAACTACCAGGGGAATAAGATCATTGAAGAAATCATGGAGAAGAAGGATTACCTCATCAAAAAATCCGTCTGGATTATCGGCGGAGACGGCTGGGCTTATGATATCGGATATGGCGGTGTCGATCAGGTACTTGCCATGGGGGATGACGTAAACCTCTTTGTAATGGACACCGAGATTTACTCCAATACAGGAGGTCAGTCTTCAAAGTCAACGCCTACAGCCGCCGTCGCGAAGTTTGCTGCTGCCGGAAAGAAGATCAGGAAGAAGGACCTTGGCATGATGGCCATGAGCTATGGTTATGTGTATGTAGCTCAGATCGCCATGGGAGCGAATATGAACCAAACCATCAAAGCTATTACAGAAGCGGAGAACTATAAGGGACCTTCGTTGATCATTGCGTATTCTCCTTGTGTGAGCCATGGAATCAAAACAGGTATGGGAACCAGCATACTTCAGGAAAAACGGGCTGTAGATGCAGGATACTGGCATTTGTACAGATTCAATCCCATGCTGAAGGAGCAGGGAAAGAACCCCTTTATTTTGGAATCCAAAGAACCTACAACTCCGTACAAGGAATATATTCATGGCGAAGTCCGCTACTCTCAGCTGATGAACGTGTTCCCGGATGTTGCCGGACAAATGTTTGATGTTGCTGAGCAGCACGCAAGAGAACGGTATGAACGTTATAAATGGCTGTCTGAAAAGAGTTATCTATAAAAAATGGCAAGGATCCATTCATTAACGCAAAGAAGATAGAAATGAAACGGCTCCCTGAACCAGGGAGCCGTTTCATCATTTTTCGTTGGTATCTACATATTCCTTGGCGTTTCGAACTTGAATCTCGCTGGGAATAGTAACGTTAGAAGCGTGTTTGATGGACTCAATATTTGCCCAGGCAGCAGTATCATGCTTTTCAATGGGAACTCCCATATGCTTTTCCTTAAACCTGTTGTTTGCCATCGTTGATTCCTCCTGACAAGAGTTTTTTAATCATGATTTTATTTATTCTGTACGGTTTATTGCATTATTACTCGTGAAAATTATCCATACATGCTGCGATAAAATCGCTGCCAGAAAAATGCCTGTGAAATATAAAAAGCCGCCAATACGGCTTCATTACCGTACTGGAGGCTCATTTTAACCATTTTATATGGTCTTTATTTCAAAATAATGATTTCAGGAGGTGAACTCATTATCCATGGATGGTTTTATGAAACCCAAAATGCCTTCACCTGCATTTTGACACCTAGCCTTCGCCAGGTGGGTGTCCTGCTGCAAGTATCAACCTTCCTCTGCCGTTGCACCCGGCTGCTGCCGGATTTCGGAATTATCTTGAGGCCTGATATCTACTCTCAAACACCGGACTCCCGTTTTTCAATTGTAGGTTCAAAAAAACAGGCTGTTCCCGGTCATCTCAGGTAACCATCACATTACTGAAACCTATTATACCTGCTTGTGGTTAACATAACAACTGACCGAAACTGACATTAAGGCTTTTTAAAGAGACATATTCCAGCGATGCTTGGGAATACTATGCTATCTGAAGGATAGGTCCGTTTTAGTTCAGATTGATTGTACATTTTAATCCAGCTTCAAATCAGGTATGGTTCTGCTCTGAAAAGCAAATATTATGAATGGCTTCACTTGGTAACGCGGGATAGCTTTTTTGAGAAAGAAGCCAGGCGATCCAGCCGACCATTTTAAGGTTCAACGAACGTTTAAAAACAAATGGGAGAAGAGAAATGAGTAAAAAGCCGCATGAACTTTCCACCTTCAGGATTGCAGCAACCTATATCGGGACCGTGATCGGCGCCGGATTCGCCTCTGGTCAGGAAATACTTCAATTTTTCGGTGTTTTCGGGAATTGGGGGCTCTTGGGTTTGCTCCTGGTAACCTTGTTTTTTGTAATCTATGGCTATATCATCATGGATCTGGGGTACAGGATTGGTTCGCCGTCTTATATTGAAATCATTCGGCTTTCCGGTGGCAAGTATTTCGGTATCATTGCGGATTCCATCATCTCGTTTTTCCTGTTTGGCTCTACTGCCGCCATGATTGCAGCTTCAGGAGCTTTGTTCAAGCAGCAGTTTGGCATTCAGAGCACCCTTGGGGGGCTGATCATGACAATCATCACTGTGGCTACGGTTTTTATGGGGATCAACGGCATTGTAAATTCGTTGAGTGTAATCGTTCCCTTTCTGTTGATCTCTGCTGTTGGTATCAGCATTTTTTCCGTTGCTGCCTTTCCATCGGATCATACGAATATACAAGCTGCATCCAGCACCGGTACACTGGTGGGGAATTGGTTTTCATCAGCAATGCTGTATGTATCGTACAATATTGTGACAGCAATTGCTGTGCTTGGTCCGCTGGGAAAAAGAGCAAAGAACGGAAAAGCGGTACGGAATGGTGCAGCAGTCGGAGGTATAACACTGGGAATCTGCGCATTGGCGATTTATCTGGCGATTGCCAATAACCTTCAACAATTGATGAACGCTGAACTTCCTATGGTTTCCATAGCAAGCCGGATATCACCGGTGATCCAAATTGTTTATGCACTGGTTCTGCTTGCAGGGATATTTGCCACATCTGCAGGGAGCCTTTACGGTTTTTCAGCCAGGGTTTTTGATATTGATGGACCCAAGGGCAAATTTATGATCTTTGTTGTAGCCATCCTGGCCTTTGTTGCAGGGCAATTCGGTTTCTCAAACCTTGTAAAGTACATGTATCCTATTGAAGGCTATCTTGGCATGATCCTGCTTGCAAGTCTGCTGTACAGCAGAATAAGAATTACCAGAAGACGCCAGGCTTAAATGTATTTCTTCTGTACACTGCTGTCTGCTGCCAGTGGAGAGATGTCAACATCGAAAACCGAATCCTCCGGCAGGTCTTCCATGTCCACCAGCGTATAGTTCATATTAACGCTTCCAAGGATTTTTACGGGCTTTCCATGATAGGTAATGCTCTTTCGATACTGATACCGGTAATAGACCCGCCCCATCAGACTTAAAAACTTATTATCAAAGATGGTTTCGGGACAGTAAAACTTATCAATATAACCAAAATCCAGAATTCCCACGGTGATATCCCGGGGGGTCTTGTAAAAACTTCCGTAGCCGATGTTTTTTCCTTTCTCTACTTGATAAACATTGATGGGGGAGGCTTTAAACTGATATGTCTTTTGATACCCCTGTTTCAGCCCGTCAAAACCGTACAGGATTCCTCCGACCCGGATCATGTTGTCAAAACTGCATTGCTTGTTGAATTTGACAAAACCGTTGGAATTCAGCAGATGAAAGTTATAAGCCCGATGACTTAGTCCTCCGACACAGGAGCTGAAGAGTTCAATCTGACTTAGGGTGAATTTTTTATTATTCGTGTTGTGAAGGTGGGTATAAAACCCTTCAATCTTGATTTTACCCTGGTATTTTTCCATGCTTTCCATAAAAGCATCCAACCGGTCTGGATGAATTCCGAAACGGTTCATTCCGGTATTGATATAGAGATGAGCCCGAAACTGCTGATTGGATTTTGTAAGCTTTTCTGCTCCGCCAAGGTCATCGATGGTCAGGACAAAGTTTTTTTTTGAGTTTCTCAGGTCTTCATCGGTATAATCGGGGGTCATGATGAGAATATCCTTGCTGCTTTGGACCATGTGGGCTTCGTCAAAATAAGTCACAGCAAAGCAATCCACCCTGGGGGTTAAAAACTCACTGACCCTTTCAATACCTAAACCATAGGCATTTCCTTTAAGAACAGCCATGATTTTTTTACTGGTTCCGCTTCTGATTTTATTGATATTGTTGGATATTTTTTGTAAGTCTACTTCGCACCAGAAATTTTTCATTGATTCCTTCCAACCATCCTCTCTTGTTTAGCATTATTGATAGTTTCAGACCATTGCAATAAGTGTGAGAGCGGATTTGCCTATTGTTTTTTTGAAATCCTTTCATAAAAGGCAAAGGAATCTTTCTCAAAAGGCTGATCTTTCCAAAACAAGTTGCCGTTAAACAATCGGACAAACCTATATCCGGGTATCTCCGGAACCCAAGTGTTTTGGCTGGTCGCAATCTCCTTGGAGTAGTTTTTTATACCAAGAATAACGATATCGGGATTATATTTGCCTACATCCAGATAGCGCTCGGAATAGACGTTGTTTTTGCCGGACCATAACCAGAAACAAGGGCTTTGACCATTGTTATAGTTACAAAACAGATTGTGTGAAAAGTAGGGCAGAATGGAAATCGTATGGAAGCCTGACATAAAGATTCTTTTACCTTCAAGGCGGTTTTCTTTAATATATTTGGCGGCCTCACGACTGGCAGAGTAACTGTACCGGTAATCAAACCTGAAGGAACTGTAAGCCCAGTAGCATTGGACAGCAAGAACAAGAACCAGCGCGGAGGTCATGACTCCTTTCATAATTTTTTGAGGCGGGAGCGCTTCCTTTGGTTCCTTTTCAAAACTCAGCCACAAAGCGAAAAGCCACAAGTAGAATACGGTGCCTTGATGCCACGCATTGGCATAAATCATGGTAAACAGCAGGCAAAGTCCGATTAATGGAGTCAGAAAGATCATCAGACGCTTTCTAAAACCGAACCAAAGGAGTGAAGAAAAAAAAGCAGCCCTTGAAAGCAGTTTGGAGAATATAAAAAACATGTTGTCACTCTTAATGTTGAGTACGGTATTTAAAGAAATTGAAGCATAAATGATCGATAACCCCCCTGAAAAGAAATGGGATAAATCTTTGCTGAAAGCGGCAACGGTAATAATGTCTGCGGGGGGCTTTAACTGCAGGAACAATAGCAGCATCATTACTCCGAAAGCAATAACGGAGTAAACATGTTTGATTCTGGAAGTTGAACTTAGTGTACTCCATTTTCTGAGTGTATCCAATGCATGCACCCCCATAATACCGATGGCAATAATCGCACCATGAAGGCTGACATTGGATAGCAGAATAAGAAGGAATACGAAAACATAAGGATGGCTTGATTTGTTCCTATAAGCCATTGCGGTCAAAAAAAGCAGGAGCGGAATCAATACATAACTTCTTGCGACAACTGCATATTGATAAAAGGCAAAAAAGGAAAACGGGTATAATACCTTCACAACGGGAGGAAAAGGGGAGTGATGAAGGAAAATATATACACTGACAGCACTGATCAATCCCGCAGTGAGATTCAAAGAGAAATAGGGAAGATGAAGCTTGGCCGGGAGCATGAGCACAAGATGCCAAAGAGCGGGAGACCCTTCATAGCGCATGTATTCGGACAGCAATGAAAAAGGAGAGGCATCTCTGGCTAAAAGCCAGGCCTGTGCTTCATCAAACCATGGTTCATGATTGACAACTGCAATAGATAAAAATACAACATAAACTGCGAAAACTGCTGGTATCCACAAATCTCTCTTTTGATATCGCATAAGTTATTCAATATCTGCCTTAGTTTAAAGTATATTGGTTATGATGGCTGCTTTCCCAACAATTGCTCCGGTACAATTTCCTTATCGGACGGATTGCTTTCTTTATATTCCTCATGATATTCGTCATCGGTATTGACATCCCAGGTGTTATGGAGTATGGCTTCCTTGAGAATGTTCTCGGCTGCAAATAATCCTGTTAAGATGGAGTGATCCATGTTATTGTATTTGAACAAGCCATATCGCCCAACCAATTGAAGGTTCTCGAACTTCGTCAAATAGTTTTTGATGATCTCAATATTTGTTCGATACCCCTTGGAATATACAGGATAAGCCTTTGGGACTCGAATAATGGTATAATCCTCGATTTCTGAGGCTTTACAAATGCTGATCTTTTCAATTTCGGAGGCAGCCAGCTTAAACAACTCTTCATCGGGCATATTCCAGAATTTGTCATTTTCGTTACAGAAGTACTCAAGTCCCAGGGAGGTTTTATTGGTATCCGGTACCATTTCGCGGCTCCAATTTTTAAAATTCTGGATTCTTCCCAGCTTGACTTCGGGAGAATGGATGTAGATCCAGTTGTCCGGGAAGACATCTTTTCTGTTAATAATAATATCAACGGTGATAATGCTTCGGTAGCTGAGTTTTTTCGCTGCTTCCAGAACTTCAGGGTCGGGTGAAGGACTCAAAATGCTTACAAGTTCGGTCACAGGGATGCTTGAAACGAAATCAGAGCCTTTAAAAACATTCCTTTTTCCACGGGGATCCGTAATCTCGATGCTAACGATCTTACCATCCTTATGATTTACCCTGGTGACTTTTGAATTCTGGGAAATGCTGCCGCCCATGGTCTGGATCTTATTTTTCATTTCATTGTACATCATTCCGGGACCGTATGTAGGATAATCAAACTGGTCGATAAGGGTCTTGATGTTGTTTTTCTTTGATTTAAACAGTGCATTCATGATCGCAGACATAAGGGAAAGACCTTTAATACGCTGTGCGGCCCATTCTGCCTGAATTTCAGAGCAGGGAATCCCCCACACCTTTTCAGTATAAGTTTTGAAGAAGATGGAGTAAAGCCGCTTGCCAAACCTGTTGGAAGTCCACTGCTCGAAGGTTTCCTCTTCTTTGAAGGGCATCAATCGGGACTTAAGGTAGCTGGCAACAATGACAAAGGTATCCAGGATTCCTACACCGAGCAGTGCATTCATGGGAGTCAGCGGGTAATTGAAGAACTTGTTTTTATAATATATCCGGGAAAGCCTGGGGGTTTTCCGGAAACTGTCTCCTAGTACCTCGTTCCATAGTTTGTTGACTTCGTCAAACTTTGTAAAGAACCGGTGACCGCCAAGATCAAAGTGATAGCCCTTGTATTGGACGGTTTTACTGATTCCTCCGACCTGATTTTCGGATTCAAACAGGGAAACATCCAACCCTTTTTTTGCAAGAGCGTATCCTGCAGAGAGACCTGCTGGGCCTGCACCCATGACAACAACCTTTTTCAATGAAATCACTCCTTAAAAATGGCTTCGGTGGTGAAGCTGCCCGAAGCGTATTGTGCTGCTCAATAATTCAGCTAATGCTATTATGCGCTGAGTATAAATTCATTATTTATCAATCTGGAATTTCAAAAAATAAATGTTGGTGTCAAGCTGAGTTTTTGGAGTGTAGGGCGGAAGGATTAATACTCAACAATGTGAACAGGTGAAGCTTATGAACGCAATGATTCGTCAATATAATTCCGCCGTTATACCGCTGGTGAACTCCAGGGATATTAAGTTCCAGAAGAGCAGGTTTGAAGACAACAAAGAGTTCATTTATAGAGTCCAGATAGGTAGAAGTTTAATTTGCATCATGGGTTTGGGTGGAACATTATGGAATGATATGATATACTACACTCAAACCTATTATTATATCTATAATGGGGTGAAGATATGACTGCAAGAATTATAAAATGTATGGATGGGAATCTTCGTGTGATATTTCCATATAACCAAATACATGTCGATATGATAAGGAAAATTCAGGGGAGAAAATGGGAACCCGAATTGAAATGTTGGGTTGTTCCGCATAGTGATCAAGTGGTCAAGCAGTTGGAGGACATCTTTGGAAAAACAGAACTAGTGTTGGATTCAGGTTTGCAGAATAGTTTAATCAATACCTGGAACACCAGCAAATACTATGATATAAGAATTGTTGAGAATGAGCTTAAACTTAAAGGTTACAGCTATAAGACCAGAAAAGCTTATATAGGGCAAATTAAAAGGTTCATCGAATTTTATGGCAAGAGTCCTGAAGTACTGGGGATTCCAGAAGTAAAGCAATATCTACTGTATCTGATTGATTCGGAGCAATGTTCTCACTCGTACGTACAGCAGGCTTTAAGCTCGTTAAAGTTTCTTTATAATTATATAATTAAGAATACTGAAGAAATAAGTGATATTCCCTTCCCTAAAAAAGAGAAAAAGTTGCCTAGTGTGTTAAGTCAGAGTGAAGTAAAAAGCATATTGGGGAGTATTTCTAATACAAAACATAAAGCAATGCTGTTCATGATATATTCATCAGGATTACGGGTTGGAGAGGTTGTCCGCTTGAAGAGATCAGATATAGATACTGACCGCATGCTTGTAAGAATATATCAGGGTAAAGGTAGAAAAGATAGAATCAGTATTTTATCCAAAGCGGCGTTGAAAGTCCTAGATGTATATATAGGGGAATATAGGCCGGATGATTGGCTGTTTCCCGGACAAATATCCAAGAACCATATCACTGAAAGGTCAGTTCAAATAGTGTTTGAAAATGCGTGCAAGAAAGCTGAAATCAGAAAGGATGTTTCGGTTCATTCATTGAGGCATTCATTTGCGACTCATTTATTGGAGAATGGGACGGATTTGCGATATATCCAGGAACTGCTGGGGCACAGCAGTAGTAAGACGACAGAGATTTATACCCATGTGAGTACTAAAAACTTAAGCAATATTCTCAGCCCACTAGATAGACTGGACATCAACCTATAACACACTTATACGAAATACTTCGCAAATCCACCTAAATAGCAGTGTTTTTATGTAATTGGCATATACAGAGATGTAGTAGTTAGGCGAAATGTGCACTGGGGTTATGTCCGGCATCCGTGCCGGACGTTTTATCAAGAGTACATAGTACAGGAGCATATTATGAGCTCGGAAGCCATTTCTTTTTTATCGTTTATCGCACAGAGAATACTGCTTTGTTTCATTGTTTGAAACACACAGGCTCAGCATATTTATTCTTATTTTATGAGAATTGGCACACAAAGGCCTGTGTGTAGTGAAGTGGTATGGAAACAAAGCAGTATTAGGTGTTTGTGCAATATTTGCTTTTTATATTGAACGTGAAAATGGTTTTTGGAAAGATGTATTATGTTTTTCCAGCTATTTTATGCTGTAGAACTTACAAGGATATACTTAATCGAAGTTGTTTGTGATTTCATTTTTCTTTTGATTATTTCCATTCATTGTATACTGTGATACCATAGAACTAAGTGAATGGAAATAGTGTAGGAACAGTTTTGGATTCCATTACCCGCAGATTAGCGCCTTTATAAAGGTTGGTTGCGCTTACTGCTGGGCTATTATCAAAAAGGTAAAATGAAATAGTCTAAGGTGGCTGGAAAAACATAATTTGAGTTGATATTCGGCAACTATAATACATAGTGGATAGTTGAAAACCTGTCTCTTATACACATCT
>JAOAAU010000045.1 GCA_026418695.1 Clostridia bacterium
CTCATTGACCTGGTCAGTAAAGAGGTTACCTATTTGCCTCCTATTTCAGCTTCGCTTTCCAGGCCTGCGGACTATAATGAGTTTTCAGGGTACTCCTTTATCAGTGAAGGTGAGCTTGTTCTAACAGACCCCTATTACTATTTGTCAAAATTCCGGAAGAGTATCTATAAAAGTTCTTTATCATTCTTAACCCCTTCTCCCTCAGTTACCCGGTTAGGCGACACAGGAATTCGCATGGACCCGGGAAGTTTCAGCGGAATTAAAGCACCTGACGTCAGTAATATTCTAAGCTACAAGCTTCACCTGCAGGAATTGAAATTCATATTTATCGGCCAGAAACTAAAAACCGGAGAGAAAGTCTTAATGGTGTTTGATTTCAATGAAAAGAAGTTTTCTCAAATCGATGTGGGTGTTTCGAGATTTGATCTAGCTCCGGATGGAAATAGCATATGCTACACAAAGGCCTTGGGTGGCAGCGACCATTTACAAGCCATCTATACTGCAGGCGTATCCGGTGAGAATAAAAAAGAGCTGGCGCAGCATGCTGAAATTCGTAGCTTTACCTGGTCAACCGACAGCCAATGGGTTGCATATTCCGGAGGGAGTCCATCAAATTGTGATATCTTTGTTGCAAAATCCGATGGATCAAAGCAAGAACAGCTGACACATAATATCTTTGCAGCAGACAAACTCGCCTGGAAGGGAAATAAGCTGGCATTTACTTCTGATGGAGGAAAATCGCCGGAGCTCCCCAGTATCTATTTGATCACTTTGAATGTTCAAAATGTGGAGAATCCACCACCAACTGCTGCCTATCCTAAAAATCCGCAGCTTGCCTACCAGCTCATTAGCTTTTTAAGAGCTGAGACCTCCATCCATCTAAATAAAAAGAGCGGAACTTAATAATATTCATTACTTCATCCAAAGGTGAAATATGTTGAAATTCATTAAAAGAACGATTTTCATAATTGCTATAATTTCTTTGATCATCGCAGGGGTCATTTATACTAATATTGCTTACTATGGCAGTAACTCAAAGCCTGTTCAGTCTGAGGCAATGATTGTTTTAGGCTGTCAAATCTGGGGTACCTCCCCCAGCTGGTCTCTGGAATATAGGTTGAAAAAAGCCCTTGAATTGTATCAGCAAGGGTATGCAAAAACGATCATTGTAAGCGGCGGACAGGGTAAGGATGAAGCAGCGACCGAATCCAGCGTAATGAAGAACTGGCTCATTCAGCAGGGGATTGCTTCCGACTGTATTTTTGAAGAAAGCAAATCCACCAGCACCTATGAAAACCTTCAGTTCTCCAAAGAGATCTTGGAAAATCAAAAACTTAACTCCGCCATTATTGTTTCCAATGACTTTCATATCTTTCGATCCTTGAGTTTGGCCAAGCGATTGGGAATTGAAGCATCAGGAGCCCCTGCACCTACCGTTCCCCATTTAAAATTTTATTACAACTGTCGGGAAATAATATCTGTCATCAAGAGCTATTTCTTCGATAAATAGTGTGACATTCTAAAAATCCTTTAAGAAAGGTGCTTCCAAATGAAAAAAGTATAGATTACTTTATGTGTGGTCAGCATTTTATCCATGGTATATATCGGAAAACTCAATGGAAATCTTTTCAATGCTGCTTTGAAGCTTATCCCCGGTAATTTCCTTATTGTGCTCCTTAAAATCAGATTCCTCTTCAAGGATTCTAACAGGAAGTGAAATAATAAATTCCGAACCCTTGCCCGGCTCTGAATGTACAGTTATTTCCCCATCGTGTAGTTCTACCAGGGATTTTACCAGTGAAAGGCCTATTCCGCTTCCTTCTCTTTTCCTTGTAAGAGACTTGTCCACCTGCCTGAACCGCTCGAAAATAACGCTCTGCTGCTCGAGGCTTATGCCGATTCCGGTATCCCTAACGATGATTTCTATCCGGTCTCCCTTGTCTTCAATCCCGACAAAAACACTCCCTCCCGCATCAGTAAACTTCACTGCATTGGAAAGCAGGTTTAGTACCATTCGCTCTATCATATCAGGATCACAAGCCAATGTTTTTTCCTCTACACTGGTATCAAAAATAAGTTCAATATCCTTTTCTTTCAGGTAATTGGCAACAGAAAGTGTTATTTCCTCAACAACACTGACGATGTTGCTGTTCCTCATATTGATTTCATAGAAGGATGCATTGATTTTGGTGGTATCAATCAAGTTGTTCACAAGCCGGATGAGCCTGTAACTGTTTTGCTTCATAACCTCTGTGATCTTTTTTACATTTCTGTTGTTTTCACTATGATCATGATGTGAATACAAATCCAGAAGCTGTATTGAGCTGAGAATGATGCTAATTGGTGTTCTGAATTCATGGGAGATATTCGCAAAAAACTCACTCTTCATTTGATCATAGCTTACTTCCTTATCTTGAATTTTGTTAAAAGCAGTAATCAAATCTCCAATCTCATCGTTGGACGTCACGGGGATCATGCTCCTATTTTCTACGCCTATGCCCTCAGCAATATCATCCAGGCTTTTTCCCAGCATGGAAAGATCCTCTGACAATGATTTGGACATGTAATAGATTACAAGAACATTCATTATAATCAAAGCTATAAAAATGGTTAGAAAATAAACCACAATTTTTTCAGAGGTTACTTTATAAATTATGCCGACCGTCCAAGGTTCATTGTCTATCTCTACTTTGAAGGATAGTCCCTGGATTTCCTCAGTTGTACCATAGACTCTATCGTTATTGACAGGCTTATGGATATAGTATAGTTCCGGTAATCCGGGTTTGAAGCCATCCGGTGAAATAAACTTTCCTTTTGGAGATATCGCATAGGTTTGAACTTTGGCATCAGAAAGACGAATACCTTTTAATACCTCCAACGCCTGATCCACGTTATTGAACTGTGTCGTCCTTATGCCGCTGTTCATAGCCTTTACTGACGCAAGCTCATATAATGTATTTCCTTTTTCTTCGATTACCTTCGAATATCCAAACACTCCAGTAACCAGCATGGATGCAAGAATAATCGGAATCGTTTGGATGAGAATCTTACTTTTGATCCCCACTCTTTGTCCTGTGAGTGTATTTCCTGGAAGAACACTGTTCAATATCCGCCTAAACAGGTTTTTCGAGAATATAAGAAAAATGACTGCAATGACAGCAAAAAAGGATACCAATAATGATCCTATTTTTATAATGACGTAAGGTTCACTATGGCCGATCACTTTATTCCCTGTATGTATGATCAATCCAATAATTACAGCGATGGATATATGACCGAAATAGAGCACCAACGGCATATCGACAAACTTTTTTCTAAGCCGGCTGATTTCAGCACTGTTTACTTTGTTATCTTCAATCACCGTCAGTTTATTGATGTCCTTTAATAACGCCCATAATATTGTCGATACAATAAGTATGAATAAAACAGCTCCACGGTAAAACTGCATATCATAGCTTGCATTCACTTCAATGGCAGCTTGTCTGAAATTTGGGGGGTATCCTAAAAGGATAGGAAGAATTGGCTTGTAGACTGCAATTGCAGCTATTGAAACAATTTGATACATCAATATAATACTGAGTCGGATATGTTGTTTTGTAAATCTATCGACTAAGTTCTTTATTATTCCAAGTAATTTACTAATTTTCGCCATTTTATTCCACCCCATACTCTAATATTATCATAAGTTGAATAATAGGCAATAAGTAACTCAGTGTAATCATGGCAATTTTTTCAATACTCTAAGAATTGTATCTGTATTCCCGTAAAAAAAGCTACCCTTTCAATCGGGTAGCTTCTTGTATCTTAGCTCTTTGTTACCTTCAACCTTGCCAATGCTCTGGCCAGTGCTGCCTGGCTCCGGTAGTATTCAATCTGGCTGAGCTGCCTGTGAAGTCTCTCCTCGGCACGCTCTTTTGCGGCTTTTGCTCTGTTTACATCGATTTCTTCCGGCCACTCGGCAGTGTCTGTTAATATAACCGTCTTATCCTGTTTCACTTCCATAAACCCTTCAGTTAATACGGCTTCCTTCCACTCCCCATCTACTTTGATTTTTAACGGGCCTATGGCGACCGCAACAACCATGGGCATATGTCCGCGTAAAATACCCATTTCTCCCTCAGGAGTTTTTAGTATAACCATTTCCACTTCCCCGGAAAAGAACTTTCTTTCAGGGGTCACGATCTCGAGACTAAACGTTGATGCCATAAATACACCTTCCTAAATATATGGAAATGCCGAATCCAACCTTCAACTACAGGCTTTTGGCATGCTCATAAACTTCATCAATGCTGCCCTTCATATAGAAGGCTGCTTCCGGTATATTGTCCATTTTGCCGTCGATGATTTCCTTAAAGCCTCGGATCGTCTCCTTCAATGGTACGTATTTCCCTGCATATCCGGTAAATACTTCTGCAACATTGAACGGCTGAGACAGATATCTTTCGATCTTTCTGGCTCTAAATACGACAAGCTTATCTTCCTCTGAAAGATCATCCATACCCATGATGGCAATGATGTCCTGAAGTTCCTTGTATCTCTGAAGCACTTCCTGTACCCTACGCGCTACATTATAGTGCTCTTCGCCGACTATCCTGGGGTCAAGAATTCTCGAGGTGGAATCCAATGGGTCTACTGCAGGATATATTCCTTTTTCAACCTGCTGTCTTGAAAGAACCGTAGTCGCATCCAAGTGAGCAAAAGTCGTAGCCGGAGCCGGGTCCGTCAAGTCATCCGCAGGCACGTAAACCGCCTGAACAGAGGTAATGGAACCCTTCTTTGTGGATGTAATTCTTTCCTGGAGGGCACCTACGTCAGTTGCAAGGGTTGGCTGATAACCAACGGCAGACGGAATTCTTCCCAAAAGCGCTGAAACCTCGGAACCTGCCTGAACAAAACGGAAAATATTATCAATAAACAGAAGCACGTCCTGTCCCATTTCATCTCTAAAATATTCTGCCATGGTAAGTCCTGTAAGACCTACTCTCATTCTTGCTCCTGGTGGCTCATTCATCTGACCGAACACCATGGCGGTTTTCTCAATAACCCCGGAGTCCGTCATTTCATGCCACAGGTCATTTCCTTCTCTTGTTCTTTCACCAACACCGGTGAAAACGGAATATCCGCCATGCTCAGTTGCCACGTTACGGATCAATTCCTGAATCAGAACCGTTTTACCAACTCCGGCACCGCCGAAAAGTCCGATCTTACCACCTTTTGCGTAAGGAGCCAGAAGGTCGATAACCTTAATTCCGGTTTCCAGGATCTCCGCTGCCGGACGCTGGTCTTCAAAACCAGGTGCGGGCCGATGGATCGGATAGGTTTTTTCCGTTTTGACATCTCCCTTTTTATCAACAGGTTCTCCAAGTACATTAAATACCCTTCCCAAAACCTCTTTACCTACAGGAACGTTGATCGCGTCTCCGGTATCCACAGCATCCATTCCCCTGACTAAGCCGTCGGTCGACGACATCGAAACGCATCGAACCATGTCATTACCGAGGTGCTGCATAACTTCTGCCGTAATATAACTATTATTCTTTTCTATCCTGATTGCATTGTAAATCTTGGGAAGCCGGCCGCTCTCAAACCGAACGTCAATAACCGGTCCGATAATCTGTACTATGCTCCCGATATTTTGCGCCATACAACTCTCACTCCGTCCTCAATATAATTGACAGTTGCCATTCCCTTTCGAACTTAGCCGAAATGCCAACCGCTAATTTGTATATATAAGCAAACTGCCGCTCAAACCTATTGTAATACAGAAGCGCCGCCGACAATTTCAGATATTTCCTGAGTAATTGCCGCCTGTCTTGCTCTGTTGTAAAACAAATTGAGCTTTTGCAGCATTTCATCTGCATTGGCTGTAGCATTATCCATCGCTGTCATTCTTGCACTCTGCTCACTGGTAAAAGCCTCTACCAGCGCCCCGTATAGTATACCCCTCACATATTTGGGGATCAATATGTCAAATACCGCTTTCGGTGAAGGCTCGTAGCTGAGAAGTTCATCTACCTTATCGGGTATTTCCCCAGGGACCTTTAATTCCTTCTTCAAAGCATCCAGTTCCAGCGGAAGCAACTTCATAATCCTTGGCTCAAGCTTTATTGAAGAAGCCATATGCGTATATACAAGGTAAACTTCATCCACTTCTCCACGAGTGAACAGATCCAGCATCAGCTCTGCCATTTCCCTGGCACGGTAAACGGTAGGATTTTGTACAAAATAATAGAAGTCTTCCCTTACATTGTACCTGTTCCTGATAAAATAGTTTCTTCCCGTCTGCCCTGCTACAAAAAGAAGCGGATTGGAATCTTCCTTGATATACTTCTCTGCCAGTTTAATGATGTTATTGTTATAGCCGCCCGCCAGGCCTTTGTCCCCGGTGATGACGACATACCCTTTTTTCCGGCCTTCTTTTTCGTTTCTCACATCAAAAAACGGGTTTTCTATATTTCCACTGTGGGCAAGAATATCTGCGATTACGGTCTTAACCCTGTCAAAATAAGGGACAGTCTGCTCCAGCTGCTGTCTTGCCTTTTTTAGCTTTGCACCGGAGATCAGCTTCATGGCTTTGGTAATTTGCCTTGTTTCTTTTATACTTTTTATTCTGGTCTTGATTTCCCGCATGTTAGCCATTCGCTATCACCTCAAATAGTCTGCCTTATACTCCTCGATGGCCTTTTTCAGAAGTGCCTCGTTATCAGGCTTCATCTCTCCTGTCTCAGCAATAGATTGAAGGACTTGAGGATATCTGTCCCTGATAAAGGAAAGCAGGCCTGAGTTAAACTTTCTCACTTCCTTGGATGGTAAATCCATCAGGTATTTATCCGTAGCTGTATACAGGATCACCACCTGTTCTTCTACAGGTATTGGCGCATATTGTGGCTGCTTCAGGGTTTCAAGGAGTCTTTCCCCCTGAGCAAGCTTATCTCTTGTTGCTTTATCCAGATCGGATCCGAACTGTGCAAACACAGCAAGTTCTCTAAACTGGGCAAGGTTGATTCTCAACGGGCCTGCCAGCTTTTTCATCGCTTTTGTCTGGGCAGCGCCGCCAACTCTTGATACGGATAAGCCAACGTTAACCGCAGGTCTTTGTCCTGCGAAGAACAATTCTGTTTCAAGGTAAATCTGTCCATCTGTGATAGAAATAACGTTTGTCGGGATATAGGCCGAAACGTCTCCTGCCAGGGTCTCAATAATCGGCAGGGCTGTAATGGAACCTCCACCCAACTCATCACTCAGTCTGGCTGCTCTTTCAAGCAGTCTGGAATGGAGATAGAATACGTCTCCGGCATATGCTTCTCTTCCCGGCGGACGTCTGAGCAGCAGCGACATCGCTCTGTACGCAACCGCATGCTTGGATAAATCATCGTATATGATCAATACGTCCTTATGCTCGTTGAACATGAACTCTTCTGCCATCGCACAGCCGGCATAGGGTGCTATATACTGTACAGTAGCCATATCACTTGCCGTAGAGGAAACAACGATGGTGTACTCCATCGCACCAAACTGCTCAAGGGTATTTACGATCCCCGCGATCGTAGATGCTTTCTGCCCAATAGCAACATAAATACAGATAACATCCTGCCCCTTCTGATTAATAATCGTGTCGATAGCAATTGCGGTCTTACCGGTCTGTCTGTCGCCGATGATCAATTCTCTCTGCCCTCTACCAATCGGAGTCAAAGCGTCTATGGCTAGAATTCCTGTCTGGAGAGGCTTATTAACGGATTTTCTTTCAACAACACCGGGAGCTGTAAAATCAATGGGTCTAAACTTCCCTGTATTGATTTCTCCCTTTCCGTCCAAAGCTTTCCCAAGAGGATCAACAACTCTGCCGATCAATTCCTTACCAACCGGCACTTCAACCATTCTTCCGGTCCTCTTTACGGAAGTACCTTCCTTGATGTCGTCCTCAAACCCGAGAAGTACGCATCCGACATTGTCCTCTTCCAGGTTCAGCGCCATTCCATTTATTCCATTTTCAAACTGCAGCAGCTCGCCGTACATACAGTTTTCCAGCCCATATATTCTGGCTATTCCGTCGCCGGCCTGCAAAACATACCCGATATCTTCGGTTTTTGTTTTTGCACCATAGCTTTCAATCTGCTGCTTAATAATTGAACTAATTTCTTCAGGCCTTAGATTCATCGCTATCACCCCATATATACCCAGTTGACAATTGACAGTTGACAGTTGACAGTGCAAAGAGTTCTCTCATTTTATATCAAACATAACTGCTAAACTGTAACGGGATTATTATTGTTTTAATAATTTCAGCCTTGCACCATTAATTGCTTCAGTTCTTCCAATCTGCCTTTGAGGGAACCATCCATCACCTTGTCTCCGATGATGACCTTTAGTCCGCCTATCAAATTCCGATCAATCTCGGTCTCTACTTTTGCCGCCGTCGCATCATAAAGTCTTATGTATTTTGCTTTGATTCCTGCGATTTGTGCATCA
This sequence comes from Clostridia bacterium, assembly GCA_026418695.1. Lineage (GTDB taxonomy): Bacteria > Bacillota > Clostridia > Acetivibrionales > JAFADI01 > SKW158. The sequence goes on from JAOAAU010000045.1 coordinate 8,470, forward strand.
TTCAGCGGAGCTGCCGAGATCACTCTGATATTCAAAATGCTGCGCTTTTTATCCGCAACCTTGATAAACTCACTTAGCATTTCCGATAAATATTTGATCCTGCCTTTATCCAACAGCAGCAGGATAAAGTTTAAGACATCCGGTCTGACATTTCCCTGAAAAATCTTCATGATCAAATCTTTCTTCGTTTCCGTCCTTACCTCCGGATCAAGCATAAACAGCCTGAACTCCTGAAGTTCGTTGAACTGGGTAACGACAGCTTGAAAATCCTTTTGATAATCATCGATGGCCCCGGCTTGCTCAGCAAGCCCTACCAGTGCTTCTGCATACCTTTTCTCAACTAAAGGCATTATGCTGCACCTGCCTCATCTATAAATTTGTCTACCAATGCCTTATTGCTTTCAGTATCCATATTTGCTTCCAGAACCTTGGATGCAGCAGCCAGTGCAAGTCCTGCAACCTGGCCTTTAATATCCTTGATCATTTGAGCTTTTTCACGAGCAATCTCGTCTCTAGCCTTCACAAGAACCTTCTCAGCATCTTCTTTTGCAGCAGCCAGGATGGCTTCATATTCCTTTTGCCCGCGAGCTCTTGCTTCATTTATAATTCTGTCCGCTTCATCCTTGGCGCCTCTGATCTGATCCTCATAGGACTTTTTCAGCTGCGCAGCTTCTGCTTTGCTTCTCTCAGCACTCTCCATGGAGTCCTTGATCGTTTTTGTTCTTGTCTCCATTACGTTTATAACACGTTTAAACAGAATTTTACGCAAAATGAAATATAAAATCAGTAAATTAAGGGCAACCATTAAAAACTTAATATTATGAAACTCAAGCATCCCCATACACCCTTTCAACATTTATGCGAAGCATCTGCATACAAGAGTTATACTCCCTGCAGAAATAATCTATATTCAATGATGTTGTTTTCGTCAGGTAAACAGACCGTATTATGCGGAAGGTGGCAGTTGCACCACCCTCCACACATTTAAGTCCTTCTAAGCATTAAGACAATTATGTTCCCCATTTAGCAAATAGAAGTATCAATGCTACAACGAAACCGTAAATTGCAGTCGCTTCTGCCAAAGCGGCACCGATAACTGTAATTGTGGTTATTTTACCGGAAGCTTCCGGCTGTCTGGAAACAGCTTCCGCTGCTTTTGAAGTAGCTACACCGATACCAACTCCTGCGCCAATACCTGTAAAAACTGCGATTGCTGCTGATAGTGCTATCCATCCGTTCATTTGCTCACCCCCTTATTCAATCGCTTCCGCGACATATATTGAAGTTAGGAATACAAATATATAGGCCTGTAAAAGTCCATCAAACAGGTCGAAATATAAGCTGAACACCGCGGGTATCACAAATCCGTTGGAAGCCAGATAAATCAGCTCCATAACGATAAATGCACCCAATATATTACCAAATAGACGCAGCGATAACGAAAGCGGTCTAATAAAGTAATCCAGGATTTTGAAGGGAAGAATGATCGGTACAGGTTCAAGAAAACTTTTCAAGAAACCCTTAAAGGTTTTAAAGCGGATTCCCGCCCCGATGACCAGGATGATAGACATAATTGCCATGCATACAGTCACATTGATATCCTTCGTGGGCGGCCTGATTTCGAACTCGGGAATATGCTCAAAGAACTTGATTCCTGTCAGATGATAAAGCTGTTCACCGCTTGGAATTATACTGAAAATGGAAACTGCATTGGCTATTGCCAAAAAAAGAAGCACTGTCCCAAAGTATGGAACAAAATATTTTGCATGATGGCCAAGGGTACTCTTTGTAAAATTGGTCACAAACTCAATATAAAGCTCGATTAGATTTTGACGTCCCTCCGGAACTTGCTTGAGGTTTCGCGTAAAATACAGCGCCAATCCGATCACGATCGCCATGACAATCCACATCACGATGATCGTGTCAAAAATCGGTATTTCAACCCCAAATATATTCAAACTGAAAACTACATGAGACTCCATCACATGAGACAGGTATTTACCAAGATCCATGAAAAGGCACCTTCTTATTCAAAATTATTGTGGGTTATTCCTAACGCTTCGGTGATCCCGTTAATCATTATTGCAAGGGGAACCATAAAAATTCCCTCAAGTGTACCAATAAAAAAATCTTGACTAAAATTTAACGATGCCCCAAGTACCAAGATAACGAGTGCAGAATTAATTAAAAATCTTGTGATACTTTTGGATACCGCCTTCTTTTCCCCGGCTTGAGATGCTTGAGACAAAAGCCTTGAAAAAGTCGTCATATAAGAATTCAGCCTAAGAAGGCTAAAAACTGTACCGGTGGCAAGTCCGGCAAGTATAATGAATCGGTGATAAAAAAACACTATATCTAATATCGCCACGATTATAGAAATTATTAATACCCTTTTTGCTAAAAATTTTTCAAACTTTGTAGATAGCAAATTTTTCTTTCCTTTTTTGTAAATAGCAGTAAAGTCCAATTTCCAAAATGCCGATAATCAAAATGAAAAACGGCTAATAAAAGCCTTACAGCTAAGCAGCATCACTGCTGGAAAAAAATCAAACTCATTAAAAATACTATCATACTTGCTAAGTGTAATCAATACTTTTATTGATTGGTACAAGGCATAGACGCTGCTGTGTATTATTGTATACGGTTTCCTGCATTTTAACCCTGCAAGTCAACAAAAGAAATTTTTCAGGAGTGATTCCATGGATATTGGCGCAATTATCGGTTCATTTTTTGGGATAGCGATGATTCTTATCGGTTATATCCTTGAGGGAGGTTCTCTTGTCGCACTTGTTGCCCCTTCCCCAATCTTTATAGTTATCGGAGGTACAATAGGGTGTACCTTGTTGGCCTTTCCTATATCAGAGTTAGCCAAGCTGCCTGTTGCCATGAAAACCATCTTCACTCAGAAGAATTATAACGAAGTTGATATCATCAACCAACTGGCCGAACTATCCGAAAAAGCAAGAAAAGACGGACTCCTAAGCTTGGAGCAGGATGCACAGACCAATTCAAACGATCTTATCAGAAAGGGCTTGGCCCTTGTCGTTGACGGTATAGAGACAGAGGTTATCAAGGATATCCTGGAAAGGGAAGTTGAGCTTCACGAGAGCATTTACGAGTCCAATGCAAAGATTTTTGAAGCCATGGGAGGCTTTTCACCGACAATGGGGGTTTTGGGTACGGTTATGGGGATGATTATCATCCTGGGAAGTATGGAAGACCCGGGTGAACTTGGACATAAGATCGCAACGGCCTTTATCGCAACGATGCTGGGTGTTGGCTTGGCCAATCTTTTATACCTGCCGATGGGAGGAAGAATCAAAGCAAAGGCAGAAAGAGAAAAAATGGTCAGCGATCTGATCATTGAAGGGCTCCTTTCCATACAAGCGGGAGAAAATCCAAGAATCATCAAGGAAAAGTTAAACCTTGCTTTACTTGAAAAGATGAGCAAGAAGGGCAGTTCCAAAGGTGATGCAAAAGCTGAGGCGGAGGGATAATCCATGGGCAAACCCAAGGCAAAAGTCGAAAAGGATACCTCTGAACGCTGGCTCCTTACCTACGCCGATCTCATGAACCTGCTGCTCATATTCTTTATCATTCTATATACCATGAGCCAGGTTGATGTTGCAAAATTCAATCAATTAGCTGCTTCTCTGAGAGCCGAATTCGGTAACAATGCAACTTCTTCATTGATCGGCGACGGCGGAACAAACAATTCTCTGATCAATCTGGAGGCAAATGCTCCGGCAAACGTTGTCCCATCCAAGCTTGAGGAACAGCAAATAGAAGAGGTAAAAAAAGAAGTCACCGAGATGATTGAAAAGGAAAACCTGAAGGGCAGCGTGGAAGTTACAATTCAGGAACGAGGCGCGGTTATCTCTATCATGGAAAAAGTTCTTTTCAAGAGCGGCAGCGCTGAAATAGAACAGGACTCCAAACCCACGGTCGAGAAAATAGGAAATATTCTAAAATCCATTACCAGCAATCAAATCAAGGTGGAAGGGCATACGGACGACGACCCTATCCGTACAACCCAATTCCCCTCCAACTGGGAATTATCTTCCGCTCGTGCCACCAATGTACTACGGCTTCTGGTTGATAAAGCAGGGATTAACCCCAAAAGTATATCTGCGGTTGGTTACGGTGAATTCAGACCTAAGGCAGAGAATACCTCTCCGGAAAATAAAGCTGCAAACAGGCGAGTGGATATCGTTATTGTTAAGAATAAATTTGACAAAGCAGAAGCAGGAATGGAAAAAGCAGCACCCAAAGCAGAAGAACCTGGAAAAAACAACGCAAAAGAAAATGAGGCTGATAGTAAAAAAGAAGAGCATAAGGACAAGGAGAGTGCGGACACTGCGAAGGAAACAACTGCACATTGATTTTATAAGTTACAAAAGCCGGTATTCACCGGCTTTTTCTATTACAATCTACTGATTCAATCTATTCACTTTAAATTCATCCGGCTTTTCAGTGCTAAACCCAAAGTCATACAACAGCGCTTTTACGATTCTCTCGGATGCACATCCATCCCCGTATGGGTTAACAGCCTTGGCCATTTTTGAATACTCCTCCTGATTATCAAGAAGTTCTGTCGCCAGAGAAATGATTTTTTCCTTCTCAGTTCCCGCAAGCTTCACAGTACCTGCTGTAACAGCCTCAGGTCTCTCAGTTTCGTTTCTTAATACAAGAACAGGTTTTCCGAGAGATGGAGCTTCTTCCTGAAGTCCTCCGGAGTCTGTCATGACAATGTATGATTTAGCCATCAGGTTATGCATATCCTGAACATCCAGAGGCTCTATCAAATGAACTCTAGGGTGTTTTCCCAGAATATCCTCCGCTACTTCCTGGACTGCAGGATTCAAATGTACGGGATAAACGATTTCAACATCCTCATACCGGTCTGCTATGTACTTTAAGGCACTGCAAATGTTTTTCAAAGGCTCACCCAGATTTTCTCTTCTATGGGCAGTAACCGTGATGATCCGTTTTCCCCCAAAGTTTAAATCTGATAATGCGCTATTCCCGAATTTGTAATCTTTCTTTACTGTAGTCTTTAATGCATCAATGACTGTATTTCCGGTGATGTAGATCTTTTCCTCTTCCATTGCTTCATTGAGCAGATTCTTTTTGTTCGTTTCTGTCGGAGCAAAATGAAGGTCGGATAAGGCTCCTGTCAGCTTTCTGTTGATTTCTTCAGGATACGGGAAGTATTTGTCAAAGGTCCTTAATCCTGCTTCAACATGTCCAACCTTGACTTTATTGTAAAAAGCAGCCAGGCTGCCAACGAATGTCGTTGTCGTATCACCGTGCACCAGGACAATGTCCGGCTTAACCTTTTCAAAAACTTCACTGAGGCCCTGCAGCGATCTGACAGTAATATCAATCAGTGTCTGTCTGCTTTGCATGATGTTCAGGTCATAGTCCGGCTTGATTTCAAATATTTCAAGGACCTGATCCAGCATCTGCCGGTGCTGGGCTGTTACGCAAACTAAAGATTCAATCTCGTCATACTTCTCCAATTCTTTTACCAGGGGTGCCATTTTGATGGCTTCCGGCCTTGTGCCGAAAACTGTCATTACTTTTAACTTTTTCACTTTCGTTTCTCCTAGTTCTCTATGAATTCTCTTGTATTTCGCCAGTACCTATTTCATTCGTCTTTTTTTCGTCCGCAAGATTATCTTCTGTGGATTCTTCGTCGTCATTATCACTGACTTCGCTCATATACCGGGCTCCGCCAATAATGAATACAGATACTGCTATGAACAATATGATAGCTCCCAAAATACCCTTTTCCGCCAGGACAATTGCACAAAGTCCCAGTGCGGCGCTCGCGACATACATGACAACCACCGACTGCTTATGGCTCAGACCCATGTCAATCAGCCTGTGGTGCAAGTGGCCTCGATCCGCTTCCATGATTGATTTTCCTTTTACCAGTCTTCGAAGAATTGCAAAGACCGTGTCAAACAAAGGCAGTCCCAATACCAGGATCGGAATTGCCAGTGCAATGGCTGCAAAGGACTTTAACATTCCTTGAATGGAGATGACTCCAAGTGTAAAGCCTAGGAAGGTAGCTCCCGTGTCTCCCATGAATATTTTCGCCGGATTGAAATTATATGGTAGGAACCCTAAAGCAGAACCGGCAAGCGCTGCAGTTACGATTGCAGTATTTAAGTCTCCCAGGATGACAGACACAAAAAACAGTGAAAGCGATGAAATGGAAGATACTCCCGCGGCAAGCCCATCCAGTCCGTCAATCAGATTAATGGCATTGGTGATACCGACAATCCACAAAATCGTTAACGGATAGGATACATAAGGACTTAACTGGGTTAATCCGATATCGGAAAACGGATTTGTGATTACCTGAATGGAGGTTCCCGTATAAACTACAATAAAAGCGGCAAGAAGTTGGAATACCAGCTTTACTTTTGCCCTGAGCTGCTTGATATCATCTACGATGCCTACGCCCACAATAATGAAAACCCCTGCAATCATCCCCCAAAACTGCTTATCCGGAGCAAAAACTCCCTTCATATCGAAGGCAGCCCCCACCGTGTTAAACAGCAGTGAAATGATAAAGCCCGAAACAATAGCCAATCCGCCGATTCTGGCAATTGGCTTTTTGTGCATTCTTCGATTATCCTTCGGAATATCCACTGCCCCTATTTTAAAAGCGATTCTTTTTGCAATAGGCGTTGAACAAAACGTTATAATAAACGCAAGCACAAAGGATATGAAATATTCATAAAACAATTTCAGCACCTTCTTTAAATATCAGCAAAATATTGCAACCGGGCACATTATAACCCACGGTGCATATTTTGTCAAATTTTTACTACTCTGATTCCGGCTTCCTTCAAAAGATCCATGGATAGATCATCCGGGTATTCACCCTTGAATACGATCTTCTTTATGCCTGCATTAATCGCCATTTTTGCACATAATACGCAGGGTTGATGGGTAACATAAAGGGTTCCGCCATTCACACTCGTACCGGAGTAAGCGGCCTGTACGATGGCATTCTGTTCTGCATGGATTGCCCTGCAAAGTTCGTGCCTCTGACCTGACGGTATCTTTAATTCATCTCTCAGACACCCGATTTCAGAGCAATGTTTACATCCCATCGGGGCACCATTATATCCTGTAGCAAGGATTCTCTTGTCCTTTACAATCAATGCACCTACCTGTCGTCTCAAGCAAGTGGACCTGCTTTTGATTAAATCGACAATTTCCATGAAATATTCATCCCATGACGGCCTCATTGTTCATCCCCCTTTATAAAGATAAAGATTAAGAAACAAAAGCAAAAATAACTGATACTCCGCCTTTCTTCTTAATCTTTTCCCCATGTCCCAAGTGTTTATTTTGTGCCGAACAGTCTGTCTCCTGCATCACCAAGACCTGGTACAATATATCCGTGGTCATTCAATACTTCATCAACAGCTGCACAATAGATCTCAACATCCGGATGATCCTTGTTGATTCTATCAATACCTGCTTGTGCAGCAATCAGGCACATGAGTTTGACATTGCTGACTCCCTTGTCCTTGATAAATTTGATGGCAGCCGATGCGGAACCGCCTGTTGCAAGCATCGGATCAAGAACAACGATGTCTCTTTCTGTTGCATCTACAGGGAGTTTGCAATAGTATTCAACCGGCTGTAATGTTTCAGGATCTCTATATAAGCCGATATGTCCTACCTTTGCCATTGGAAGAAGGCGAAGCATTCCGTCTACCATTCCCAAACCAGCTCTCAGGATCGGTACAATCCCCAGTTTCTTTCCTGAAATCACCTTTGTCTTTGCAATTCCAACCGGAGTTTCTATTTCAACTTCCTTCAACGGCATATTTCTGGTAACTTCGTATCCCATCAGCATCGCGATTTCTGAAACAAGTTCCCTGAATTCCTTTGTGTTGGTATTCTTATCTCTTAAAAGTGATATCTTGTGCTGAATCAATGGATGATCAAAGATAAAAACGTTTTTCATGTTTAAATTCCCCCTGTTTATTTTGAATATTTTTTTTCAATATCAGATATTTTGTCCACTCTGGTTTTATGTCTTCCACCAATAAACTCGGTATCCAGCCAGACTTGCACGATTTCCAAAGCCAGACCGACGCCGACAACTCTCTCGCCTAGAGACAAGATGTTTGCATCATTGTGCTCTCTGCTCATTCTTGCCATATATGTATCGGTGCAGACCGCTGCACGGATTCCGGGCACCTTGTTTGCCGCCATGGAGATTCCCAGGCCTGTCCCGCACACGATAATCCCTTTGTCGCATTCACCATTTTTGATAGCCTCAGCCACAGTCAGACCATAATCAGGATAGTCTACAGAGCAGCAGTCATGGGTTCCAAAATCCTCGAATTCGTAATTCTTTTCCTGTAAATATTTGATGATTTCATTTTTTAAAGCATAGCCGCCGTGGTCGCTTCCAATGCCAATTACCATAATGTATCCTCCATCGTTTGGTTCCTTATAATTTTATAATATAGACAAGGATGTGTCAAAAAAAGTTTAAGAGCTTTCCTTGAGTTTTTTTATCAGATGACCAATGGTTTCTCTGAGGTCCCGGGCACATTTTTTATAGACATTCAGCGGCATCCCGTACGGGTCAAGAATATCCAAAGCGTAATTGTACTCCCGCATTGCAGGGTCATTCCCCTTTGAATAAACGTATTCTTTTAAGGTAAAAACCTTGGATTTGGCCTCAGGGAGTACAGAAAGGATTGAATCCTTGTGATTCCGTGTCATGGTCAGAACCAAGTCTGCTTCTTTAATCTCTCTTTCGTTTAACCGCCTCGCTCTGTGACAACCTATGTCTATAGCCCATTCATCTTTTAAAGCCCTGATCGCATTTTCACTTGCATTGTCCCCGTCAAAGGCAGTAAGTCCTGCTGATGCCGCAGTAAACGAATCGCGGGCGCTTACGTCCTTTTCAATCAGGTCTTTAAATATGCCTTCTGCCATACAGCTTCTGCAAGTATTCCCGGTACAGACAAACAGTATTCTTTTCATAGCATCCTACCCTTATGTTTAATGTACTTAAACTTCGACAATTTTATTCCCGGCAGCTTTTCTCATTCGATTCATAATGGCAAGTCCAATCTCAGTGTTCTCAACAGCCTCTGCCAGAATCAGTTGAACGCCTGCTTCATCAAACTTTCGCAATGTTCCAAAAAGATTTGCTGCAATGGTTTCCGGCATGTTCCTGTCCCCTACGGAGATCACAAAGTGGGGAGCATACTGATCTTTTGTTTGTTCTGTTGCCATAACTCCAACCTTGATATTCTTTTCACTATTTTCTGCCGCTAGTTGACTTATTTTCTCAACAATATTGGATACGCTTCCTTGAACGATGATAACTTCCGCTTCTGGCGAATAGTGCGTGTATTTCATTCCAGGCGATTTTGGAACAACATTCTTCTCCTTGGTGCCCATAATGGCAGGGTCAACCATGACTCCCTTCAATACAGTGTTCAACTGCTGTGGAGTGACCCCTCCCGGCCTTAAGATCATCGGTGGAACGACGGACATGTCCAGAACCGTTGACTCGAGTCCGACTTTTGCACTTCCCGCATCGATGATAGCATCTACTTTTCCTTCCAGGTCCTCAATGACATGCCTTGCCTCCGTAGGACTTGGTTTACCGGAGGTATTGGCGCTAGGTGCAGCAACAGGTACTCCTGCCATTCGGATAAGCTCTAATGCAACAGGATGGGATGGCATCCTCACTGCAACCGTATCCAATCCTGCGGTGATCACAGTAGGCACCAAAGAAGACTTTTTTAACACTATAGTCAGTGGCCCCGGCCAGAACTGGTCCATCAGTTGATATGTATCCTTAGGAATTTCGCTTACAAGCTTTTGCAAGTCTTCTCTATCTGCAATGTGTACAATCAGCGGATTATCCGAAGGTCTGCCTTTCGCTTTGAATATGCCATTTACTGCGTTTATGTCTAGCGCATTGGCACCTAATCCGTACACTGTTTCTGTGGGGAAGGCCACCAGGCCTCCATTTTTAAGAATGTCCGCAGCATGTCGGAGCTTGTCCATATCCAGGTTGTCTTTATCCAGCTTAATAATCTCTGTTTTCAACGTTGTAACTCCTTAATCTATATTGAATGCGAAATATCCTTTGCATTTAATTTTCCGCACTTCAATTACCTTAACCCGGCTTGCGATAATTTAATTCTTCACTATGCTTCATTATCGCAGCTTAATATCTCAATTGAAGACCGATACAATTATACCACACAAAATTCCTATAATGTTTCCCATGGAAGAGACCCTTCCAAAATACAGCCGTTTTGACTCCGGTACCAATTCTCCAAAAACGATGTACAGCATTGCACCTCCGGCAAATCCAAGGCATAGTGCAATGAAGGTTTGGGATATCTCTCCGAGAATCGCGCCCAGTAATGCACCAAACCCCATGGGAACCCCGGAAAGAACTGTAAGCGTAAATGCTTTCCACTTTGAAAATCCCCCGGCACGCATGGGAACAGCCATTGCAATCCCTTCAGGAATATCGTGGATTGCAATCACCAAAGTCAGTACGACTCCCAGATTTAAAGATGCTTCAAATCCGGAGCCTACTGCAAATCCTTCCGGGAAGTTATGGAGTGCGATTCCAATAGCCATCAGAATACCAGCCCTGAGAAGGCTGGACTTCCCTCTTCCCTTCTTGACAACTTCAAGTTCCTTCACAAAATTTTCAATGAGTACGATCACCAGAATTCCAATCACTACACCGACGAGGGACGTTACCGTACCTCCCAGGTTAAAGGCTTCCGGCAGCAATTCAAAACATACCACCGCAGTCATTAAACCTGCAGAAAATTCCAGGATAAAGCTTAGAACCCGGTTGCTGATGTTACTGACAAAGAAAGCAGCAAGTCCTCCGATTCCGGTCCCGATGATTCCCGATATCATCCCGATCAGTGTTACCTTTAAAAGATGTTCCACTGTTTTCCCCCTGAAAACATATTTTACTTATATGTATTCAGAGGGTAACAATTTTATATTGATTACGCTAAAGAATTTACATGCGGTGTTGCGTAATCAATGTATCAGCAAATAATTCCGTATAGCCTATAGTACAAGAGTCTACTGCTCAAGGAAGGACCAGCTTCCCCTCATCGTTTCCTTCGTTAGCCCGTTTTTTACATATTCTAAAAACTCTTTCCTGGCAATATTGACTGCCCCCATACTTTCAAGATGTTTTGAGTATACCTGGCAGTCGATCAACAGGAACCCATGTTCCTCCAGCGCTTTTGAAATAGCAATGAGAGCTGTTTTCGATGCATTATCCTTGGTTGAAAACATGGATTCTCCAAAAAAACACTTCCCCAGAGATACTCCATACAACCCGCCGACAAGATGATCTTGGAACCAGACTTCAACCGAGTGGGCAAATCCAAGGCTATATAAACGGGTATATGCCGCTACCATCTCATCCGTCAGCCATGTATCGCCTTCCCGAAGTTCACGGCACATGCCGATCACACTGGAAAACGCTCTGTCAAAGGTAACCTTGTAAAGTCCCTTTTTCAAGAATTTTTCCATTGATTTTGAAATTTTGATCTCCTTTGGGAAAAGCACACAGCGTGGATCCGGAGACCACCAAAGGATTGGGTCCTCCTCCGAAAACCACGGGAAAATGCCGTTGCTGTATGCGAGCAGGAGTCGTTCTACTGACAAATCTCCTCCTACTGCCAGCAAGCCATCTTTGTTTGCAAGTCCGGGATGTGGGAATACCAACTCCTTGGTTAATCTATAAACAGGCATAAACCGTGATGTCCTTTACCTCATTATTTCTTGAAATACCTATGAATAAAGTCAATAAGAATCGTCCGGTTTGGAGGATGGATTTCCTCCGGCAGATGATCAATATTAAAGAACTGTACTCTGCTGGTTTCTACTCCATCCGGCTTCAATTCTCCGGTATACTGCGTCACCACAAAGATGTTATCGATGATATAGACCTCATCCCCATTGGGGTAAATATAGTGGTGTTCTTTTCCGGAGTATACATGAAACAGCTTTGGGTTTTTGATTGTAATCCCCATCTCCTCGTAAATCTCTCGAACAGCCGCTTCCTCCAGCGTCTCCCCAAGCTCTACCGATCCGCCGGGAATTCCCCAGCAGCCATTATCGGTCCTTTGTTGGAGTAAAATTCTTTTTTCATCCTCTACCACAAGCACTCCTGAACAGCACATCATCAGCGGACTGTGGCCGACCGTCCTGCGAAGGTCCATGATATAATTTGACATCCCCAAACTCCTTTAGACTTACTCTTGGGCATCTTCAGAAAACACAAGTTCCCCGTCCTTGATATCAATCCGGGCAACTCCACCTTTCGAAAGGTTGCCAAACAAGACTGCATCCACAAAATGCGTCTTGATTCTTTCCTGAACAATTCTCAGAATTTCTCTCGCCCCATATGCCGATAAAACACCTTGGCCGGCAAGCCACTCATAGCAAGCATCCGAAACTTCCAGTTTGATATTTTTCGCTTTCAGCTTTGACGCAAACTGGCGAATTGCTTTTTGAGCAATTTTTAATGCCATATCCTTATTGATGTGGTTGAAGACCACGACCCCATCCAAGCGGTTCCTGAACTCAGGCAGAAAGACCCTTTCCACTTCCTTGGTCATCGCCCCTTCACCAATGCTTCTCTGATCAAATCCGATCAGCGTCCGTCCCACTTCTCTTGCACCTGCGTTGGAGGTCATGATCAATATGACGTTCCTGAAGTCCGCTTTTTTACCGTTATTATCCGTCAATGTCGCATAGTCCATGATTTGAAGCAGGACATTAAAAATATCGGGATGGGCTTTTTCAATCTCATCCAGGAGCAGCACACAGTAAGGGGTCTTTCGGATGGCATCCGTTAAGAGTCCTCCCTCTTCGTAACCTACATACCCCGGAGGAGCGCCAATCAACCTTGCTACTGTATGCTTCTCCTGATACTCACTCATATCAAATCTGGTCAGCGGGATTCCAAGCGTAGACGCCAGCTGTTTTGTCAGTTCCGTCTTCCCAACACCCGTGGGTCCGACAAAAAGCAGGGACGCTACCGGCTTCTCCCCTTCGTTAAATCCGGCCCTTGATCGTTTAATTGCTTGAACTACGGTTTCTATTGCTTTATTCTGTCCAAATATCTGTTTTTTCAACGAGTCCTCAAGGGTTTTCAACTGCTCCGTCTCACTGGCGGAGACACTCTGCTCGGGAATCTTGGCCACCGAAGAAACAATTCGCTCAATAGCCTTTTCTGTAATTTCGATTGGGCCTTGTGATTCATCCGCATTCAGCCTTGCATAGGCACCGGCTTCATCAATGACATCAATGGCTTTATCCGGCAGGTGCCGGTCATTGATATACTTTGCTGCAAGCTCGCTTGCATACCTTAAGGCTCCCTCAGTATAACGGACCCCATGATATTCCTCATACCGCTCTTTCAAGCCTTTTAAAATAAGGAAGGTATCCTCTGCTGAAGGCTCTGTAACGTCAATTTTCTGAAATCTTCTGGAGAGGGCTCTATCCTTTTCAAAATACTTCTTATATTCTTCATACGTAGTAGACCCGATGAATCGGAGTTTACCCGACATCAAAAACGGTTTTAATATGTTCGACGCATCCAGTGCTCCCCCTGAGACTGCGCCAGCGCCTACAATGGTATGAATTTCATCGATATAGACAATGGCCTTCCCCTGTTTTTCAATTTCATGAAGCACTTTTTTGATACGCTCTTCAAAGTCTCCCCGATATTTTGTGCCGGCAATCAAGCCGCCCATATCCAGATAATAAATCTTACATCCCTGGAGAGGTCTGGGTACTTTGTTCTCTGAAATCAATCGAGCCAGACCTTCCGTGATTGCTGTCTTTCCGACACCCGGATCACCAACATGGATCGGGTTGTTCTTAAATCGGCGGCAAAGAACCAGGATGGTCCTCTCAAGAATGTCCTCCCTGCCAATCAGGGGATCAATCTCTCCTCTTTTGGCCTTCTCAGTGAGTTCAACTGTGAAGTAGCTGAGGAAATCCTCCTTGTTTGAATTCTCGACTTCCTTCTCAGTTGTATCCTGATGCTGGCTCGAATTCTTGCCGGTATTTGCTTTTAATGAAATTTCCCCTTTGGTTCTCGGTACAATAGAAACTCCATGGGATACGAACTTTAAAACAGCAAGCCTGGATACCCCATGTTTCTGGAGATAATACGCAGCAAAACTCTCACTTTCTTCAAGCATTGCGGCATAGACATCCCCAAGCCGGACTTCTTCTCTTCCCGAGGATACTACATGGGAAGCCGAAACCTGGAGAATATTTTGAACACCAAGAGTTCCTACAGGATCGCTGTCTTCCACTGAAGGTATATTATTGCTTAAGAATTCCAAAAGATCTTCTTTTAGGGCCTTTACATCCCCTCCGCAGCTTTCTATAATCTCTATGCCTTCCTCAAAAAACAGAGAGGAATAGAGAATATGCTCGGGAGTAAAATATTCATGGTTCTGGTATTTGGCTTCATTATAAGCCGCGACCAAAATTCTATCTACAACACCGTTTAGTTTCAATGTAACCACCTTTTCTAATTTGATTGAACGCACACCACCATTTACATGGTTTGATTCAATTACCTTTACACCTTTAGCACCAAGGATTTATACGACCTGGTGCGATTTATAGGGACAATTCAATCCCTACTATAATTTTATACCTCTTCCATGATCGCTTTCAAAGGAAATTCATTCTCCCTGGCCATTTCCTCTGCCTGAGCAATCTTTGTAGCTGCAATATCATAAGTATATATACCCACAATCCCTTTACCCTTTTCATGTACATCGAGCATTATTTTCGTAGCTTCCGGCACCTGTTTGTGAAATACCGTAACCAGTACCTCTACAACAAACTCCATGGTAGTATAATCATCATTTAATAATATGACACGATACATCCTGGGTTTCTGGAGTTTTGTATCCACCTTTTCTTTAAAAATAGTCTGTTCAGACATACCCTGCACCTTATCCTTTAGTTGGTTTAAAATCTATGAAGCATGATAACTTCTGCATCCCGCTCACATTCTTTACCTTTTTCGAAAATCTATATTCACTTAGATATCATGATTTTCACGATTACTACAGTATATATTTTTCTTTTTGTTTTGACTTAATTTTATTTTATTTGCATCATTATTTCAACCCTTTCTGCCTGTTAAGGCTTACTTCCAGAGTTTGTCCAAAAATGACTGTACTTCTAAAAATAATTGGAAATACCATGCATAAATGCCAGGAAATAGATTAAAATTATCATAGACTTAATAATTAGGGTGATGAATATGATAAATGACAGAAAATGCAGGTGTATGTTTTGCGGCAACATGGTAGACTCCGATGAAAATTTACCGTATTTCAAGTACAGACCCTTGAAGGTTTACGACACGTATTTCTGCGGCTGTATGCCTTCCGATGCCTTTGTAGACGCTATAGATTTATTGGAGATTGAGTAATACCGGTGGACTTCGCCGTCACATGCGAAGTCCTTTTTTAAATGTTTACGAGTTTATGGTTTTACCTTGATTACTTATAACGCTCTGGCAAATAGGAATATTCCGTTATATCTTACTTGCCGTTAATCGTGTTCCAAAAAAACATCCTTTTTGACAATAATTATTGCTGATAATTTCATTCATTTCCGCTAAAAGCTTTTCGAAAAAGCTTTTTGAAAGATTAAAAGTTATTTATCCAAAAAACAGTAACCATACTGGAATACGCAGAATTATCCGCTTTTTTCCATACTTTTGCTTCAGCAGCTACTCACTTCCTGCGCAACAATATGTTGCTTTAAATCCCAAAATATGATAAATTTTTTAAAAGCAATTTGAATTTAGTTTTATGAATTTTTGCATATCCCCAGGGAGAAGTACTATGCAGAGCATTGAACAAATAACAAAAATTATTGCCAATATTATGGCATTATCCGCAATCCCATCTCTAGCCATAACGATCATAAAATACTTTTACGAAAAAAACAAGGACACCGTGAATAGGGTCAAAAACGGATATATGCCTTTGTATGAGTTCTTTTTCAGAGAGAGGTTCAGCAAGGAATATGTAAAGAATGAAATCGCCATCCTTGCCAGGTCAAGCAGCGACAGCCTGTATGACTTGATTAGAAACAAGGGCTTGATCGACAAATCCCTGCTTCCGTTTAAACTGGTAAAATTACTATGCGAGTACGAATTTTACATGGATATCATCAATACCGGCTTGGAATACCTGGAAGCCTATGAAAACAGCATTGAGGACAGTGACCCCAATGGTGAGCTGCAGCAAATTTTAGATTTCAAAGAGGCAATTGGTGACCATTATGCTTACGGAGTAGTCCTCAACAAGCAAAAGGATGCCATAAGTTTTGAAGGAGTATATGCGGAAGACTACATTTCTATGATCGAAAACGCTCTTAATCGTGTCAGAGAACTATATCTTGAGATAGAAAAGAATGTTTTTAGCGTGATCGGGAAACCTAAATATCTTCGTTCTTCAAGGAACACCTTGTCAAAAGCGGTAAATACCCCTGGTAATAGTGTTGAAGAGATGTAAGATACTCTAGGGATGAATAAGAAATAACTTTCCAAACGCTCTTTAAGGTAATGGGGGAATATAAATGTACGACAGAACTATCAATGTACTCCTGGTCGAAAGCGACATTAATGATGCACGGCTGATTCACCAATTGCTGAGCATTGAGTCCAATATTGAGTTTAAAATGGATCTGGCTGAGAATTTATCCGCGGGTTTGGAATTTCTGGGGAAGAAGCCGTATGATATCATTCTTCTGAATATTTTCCTTCCGGAAAATCAAGGACTGGATACGTTGGAACGCTTTCATGACACTGTACCTGAGATCCCAATTATTATCATGACCAGCGTAGATGACGAGTCCCTGGGAATCAAGTCCGTTCAAAACGGAGCCCAGGACTATCTGGTCAAAGAAGCCATCAGCAGAAACCTGCTGGTTAAATCCATTTCCTATGCCATCGAACGCAGCCATCTTCAAATGGAATTGATGGCGATGGCCCATATCGATGAACTTACAAAGCTTTATAATCGCCGGGGTTTTTTAGCTATGGCCAGACAGCAGCAAAAAATCGCTACCAGAACCCATCGAGGCACGCAATTGTATTTCATTGACCTTGATAAGATGAAGGAAATCAATGATAATTTCGGTCATAAGGAAGGCGACCTGGCCTTAATAGAAACTGCAAAGATTCTCAAGAAAACCTTCAGGGAATCTGATATCGTCGCACGTCTTGGCGGAGACGAATTTGTTGTCCTGGCCATAGAGATCAATGAGGATTTCTCAGATACGATCATTCGCCGAATACATGAAAATGTAGCCGAGTTCAACGCTAGTTCATCCAGTTTGTTCAATCTTTCATTGAGTATCGGCGTAGCTCATATCCCGCCGGATAGTACAGCTACCATCGAGGAATTATTGGTAAAAGCAGATTCCTCTATGTACGAGAATAAACGGAAGAAAAAGCAAAAAGAATTGTAACCGCTAAATATCTGTTTCTATTAAAGGATGTGTACGTAATGAAGCGTCTGCCTTTGTCAAAGCAAGTCGCATTCAGCATCGGCCAGCTGGGTTGGTCACTTTTAAGCGGCATTGTTGTTTCCTATCTGGTATATTTTTATCAACCAACCAAGGAAGCCTCACTCCCTCATTATCTTCCTCAAACACTGGTTTTTGGACTTTTTACCATCGTTGGTTTTATCACTGCTTTTGAGCGCTTGTTTGACGCTTTTGTGGATCCCCTTGTCGCCTCCTTCAGTGACAGAAGCGAGCATCCTCAAGGCAGAAGAATTCCCTTTTTGAAATACTCGGCACTTCCCTTCGCACTTTCCACAGCTTTAGTTTTTTATATGCCTGTAAACGGAGTCAGTTGGATCAATGCCGCCTGGCTCTTTACAACCCTCACGATATCCTATATCGGCCTTAGCTCTTACGTCACCCCATTTAATGCTTTGATCCCGGAGTTGGGGAAAACTCAAAAAGACAGGTTGAACATCTCCACTTTTATCTCTCTGACTTTTATTCTTGGCACTGCAATCGCCTATACCGCTCCGATGATATGGGAAGCCCTCACAGCAAACGGATGGGATAAGGTTATTGCAATGCAAACCACATTTACAGGACTATCAGTGCTGGCTTTTATTTGCCTTCTGGTTCCTGCTTTTTCAATCCGTGAAAAGGAATACGTCGATGTAACTCCGGACCAATCCAATGCGTTTACTTCTCTGAAGAAAACTTTCAACAATCCTCATTTCAGGCTGTTTGTGGCCTCCGATGTATCGTATTGGATTGCCCTTGCTTTGTTTCAGACGGGGCTTCCTTATTATATCAAGGTACTCTTAAAACTTCCGGAGAGCATGATTACTTTATTGTTTGTTTCCATGACCGCCGCCTCGCTGCTTTTTTATCTGCCGGTCAACCTTCTGTCAAAGCGCATTGGAAAAAAGAAGCTGATCAACTTCGCATTTGTGATGTTTTCTATTACCTTCCTCCTAACCTTTTTTGTAGGAGAAGGGTTCCCGCTCCTTTCCATGAGGGCTCAGGGCTATATGCTTGTGATCTCGGCAGCGATCCCCCTGGCCATATTTGGAATACTGCCCCAGGCAGTAGTTGCCGATATTTCGCAATATGACGTATTACATACGGGAGAAAACAGAGAAGGTATGTTTTTCGCCGCCAGAACCTTTGCCTATAAAATCGGGCAGATGGCGTCCATGCTGCTGTTTACCACTTTTTTGACCTATGGGTCGGATTTTCAGAAAGATACGGGGATTCGTATCACTGCCTTGGCGGCAAGTGTATTTTGCTTTGTTGGGCTGATGGTTTTTCTGTTCTATAAGGAAACAATAGTGAACAATGAGATTCACACGAGGGAAGGTGCTCCATATGAAACCCTTTAATCTGCCTCAAGATTTTCTTCTGGGAACCGCAACTGCAGCAACACAGATCGAAGGCGGGAATACGGACAACAACTGGCACGATTGGTGCCGGCAGGAAAGAATTAAGGATAAGACGACCTGTGCACGTGCAAACGATCACTGGAACAGGGTTGAGGAAGATGTTGCACTGATGAAAATGCTGAATCAAAAAGTTTACCGCATGGGAATGGAATGGAGCCGTATTGAGCCCGAGGATGGTAAATTTGACAGTGCTGCACTCTCTCACTACCGTGAAGAGATTCAGCTTCTGCTTCAAAATGGAATCAAGCCCTTGGTAACGCTGCATCACTTTTCTCATCCCTCATGGCTTTGCGGCAAAGGAGAATTCGAGAATGAAGCTGTCTTAGGCTACTTCGAACGTTACGTAAAAACTGTGGTCGAAAGCCTGGGAGACCTTGTATGCGAGTATATTACCATTAATGAACCCAATGTATATGTCACCAATGGTTACTTTTTTGGCAGCTGGCCTCCCGGGAAGAAGGATTTCAAGCTCGTCCTCAAAGTGCTCAGGAATATGACATTATGTCATATCGCTGCTTATAAACTGATCCATAAGATTCGAAATGACAAAGATTTTCAGGGGCAAACCAAAGTTGGCCTGGCAATGCATTTACGTGTTTTCCACCCTTATTCGAAGAGTCCTTTGGATAAGCTGGCGGCTATAGCGATGGACTATTTATTTCAAGGGGCAGTAACAAAGTCCATGTCCAATGGACGCCTGGCATTTCCCATCGGTGTTGGCGCCCCCTGCGGTAAAGGAAGGTATTATGATTTCATCGGAATCAACTACTATACCCGCAGCGCTGTGCATTTTAAAGGGTTCAAGGACGATGTGTTCCCCGACACCCCGAGAAACGATCTGAATTGGGAGATTTACTCCCAGGGACTTTACCGTCTATGCAAAAGCTTTTATAAAAAGTATAAGGCACCCATCTGGATTACTGAAAATGGTACCTGCGACCGGGAGGACCGGTTCCGGGCAAGTTATATTTACGCTCACCTTTATGAGGTCTCCAAGCTGTGCAGCGAAGGAATCCCGGTGGAAAGGTATTATCATTGGACCCTGATGGATAACTTCGATTGGGTGGAAGGGGAATCTGCGCCTTTCGGACTGATTCATTTGGATTTTGAGACTCAAAAACGCACCGTTCGGAAAAGCGGCTGGTTTTACAGCGAAATCTGTGAAAAAAATGCGGTAACTGAGGAAATGATAGAAAAGTATTTGAAGTAGAATACCGTGGATTTATACAGCAGCTTTTTTGTCTGCTTCAGTCATTGATTATCATAGAAATTACAATCAAAATCTCAATGAGTATTATCAATACAATGGTTACTTTATTTGAACTGCAGTCACCTTTAATTATCAGGGTTCTGTAGAAATGATATGCTCCATACCCTGCAGCGGGCCTAAAAGTTTTTCTTTTAAAAATGTCGGATACAGAACAATATCCTTTAGTTCATTTAAGGGATGCCATTTAAAAATCAGTTTTGTCCCTTGTTCATCGCCATAAAACTCTTCGTGATTACTATAAAGGGGACAATAATCCGGGAGTTTTAACAAATAGTAATATCCAATCTCATGAAAAGCCTTCCCCTCATATTCAAAGAAGTTCTCCGCCGCCCATAAGAGCCTTTCAACTTCAACTTCTGTTCGCAGCTCTTCCATCATCTCTCTTATCAAAGTAATCTTGGAGGACTCCAGAAGCTCGATTCTTCCTCCCGGCAGAGCCCAAAAATCATCTTTTTCAGCTCTATGGATCAATACCTTGTTATCATTAATTGCTACTCCTACAGCTCTAAGCTGGAATCGGACATTTCCATGATCAAACATAATCATATTTCCAATCATTCCGTACCTCCCTCTTTACAAAATAATTATACATTGAATGTTCCAGCAATGTAAATTCCTTCAAATCGGACTCTTTTGAATGCCCTGAAACTTATTTCAAAAACCTAGCTGTTAACAACAATAAAACCCACTCTCGGAGTCCACTTCCGGGGCGTGGGTTTTAATTGGCTTGGAGTCTATCCGAAAGCCGGTTTGCTATTTTGGCTTCTTCGAGGGTGTAGTTCCCTGGCCCTTCTTTTCAACTTTCTTTGGTTTCTTTTCTGCTTTTTTGGGGTTCTTGTCTCCCATTTTGGCTCCCTCCTCCTGTATTCGATCGGTTATAACTCTATGTATATTCCATTGGAGGATAGAAATATTTCTAAATTATGGCGTCAATTAAATTATTAACTGAATTAACGTCGATGATAGCTATATATTCATGTTTTTAGCTAGTAAAGATGATATATTAACGAAATGGAAGACTCATAATGTATCCGGCATAGAAAGAACTGATTTTTATAGCTGAAGGACCAAATGTCATATGCACAAAAACTAATAAATAATATAAGAATCATTATAATGGCTATCAGTACTCTTCCTACACATTTCTTTAACATTCTATTTCAACCCTTCTTAACGTACATAAGTGATATCTTTTATTTCACGCTACATTTCCTTTATCACCAAATCCATGCTAAACCGCTTGATCTAACCCCTGTACCATTGTGCATATATAATATTATATCAAGAATTTTAATATTGCTTATATACCTATACTTCATATGGATCAATTAAAATAAAAACTCTTGGAAAAAAACCTTTTAAAGTCCACTTAAGCTGAAAGTTCGGGATTCAAACCCCAGTTATCCACTTACATAAGTTTTCCATTGCCTTAGTTTTTTAATGTTTGAAAAATATGTATTCTTTGATTTCCTATAAAAGATAGTAAAACTGTTATTTTTATCTTGACATTATTTTACATTTATTCTACAATGTAGATGTCATGTGACATATTTTGTAAATTTACATATCGAAACATTCAACTTCAAGTAAAAAATTGTTCGTTTTCTCTTAACCAGCGTAATAAAACAACCAGAGATTATCGCTAAAATCAGAAAAGGGAGTGTTAAAATGTATCAAAATATAGTTTTTTCCGGAGTAGGAACGTATCATCCAGCGAACAAAGTAGGCAACGAGTATTTTATAGAACATTTCAAGCAAATGGATATTAAAGTAGAAGGACTAATGAACCATCTTGGCCGAAAAACAAGATATTTTGCCAACAGGAAAAGCGAAAACGTAGTCACCATGGGGCTTGAAGCTTCAAGAAAGGCATTGATCAACGCAAATCTTGTCCCTGAAGATATCGATATGATCATATTTGCTACCGATACTCCTGAGTTTTTATGCCCTTCCAATGCTTTGCTCCTGAACGATCAATTAAAAGCAAAAAATGCACATTTGGTATTTGATCTTAATTCCAACTGTATTGGGATGCTGACTGCAATCAGTGTTGCAAGCAGGATTATGATGAGTGATGCTAATATTAATAAGGCGCTTGTCGTGGGAAGCATGTTTGCAAGTCTCATGGCAAGTCAGATTGACCCGGTAGTCTACTCTAATTTTGCAGATTCCGGAGCAGCTCTCGTGCTGGAAAAGAAGGAGGCGCCTGAACGGATTGGCTTCATCGATTCAAACTTCAAGACCGATACTTGTGTTAAAGAAAATTTCTTAATGCCAAAGGTAGGTCTTTCGAAGATGTTTGACGCTTCTATCGATATTGAAGATAAAAAATTGAGATTGGATCCTTTCGATACAAGCTTTATAGCGAAAGAATGGTGTGAACTGATTACTGAATTACTGGAAAAGAATAATGTTGAGTTATCAGAGGTCAGTAATTTTATGTTTTCACAATTCTCAAAGCCGGATGCTGAATTGACCTTGGAAATGCTGGGCGTAGATAAGAATATGCATTCCTATATAGGGGATAAGTATGGGTATACAGGGGTCACCAGTCCAATTATAGCTTTTCATGATGCCGTAAAGAATAACCAAGTAAAAAGAGGAGACAATATCGTATTTTGTTCTGTGGGTGGGGGATATAATATTTCTGCCATATTATATAAGTTTTATTAAAATATTGGGGTCTCTCCATAGAGCATACTTCTATGGAGAGACTTTCATTTAATTTAATTTATTTTCTTTAAAGCCTCATCTATGGAATCTACAAATTCCAAAAGATCGAATCCGGGTAATGCCTTTCCGAGTCTTTGCACCTGCGATTGTGCAATGGTTGAGTCCAGTTTAATGACAAACCTTTTCTTAAACGGAACCTCGATATACATCCCCATCACCGCTTGTAATGCTTGAGCGACTTCAGGACTTGAGGGTTTTATTTCTTTTGCGTCTACAATAAGCGTATACTCTTGAGGCTTGAATGAATTTGTTTTTGTCTGATAATCAGCTGTGAACTTTTGCCCTTCTTCCATAGTAAAAAAACCCTCGGCAACGATAAGAAAAACTTTCTTTACTGCATCAACTTCCATCTTGTACATATAAACCCTCCTCTAAGTAAAATTGGTTTTTTTATGCAGTATACTACAGTTGTTTACATATTTCAACATTATTTACATCGTTGACAAAAGGATGTTCTCTTCATTCTCCTTCAAAGTGGTTGAAGAGCATATCATTATGTTCACCAGATACACAATATTATGTCTATTATTGTGTATCTCAATATGCACTTCAAATTAAAACACTTTCGTTTTTTCTATACTAGTACTCATTATTTCCTGTAAAACTTATGCGGTGTATGAAAATCAAGAATACCCCTACTCAAAAAATGTGCTTGACTTGGAGTTAACTCCAAGTGGTATGCTTTCTAAAGAGACTTCAAAATGACAATTCATCTGAATGATAACCGAATTGTGTTGGTTATTCTATTCCAAAGAATTACGAAGTTTTATATAAAAGAGGAGGGCCTAGCAATGGCACAAATCATATTAGGAAGTACTGGAATTACTACTAACCGCAATGCATTTGGTGCACTTCCGATTCAAAGGGTAAATATGGAGACCGCCGTCAGAATTTTAAGGAAGGCATACGAAGGCGGGATGACTTTCTTTGATACTGCACGTATGTATTCAGACAGTGAGGAAAAGTTAGGCCGCGCATTTGAGGGTATGCGCGAGAAGGTTTTCATCGCGACGAAGACATTTTCCAATACCCCGGAAGGATTTTGGAAAGACTTGGACACTTCTTTATCGGCCCTAAAGACAGATTACATTGACATCTACCAGTTTCATTGGCCAAGTGTCTGCTATAGACCGGGGGACGGGTCTGGGATGTATGAATGCATGCTGGAGGCAAAAAAGCAGGGCAAAATCAGACACATTGGCCTGACAAACCACAAACTGGGTATAGCATATGAATGCATCGATTCCGGCCTTTATGAGACTCTGCAATACCCATTTAGCTATCTGTCGTCAGAAAAGGAGATTGAACTGGCAGAGAAATGCAAGCACGCAGGAATGGGCTTCATTGCCATGAAGGCATTATCCGGAGGTTTGATTACGGATTCTTCCTCAGCATACGCATTTATAGCACAGTATGATAATGTTCTCCCTATCTGGGGCATCCAGCGGGAAACGGAACTGGATGAATTCTTAAATTGTATGGATAACCCACCGCAGTTAACAGACGAGAGAAGAGCATTGATTGAAAAAGACAGACAGGAGCTGATCGGAGAGTTCTGCAGGGGTTGCGGCTACTGTATGCCGTGTCCGGCCGGAATTGTAATCAATAACGCTGCAAGGATGTCCCTCTTGCTCAGACGTGCCCCCTCAGAGGGTTGGCTAACACCGAAGATACAGGAAATGATGAAAAAAGTTGAAGCGTGTGTTGAATGCGGTCAGTGCAAATCCCAATGCCCTTATGGCTTAGATACACCGGAACTCTTAAAGAAGAATTACGAAGATTACAAGAAAATCCTTGCAGGTGAAGTGACAGTCAATTAAGGCGTATACAAATCCAAAGATGTTTTCAAAGGTTTTGTTCATTAAGAGTACATGATCGGTATAACATCGAATATTTGGGGGACAAAATCGCATGACGATTGCAGAAGTTAGTGAAAAGTATGATGTTTCACAGGATACACTCCGCTATTATGAACGTATCGGACTGATTCCGCGTGTGAATCGGAATAAAAGCGGAAACAGAGATTTTACGGAAGAAGACTGTAGGTGGGTTGAATTTATCAAGTGTATGCGAAGCGCAGGTCTTCCAATTGAAGTCTTGATTGAGTATGTTGGGCTGTTTCAGCAGGGTGATGAAACCGTTGAGGCTAGAAAAGAACTCTTAACCGAACAGCGGAAGCAGCTTGCCGCAAGAATGGAAGATATGAAGAAAACTCTGGATCGCCTGGATTATAAAATTGCAAGATATGAACAGGCAGTCATCGGAAAAGAAAAAGGACTAAAAAGATCAAAGGGGTCGTAATAAGCAATGATTAAAGGCACTTCATAAATCATTGTGAAGTGCTTTTTTTATTATTAATATTGTACATCTTCGTCTATTTAACACAACTCCATACTTCATATGTATATGTAAAATGAATCTATGAGAAGATTTGACCATATGGGAATTAATTGATATTATTGTTGCAGAAAAGCTTGTATTTTGAACTTTGGGAGGAATTTTCCCTTGAGATCTCCAAAAGATATATTTGAGGAGTTCAATGAGTTGGCTGAAGGCAGAGTAGCTTTTGCTTTAAATGATAGCACCTATTATGAAGGTTATTTGTATTTCATATATGATAATACATTTACATTCTTCATAGGAGGTCCTTTAGCACCTGACGAACCCATAGAAATAAAAATCAGTGATGTTGATTTGAATAGCATGTGTTATTGGAGTGATTCGGAACGCAAGTGGAAAACTGCTAAATGGAAGCATGATGCAGGTAAATGGGAAATAAAAGACGCAACTTCGAAAAACTGATATTTTGATCATGACATAAGGAGATCACTTTATGAATTCATTTAATGAAGAGTTAATGGATGAAAGGTATCCAGAAGGCTATTTTGACCATTATATCGCAATGTTCCAATCTGAAATGAATAGATCAGGGTTCAAAGAACACGCTGACCTGTACATAAAAATTGAAGGTTACAGTGAATATAAGAAATTGGTTGATGAGATTCAATGTATCGGGAAGAATAACGATTGGGATTATTTTGTGTATTTGGCAAAGGAGCTTGGTAAGGATAACTTGGATTATACTCATATTAAAGAATTAGGAGAAGTGGCAATTGAGGTCTGTAACGAATATAATGGCTAATGGAGTTTGGATGTTTAAACCTAGTAGTATTTCTTAACATTTATAAAAAAGCAGCCACAACAAACCCTTATTTGCTGATTATGGGGAGACAACTTATTGACTATAAATTGAGTGATTTTTATATAATGCTAGAGAATTGTTAGCAAGATAATATACTAATTATAAAAAGCACTCTGCATCAAGCCATGCAAAGTGCTTTTTTGGCGGAGAGTTAGGGATTCGAACCCTAGGTACCCGTTAGGGTACACATGATTTCCAGTCATGCCCCTTCGACCAGCTCGGACAACTCTCCATTTGTAATTATTCATTTTATGCAGTCTTCACAACCGCTTATACATTGTACAACAGTTATTGCTTCTTGTCAACGATATATCTATTTCCAAATTCACCACTCTGTAGCAGAAAACTTTGTTAATATTTTAATTTATTGAGCTCATAGACAAAGGATGGTAGAATAATATATATAGTATCACGCAATATCGGCAATGGCGTCGATAAATATTTTTACCCAATGGAGGGCTTAAAATGGATTGCGAAGCTAATTTCTATCAGTGCAAAAATCTTCTTTACTGGGACAGCAGCGTTGTGCACGATTATATCTGTACCATCACCGGTGCAAAGTGCAATTGCGTCAGTTCCGGATCTTTCTGTACCTCTTTTGAAGAAGAGGTAGAAGAATAAACCCAAAGGCCAGACCAAGTTGAATTAAAAAGCTTTGAACGTCATTCCTCTAGCGTTTCTTGATTGATTTAAGAGTGCTTATGAAGGCTTGTTAAGTATTGACTTTTTTAGTAGCTGAAAAATAGTTTGTACCTCCTATACCCATTGTAACTGCGTAGTCAGCTTTCCAGCATCATAAGCGCTCTGATTGTTTATATTCGAAAAAAGCAGGCTCGTGAGCCTGCTTTTTTGTATGTTTGCTGTAGCCTGTTCTATGGTTTACTAGTTTTAATAGTACCATAGGTTTGTCCGGTTAACCGTATATCCCTTGAAGAAGAACCCACAAGGATATATCTTCCACCGTTATCTGCCGGATCGGCAACAACCCATTTATCCTTGGTTCCATCGGCACGCACCTGTAGCTTCACATTCGGATTCCAATACGAAAGCGCCTTTTGATCGATCTGAACCGTTACCGATATCGATTCCCCGGGCTTTAATTCTTCTATCCTTGCAAATCCGGCAAGCTGCTTTTCTGCCATCTGAATTCCTTTAGGAACTTCAGCTTTACCCAGGTATACCTGAGCAACTTCAGTACCTGTGGTTTGCCCTGTATTCTTAACTGTAAAAGTCACATCATATCCACATTCTACACCGGGTGTCTTCTTTATACTAAGGTCCGAATACGCAAAGGTAGTATAGGAAAGGCCATGACCAAAAGGAAACAGCGGGGTAACCCCATTCTTGTCGTACCAGCGATATCCGCTGAAAATTCCTTCGGATACATTATTGATCTTTTCAGGGGTATGGTTCTTTGATAGTTCTCCGAATTGCGTATCATTTTCATTCTTTGGGAAAGTCACCGGCAGCTTTCCTCCGGGATTTTTTACGCCTGTCAGCAGCTGTGCCGTTGCTTTGCCTCCCGCCTGACCCGGCAGCCACATATTTAAGACTGCATCTACATCATCAATCCAATCCATAGTAACAGGCAATCCAATATTCATCACCACGATGACCTTATGGCCCAATGGTTTTGCTGCAGCAATCACGTCCTTCAGCAATTGAGACTGATCTGCAGGGAGTCCAAGAGTCTTTCTTTCCATGATGTCAAAAAATCCAAAAGTTCCTATACTTGTATCATGCACAAAGAGAATTACTGTATCATTGTTTTTTGCTGCTTGTACTGCTCTCGCATAATCACTTGCTCTTTGACCGGGTACAAACCACGTCAGACGAAGCTGGAGGTCTTTTGCGGCAGAAGTACCTTTCCCTGTAACTACAACTTTATAAATCCTATCTTTTGTTAAATAGGCGTCTTTTGTGTAAGAAGGGATATCCATTCCCTCTGCAGTGTGTACCACACTGTTTTTGCCCCAACCGGAGGTATTACTTGCATCGAATTTAGCTACCTGCCTGTCACCATCTTTAATGACAACACTTCCAGTACCGCCAATCCCTAATAGTTTGAACCCGTAAGTTCCGGATTCCGGGGCTTTAAGAAAAGTTGTCATGGTGACAGACTCGCCATTTTTGCCTGCGTTACCATCAGTATTTTTATACGTTCTGTTCACCTTGCCATTCATCGTACCTATAGTAATTTCAACACTATCTAAAGTTTTCTTACTGCTTTCATCATTGTTCTTTAAAAATTCAACACCTTGTTTGCTGGTGCTTTCATCGACAAACAAATACTCCTCCGGTATCGGAGTCCCAACTATATCAAGACCTATCTCAGAAGTTATTGATGCATTTTTCCCCAGTATATCCAGCATATTTTCATATGGGCTTGTCATGCTTTGCAGCCATCCGAAAGAAGCCTCCCGATAATGACCGGTAACTGAATATTGACTCCCAAGACCAATCATGGCGATTCTTTCATTTTGTTTTACCGGTAATGCGTTTTTGTCATTCTTAAGAAGAACAGCACCTTTTACAGCGGATTCCAGCGCTATTTCATCATTTCTTTCCAGAAGCTTTATCCGGTCCTGTCCTTCTAACACATTCAATTCAATAGATGCTGGAGGAACCGGGTCAGCAGCAGCAGTGCCATCCTCATTCACCTTGACCAATCCAAGGTAGCCAATCTGCCCCATAGCCGTTAAGGTATGGCGTACTGCGTTCTCTACGTCCTGCCACGTCATTGTTCCTGCTTTTATAGCTTTTTCAATATTCTTCTTTGTGTTATGGGTAAGGGTCTCTGTTTCCAAATCAGAACCCAAATGTGTGGTAAGCTTCTTATTCCCTCCCCAGTCGGTCATCGTCAATCCTTTGTACCCCCACATCTTTCTCAGCACCTCTATCTGGAGATAAGTATTTGCCGAGGCTTGCGTACCATTGATCAGGTTGTACGAAGACATTACCGCGGAGGCCTTTCCCGCCTTGATAATTCTTTCATAGGGAGCCAGATAAAGTTGATGGAGGGTTTGCTCATCCACTGTCACATTGTCTGAATTCGAAGTAAACATATTGCAGTAAACTGCCAGATGCTTTAAGGTAGCCATGACATTCTCATTCTGAATACCGGCTGCCAGCTCTTCGCCCAAAACGCTTGTCAAATAAGGGTCCTCGCCTAAAGAATCTCTTGAACGCATAAAAAGAGGAGATCTCACATGATCAATCTGGGACCCCAACTGGACATTTCCTGCAGTTGCTTTATTGTCGCTGCCGCTTACTTGACCATATTTATATGCAAGTTCCTTACTAAAGGAAGAGGCTAATGATATTTCACTCGCTGGGCATGTGGTCTCGTAATTTCCCTCACTGATGACCCCTTGAGGGCCATCCCACATACGAAGAACAGGAACGCCAAGACGAGGAACTCCACCTACATACGCTGTTCCATACCCTTTTTTATTCCCTGTCGTACTCCCGCCCAACATTGCATACATCTCGTCCCTGGTCATTGTCTTAAGGAGGGCTTTGACTTTCTGTTCAATCTCACTATCACTAATCTTTTCAAAATTCTCTGCTGGATAAATATTCGGGAAGTCCATGGATTGTCTAATGTCTGCCGCTCTAACTGCCGTTACGTTGCTACATAAGGGTATAAGAGCCATAACTCCTGTGATCAAGATGGATACAGCTCTAGTAAACAGTTTTTTAAGCTTCATCATTTTTCCCCCATTAATCCAGAAAGAACTTATTCACTATTAAATCTTCTATATTGTTTTTAGCCTTGATTAGCCCTTCAAGTTAACTCACACAATTCTACTCATCTATGATATTCAGCGGTGCATTGATCCTTTTAGCGATTTCCTGTGCCTTCTCAACAAATTCGTCCTTTTCCTCCGGCTGTGCCGATTTTGTACTATTTCTGGCATCATCCGCATCCAGGCATTTAATTCTTACTTCACGCCCCAGCACCTTCCCCAGTACAGACTCCAGGACTTCAGCATTTTCTGCTTTGGACACCAGCATTTTATTAAAACTTCCGCCGTTCTCAAAAACAATCCCGACGATCTTTTGGTCAATTTCAATGGCCTTGCTTCCAATGAGGTTTGTGAAAAGCACCATCCTTCCGCTTTTTCGAAGTTCTTCCAACACCTTGTCCCACATCGGAAGGGTTTTCCCCGCACCTGTAAAAGCAACAGGAGCATCTTTTTCTTTTGAAGCTGAGCTGTCTGAGGCACTCGCCGTCTTTTTCTCTGCCGAAGCCCCAGGTTTATTGGCGGGTGCGGCCGCTTCCCTGTTTCCCGTCGAAACCGTAATGGTGCCGCTGCTGATTTTCTCTTCAAGTAATGCCAGCCGGCCAAGAATATTGTCCGAATCCAGGGAACTATTGCTCTTACATATTTTCAAGAGAGACACTTCAAGCAATATCCTTGGGTGTGTAGTCCATTTCAAGGAGGATTCCAACAAGGATAGTTCCTTGATCACATGCATGATTTCATCCTGGGAAAGACTTGAAACCTGTCGCTTCATCGTATCAATTACTTCCGCTGAAGCTTCTATGATCTCACCCGGTTTATCAGTAATTTTGCAGATTAGAAGATTTCTATAGTAATACACAAGATCGGAAACAAACTGGGTTGCATCTTTTCCGTTCATCACCAGTTCCTCGATCAATTGCAATATCTTATGGATCTCCTTACTATTCAATGCATCTACCACCTGAGCGATAAATACATCATTTACGATGCCCACGACGCTCAGAACGTCATTATAGCTGACCTCTGCAGTGCCAAGGCCCATACACTGGTCAAGAATACTGATGGCATCCCTTAAGGCTCCGTCTGAGAGCTTTGCAATCAGTCGAAGTGCCTCCTTTTGAATGGATACGCCACCGGCCTGAGCAATATTATCCAGTCTGGCCATGATGCTTTCAACGGAGATTCTCCGGAAATCATACCGCTGACAGCGGGACAAAATGGTTGCGGGCAGCTTATGAGGTTCCGTAGTTGCCAATATAAAAACCACATGACTCGGAGGCTCCTCCAGAGTCTTCAAAAGCGCATTAAACGCACCGGTTGAAAGCATGTGAACCTCATCGATGATATATACCTTGTGTTTCGCTTGGGAGGGTGCATAAATAACTTCATCCCTGATTTCTCTTACATTGTCCACACTATTGTTCGATGCGGCGTCAATTTCCACAACATCCAGAATGTTCTGCGAAAGAATCCCCTTACAGACATCACATTCATTGCATGGGTCGCCGTCCTTTGGCTGAAGACAGTTGATGGCACGGGAGAAAATCTTCGCCATGGTAGTCTTCCCGGTACCCCTTGTTCCGCAGAAAAGGTAGGCATGGGCAATACGGCCTGTGACAACACTGTTCTTCAGCGTCTTTACAACATGCTCCTGCTCCACAACATCTTCAAAAACCAGGGGTCTCCACTTTCTATATAACGCTATATATGACATACTTCCTCCTGTATTCTAAATCAGCAGTACGTCTTTCAACAGACTTAAGCCAATATCAATTTATCTGACGGTAATATCTCCATTATAACAAAATCCGAAGTTAAAAAATAGAGTGTGGAAATGCTCCACACTCTACCAATTCGCTTTAGAATATTAACTTGCTTGTTCCAATAATTCGCTGATTTCTGCAAACGCGTCCACAACAACGGCATTGAACTGGGTTCCTCGGTTCGCCAGGATTTCCTTAATGGCATCTTCCTTCCCTAGGGAATACCTGTAGGATCGGTTCGAAGTCATCGCGTCATAGGCATCGGCAACCGATATAATTTGTGCCTCGATGGTGATATCTTCTCCCGAAAGGCCAAACGGATACCCTTTCCCATCGTATCTTTCATGATGGAAGGCAATTGCCTTCAAGGTCCTATCGGAGAATCCGACCGGATACAGGATTTTATTGCTGATGGCCGGATGCTGCTTTACAACCTCATATTCTTCCTCAGTCAGCTTGCTCGGTTTCAGCAGAATACTGTCGCTGATACCGATTTTTCCTATATCATGCAGAATTCCTGCGATTTTGATATCTTCGATTTGCTCCTTTGAAAGCCCCAGTTTAGTTGCAATTTGGACCGCATATTTTGAAACTCTCTGGGAATGACCTTCAGTGTAGCTGTCTTTTGCTTCTACCGCTGCAATCAAGCAGTCAATCGTTCTGATGAAGTATTTCCTTGAAGTCTCATACATCAAGGCATTGTCGATGGCTACCGACGCATAGTTTGCAATGGCTGATATTAATTCAGCCTCTCTTGGTTTTATTGTTGAAGTAGAGCAAGCAGAAAGCACACCAAATTTTTTATTTTTAACACTTAACGGAACCAATAACACTTCCTTGATTCTTTCACTTTCATCCTTTTGCTTGTTCAGCCTTCCAACAATCCAATCTCCCGGGATTTCTGTTATCCTAATGGTCTCATTATTATTGAGCACCTGCTTCATGATACTGTCTTTGGTTTCTATGGTTTCAAAGTCAATGGCCTCTTCAGCCCCTTCGAAAAAACTGCCGGAAATTGCTTTTGCCTCAAAGTAAGTACCCGTTCTGTCAATCATTCTCAGTATACTTGCAGGAAAATTAATCTCGGTGGTCACCTTTCCTACGATTAGCTGCAGGAGGTCTTCCATGTCCAGTGTTGAAGTCAGGGACTTGCTTACAGCATTCATTAACGACAGATCGCGATTATTCTGAACAATTTCTTCCTCCATCATTCTCTTTTGGGTGATGTCTCTCACGATCGCCTGGTAACCCATTTGAACCCCGTTAACGATATAACGCGTCAATTTTGATTCTGTAATAATGGTGTCTCCATCTTTTCTTACAAGAGGAAGTTCCAATGTGGCAGCGCCTTTTTCCTCTATCTTTTCTAAAACTTCTTCAAAAGAAAATCTCCTTGCCTTTCTTGAATTAATGAGGCTAAAAATGTTTTTTCCAACAAGTTCAGACCTTTCAAACCCGAGAATGTCAATACACATCTCGTTAACAAAAGAAATCGTTCCTGTTTCTTCGATAACACATACGATTTCGGGCAAGTTGCTTACAAGGGAGTGGTATTTTTGTTCTGCTTCATTGAGCTGCTCAATCATGGCCTGCAATTGTCCGTAAGAGGCTTCCAGTTGGTTATTGGCCTCCTGAAGCTCCCAGTTCCTGTCGTAGATTTCCGTTGTTTGTTCTGCAAGCTTTTTATATGTATTTTCAAGATTTACCGCCATGTCATTAAACGCGCAAGCAATCTCTGTAACTTCACAGCTGCCCTGAACATCCAGTCTGAAAGCTCCGCTCCCGCTTTTCATCTCAATGGCTGCGTTTTTCATCTTCTGGAGGGGTTTCAAAACGTATTTGTTGATGGTAAAGTAAGCAGCCAACAAACCTAGGGCTAATAGCAGCAGAAAAAAGCTCTCTACTTTTATAG
>JAOAAU010000046.1 GCA_026418695.1 Clostridia bacterium
TACTCATAACTTTTATATTATATCACATTTCAAAAGCTATTGCCCAAAAATATCTTGTTAAGGAAAAAGCCCTTTTGTATGTAAACGACTTAATCTCTGTACGGATATTTTGTAAGATTTTGATTCAGCAAGGCAGCTCTCATGTTTGCTGATAGATAACTAGCTGGAAAATTGGCTATTGTGAAAATGTGCTACTCCCTATAAAATGATATAGTAGTAATCAATGTTGATAGGGGGCCTTTATGGAGATCAAGGTAGGAGAAATCATCAAAGCAAAACGGGAAGAAAAGAAATATTCGCTGATCGACTTCGCTGCAAAGGTGGGCATATCCCCGGGATACCTTTCCCAGCTGGAAAACGGAAAGAAGGCAAATCCCAAGCTGGAAATCGTACTGACCATCATCAGGGAGCTGGACATAGATATCGACATGCTGCTGGGGTTGGAGAATCCAAAAGAAAACCTGAATTTAAAAATACCGTCGCTGCTAAAGCTGATTCTGGCGAAGGATAGAAATTTCAAAGTGCTTGAGGATAAAGAGAGCCTCAAAAAAATGTGTAATATTATTGACCGCCTTCTTGAGGACAAATATCTCATCGAAGACAGCAGCCTTTATGAGCTTTTTTTGGAGGACATCTACATCCAGATTGAGACCACATTAAAACGGTATATGGCTTTTCAACTCATTAAATAAGCTGAGCGATTCACCATCTGAACCCCTCTTCCATATAATGAGGTGAGGGGATGAACGTGTTTAAGAACAGTGTTTTATATCACCGGCTGTGGTATGTCAAAAAACGCAATGCCGGAAGCATATCGTTTTTCGTCAAGCTGGGCTGCTTTATTGCAGTCGTTGCTATGCTTATTACATATATCAATCAAACAATATTTCCTGTAATTGCGAGTATTTCTGAAACAAAGGCAAGGGATTTGGTAGCGGAAGCGGTTGGCTCGGTTCTGCAGGACAGTCTGAATGAAAAGGAAAAATTTGATGAACTGGTGTCCATACAAAAGGATGCCAGTGGCAGTATTGCTTCGGTACAAGTAAACTACACGCAGCTGAATGCCTGGGCGGAAAGGATTTCTGAAAATATCCGTCAGAGATTGCAGCAGATGCAGGAAAGTGAGATCAAGTTTCCGGCAGGCATGCTGCTGGGAGATACCGTGTTTTCAGGTGCGGGGCCCGATGTTTCGGTCAGGGTCATCCCCTCAGGAAGTGTGGAAACAAAGTTCAAATCCCAGTTCCTTCATGCAGGTATCAATCAAACAAAGCATAGTGTTATTCTGTCGGTTAAGACAGCCGTAGGAATTGTTACACCATTGAAGGTAAGAAAAACTGAACTTGTGACTGAAATTCCTGTAACCGAAACGATCATTGTAGGGAAAATCCCAGAAAAATATATCAACTAGGTATAACGCACATAGTTTTTCATATTCATTTCTTTTGTGTGCTTGTATTACCTTGATTTATATCGTAATAATTCAATCCTGCAATGTAATTTCATTATTGCGATTTGATAGTAAAAGAAAAACCCGGAATGGACTCCGGGTTATTTTATTACTATTTTTCGTCTTCAATCTGATCAATCATTGCACTTTTTTTATAATCACTTCCGCCATGGGATTTTTTTGAGGAACTTTTCTCGGCTGGCTTCGTACCTTCAGCAGAATCCAGCATGCTGCACTTACCCTGGAAGATACCGCCTTCATCTGCAACAAAGCTGTGAACCTGAATATCCCCGTAAAGTCTGGCAGTAGAGAGAATTCTGAGAAGACCTTTTGCTTCGATATTTCCTTCAATGGATCCGGCCAAATCGACATTGCTGGCAAAGATATTTCCGTTAATCACGGCACCGGTACCGATATAAACATCGCCGTTTACCCTCAAATCTCCCTTAAGCTTTCCGTCAATCCTGACGGTGCCGTCGGACTGAATGTTGCCCTCGAAGATCGAATTGGCACCCAATAATGTGTCGACACTTTCAGGAATCCCTGCTTCTTTTTTCTTAAACATAGATTTACATCCTCCTGATGAATTTATTCAAGGTATTTCATCGGATCTACCTGCTCACCGCTGATGCGGACTTCATAGTGAAGATGAGATCCGGTGCTTCTTCCGCTGCTGCCGACTTTGGCGATGACATCCCCTTTCTTTACTGTCTGTCCCTCTTTCACAAGAAGCCGGGAACAGTGGCCATAAAGCGTGGATAAGTTATTGCCGTGGTCGATGATCACATTGTAACCATAGCCCCCGGTATAATCGGAAAATACAACCTTTCCTGCAGCTGCGGCTTTGATGTTCTGGCCATAATCTGCGGCGAAATCGATTCCCTCATGGAACTTTTTCCTGTTTTGAAAGGGGTCGCGCCGGCCGCCGTAATTGGAACTGATTCTACCCTCAGTAGGTCTCAAGGTAGGAATTGATTCCATATATTTTTCCAGCTTGCTTTCTGTTGCTTTTAATGCAGAAAGTTCTTCATTCTGTGAATTGCTTTCCTCACTGAGGCTGTTGAGGATTGCCTTCAAGTCGTTGATGTCCTTTACAACGGATTTTTCGCTGCGATCCCCAGACCGGCTGGATCGAACATCTCCGGACCGGTTTAAAAGCTGATTCGCCACTTCCTTGTATTTATCCATGAAATCCTTGATCTTGCCGTTCATGGAATCTTCACGCTGTTTTAGCATGTCAATCTCACTTGACTTCTCAGAAATCAGCTCGCTTTGCTTCAAATTATCTTCCTTCAGTCTAGACAAATCCGACCTGAGCTGAATATTCTGATAAATTGTATAGGTGATAAATCCCCCGGTAAAAACCAAAAGTAAAAATACAACTGCAAAAATGACAGCCAGCTTGGAATAGAAGGCTGAAAATTTTAAAACCTTAACATTGTCGGAAGAGTGAGGTACCAGCACTACCGACAAGAATTTTTTCTGCTTTTTGAAACTTCCTTTTTTCATTCATTAACCATCCAAATTCAGATAATTTCTATGCCAATTGAAGGCGAAAAACATAAGATATCCATTCTTCCCGCTTCAAACCCCATGGCTTTATCCTAATCATTCATTCTCTCAATTTGAATGCTTGATTATATTATACCAGGACACATAAATAATTACCATAATTTTACTATTTAAAACCTGACCACAATGAAGCAGCTTTGCATAAAATTTCGAACATTTCTAATAATTCTACAAATTTTTTAAAAATCCTTTTTTTACCCAACGAAGTATAACGTACCAGGATTGGGAAAACCATAGAAAATGGACGCCTATAAGATTTTTTTGCCCTATAGGTGCTAAAAATGAAAAATAAAAGAAAATAGAGATAAATACGACAAACTGTGATAAAATAGTTTGTGAATTCAAATATAACCCAAGTGAGGATGAGATTAATGAAAAATATTAAAAGCAAGGTGATTTTAACTTTTTTCATCATTA
Organism: Clostridia bacterium; assembly: GCA_026418695.1. Classification (GTDB taxonomy): domain Bacteria; phylum Bacillota; class Clostridia; order Acetivibrionales; family JAFADI01; genus SKW158. The sequence continues at coordinate 3,437 of JAOAAU010000046.1, forward strand.
CAACCATATTAATTGTCTCGTTTGCAATCACGGCATTGGGTTATAAGTGGATCGTGGATGCCGTAAACAGCATTGACCTGAAAAAGGAAAGAGTGGACCGGATCCATGAGATCAAGGTACTGCTTCTGGAAGAGCAGAAGGCAGCCGCAGCAAGTATCATCAATTCAGACAGCCCAAAAAAAGATGAATTCGATAAAATCAGCAATTCCATAAAGGATAAGGTTGAGAAGCTTCTGGCAGAATCGGACAAAATCAATCCGGAAGATAAGGAAAAGCTTCAGGACATTCTTTCCCTGAATCAAAAATATCATCAGGCATTTCAAACGGGAATTCTTCCAGCCATTGATAAAAGCAAAAAACAGAAACTTGAAGAGGCATTAAGGAATTACGGTGCCCAGGCAGGCAGCCTGCTCCAGCTCGAACAAAAGCTCAAGGACGAAGTCAGCTATGCGGTCAGCAGCCAATTGAAGGAAGTTCTTGCCACGGATGTTGAAAGCAGAAGTCTGGCAGGGGATATTAACCAGAATAGTGCAATTTTATCCGAGAAGATTTCCGAAATCAATACATTACTTATAGACGTAAATAATATAGGAAATGACATCAAAGCCTTGGATGGAAAAATCAAGGCGATAAAAGATAACTTAAGCAGTCTGAAGAATTATGCAGAGAGAGAGGATCAAAAATCCACTGCATTAAAAGCTTCTATAGATAAAATGGAGCCGGAGAAAATTCAAAAAAGCTTGTCGGAATTGACTTATCTCAACAGAATCATCTTTTGGACTCAAAGAAAACATACAATCACAGCTCTTGCAGCAGCTTTTATGAGTGAGGCGGATTATAAGGAAGCAGCAGAAAATATACAGGCGAATGTTAAAAGCTTGCAGCAAGTCATCGGCGGGCAGAATAAAAAACTCCTGGATGATATATTGACTGCAAGTTCTGAGGTAGATAAACTTTCAGAAGCAGTGGCTGCGGAAGTAAGGGCATTAAAGGAGAATAATCTGCCCCAGGTATACAAAAGCTCCAGTGATCTGGAGGTGAAACATATAGAAAGTGCAGACAGCCTTGAAAAATCCTTTAGGAGCTATCTGTCCGACGATATTTCAAAATCGAGAAATATTCAAAGGAATATCATCCTGGTTCTGGCATCCATCATCATCATTTCACTGCTGCTGGGAATGCTGCTTGCATACATGCTTTACAACATGATCAACCCCATCAAAGGAATTATTCAGCTTTTGGGTAGAGCGGAAAACGGAGATTTGACAGCAAGGGCTTCCATCAACAGAAAAGATGAAATCGGTGAACTTGGAGTCCGTGTCAACAGAGTGCTGGATGGACAGCAGAGAATTGTAGGTCAGGTAGAAACAGCTACGAAGGATATCAGTACGCTGAAGCAAAGACTCTTTGAAATGTTTAACTTTAGTAAGGATAATGTCAGCAAGATTTCAAGCGGCCTGAAAAATGTTGTAAAGAGTGTGAAAGCAGGGGTTGATGAAGTCAGCTGCGATCTGGATGATGTAATGAAGAACAAGTCAGGAGCTAAGCTGGTATCAGAATCAACAGAGAAAGCCGTTAGTGATGGCATGAAGGCGATTGAAGTGGCTTTTACCGGTGAGAAATCTGTCGTAGAGGCAGAGGCTGTCATCAAAAAGGTGACAGGTACAGTGCAGAAAATGGCAGGAACCATCAGCATGCTGGAAGACTCTTCCGAAAAGATCGGAGATATTACCAATACCATTAGTGAAATCGCATCCAGAACGAACCTTTTGGCGTTGAATGCCGCTATTGAAGCTTCAAGAGCCGGTCAGCAGGGAAAAGGTTTTGCGGTTCTGGCGGATGAAATAAGAAAACTTGCAGAGGGAAGCAACAAGGCGGCAGGGGCTATCAAGTCACAGATTGCCGAGATTCAGGATAGAATCAAGCTAACCGTGGAGAACATGAACGAAGGTGTGCTGGGTGTTGAGGAAGGCGTTGAAAAGATCAACAAGGTCAAAAACAATATCGGGGAAATAATTGCGTCTGTAAAAAGTGTTGTTGATTCTACAAAAACAACGGCAGAAACAGCCTGCAAGCAGACGAGTACAGCAGAGGAATTGGCCAGGGTTGTAGAGACCATAACAAAGGCTGCTTCTGAAGCTGCCGGTACCAGTGAAAATATCGACAAGAACCTGGAAGAGCATTCAAAAGTTATTAAAGAGATGGAAGCTTTATCGAGCAAGCTGGAGGATGCTTCTGAAAAATTAAATAGTGTTTTGGGGCAGTTTAAGGTTTAATTAATGGAGCGGGATTGCTGGAAGCATGTCTCAGGTAGGAGGCTATCTTAAATTTTTGAAGTACTCTATTGCCGAGATGTTGGAAATATGTTAAAAGTTCATTGAAAATGTATAACATCGGGATGGATAAGGCACAATTTACGATAACGGCATACTGATTCAAAATATACATGATTTAAGTCCCATCTGTTGGGACTATTTTTTTGGGAAAATCCAAATAGGGAAGCAGAATTTTATCCGTATTGGGGAACCTATCTCGAGAGGGATGACTCATGCCAACGGGGATATGCTGCCAGAACGCTAATGAAAAGAGGATCATCTATGAGTAAAACTGAATTGGATGTTGTAAGGAAGAATGATAATTATACAGTGGAAATAACGGGAATGACTCATGAAGGTCAGGGAGTGGGCCGGATCAACAACTTTACGGTTTTTGTTGATGGCGCGGTTACCGGAGAGACCGCTGAAATAAAGATTATAAAAATTACAAAGAGCTATGCTATCGGAAAGCTTTTGAAGGTCTTGAAAAGTTCTGCTGACAGGACGGAGCCTTTCTGTCCGGCTTATAAAAGGTGCGGCGGATGCAGCCTGCAGCATGTTAACTATGAAGGGCAGTTAAAGTTCAAGACCAATCTTGTGAAGGATACGATCAAGAGAATCGGAAAAATCGAGGGTGCTGTGATCCATGACGCCATCGGAATGCAATCGCCTCTTAATTACAGGAACAAGGCTCAGTTCCCGGTGGGGCAGGGGACGAACGGTCCGGCCATCGGATTTTATGCCAAGAGAAGCCATGAGATCATAGACCACGATGCCTGTGGAATTCAGGATGAAATCAGTGACAGTATACGAAATAAAGTAAAAGCCTTTGTCTCAAAAAATGGAATCAGTATTTACGATGAAGCTGCAGGAAAAGGACTTGTCCGACATATTATGGTTCGAACAGGGTTTAAGACAGGGGAGGTCATGGTTGTCATCGTCATCAACGGAAATGAGCTTCCCAAAAGTAAGGAACTTGTTGAGATGCTGACTCATGGTGTTCAGAGCGAGTCTCAGGATGAAAAGGAATGGAAAGTAACGAGCATCTATTTGAACATCAATAAGAAAAATACCAACGTAATTCTTGGAGAGAAAAACGTTAAACTATCCGGGAATGATACCATCACGGATTATATCGGGAAATACAGGTTTAGCATTTCTCCTCATTCCTTTTTCCAGGTGAATCCTGTGCAGACCGAGGTATTGTATCAAAAGGCGCTGGAGTATGCACAACTGACAGGGAATGAAACTGTTTTTGACCTCTACTGCGGGATCGGCACGATTTCTTTATTCCTCTCAGAAAAAGCGAAGAAGGTTTATGGTGTAGAAGTTGTGGAAGCAGCCATCGAAGATGCCAGAAAAAATGCAGAAGTGAACGGTGTCAGGAATACAGAGTTTATGGTAGGAGAAGCGGAAAAGGTGATCCCTGAAATCTATGAAAAAGGTGTTAAAGCAGATGTGGTCGTAGTCGATCCGCCGAGGAAGGGTTGCGATGAGGTCCTTTTGAAGACGCTGGTAGATATGCGGCCGAAAAGGATCGTGTATGTGAGCTGTAACCCGTCGACCCTGGCCAGGGACTTGAATTACTTGGAGAGTAACGGATTTAAGACAGTCGAGATTCAGCCGGTGGATATGTTTCCTTGGACGCACCACGTTGAGAGTATAGTTCTGATGACAAATAGTGGTTTGAAGGGCAAATAAGGCAGGTCAACCACTATATGTAGTGGTTTTGGAGCAAAAAATAGGCAAAAAACGGGGTCAAAAAGTGCATTTTTTGGCCCGTTTTTTTTGGGGTTTTTATAGATGACATTTGTTATTTGGGAGTCTTTATGTGACTTTTTGGGAATTTCATGCAACCAAATTATATTTTTCGGTGTTATTATATATGACGGTCGTCAAAAGTAAACGAGGGAAGTGATACATTGAATGACGCAACTGCACTACTCGGAGTTCAGCGCGGAAATGGAGCCGCGCTTGACGCTATAATCAAAAAATACACGCCGTATGTCGGTGCGATTGCTCAGGGCATTATCGGCACATCGATGAGCGAAGCGGATATTGAAGAAGTTTGCGCCGATGTATTCATCACGTTATGGAAGAACGCCGATAAGCCAAGTGCGGACAAACTGAAATCGTGGCTCGGTAGCGTCGCACGGAATCGCGCGAAGAATAAGCTCCGTGAAATCGGTGCGTCGCTATCGCTCGATGATGACGAAATAGTGGTCGTCGCTGACGCAGACGTGGAGGGCGGCGTTATCACGAACGAACTCGCCGCAACCGTTCGCAATGCGGTGAACGCTCTTGGCAATCCCGACTGTGAGATTTTTTTGCGGCACTATTATTACTATCAGACCGTATCGACGATTGCAGACGAAATGCACTTGTCACAATCCGCTGTAAAAAGCAGACTCGCACGGGGGCGCGAAAAACTCAAAATTCATCTCGCCGAAAGGGGTGTTGAAAATGAATATAAAAATTTCGGACTTAATGAATTGTATTGACGATGACGAAGTATATCTCAACGTGCAAAGCTCCGTCAACTCAAAACGTGTTAGGAAACTCGTGCAGCAAGGCATTTCGGGTGAAATGTATATGCGTCGTGTTCACAGAAGGTCGATGCGTAGGTTCGGACTCGCTGCCGCATCTGTCGTTATCGTGCTCGCACTAAGTACCACCGCCCTTGCGATGGCCGGGGTACTTGACTTCGGTGCGTTCTATGATTCTTTTTTCAAAAATCCTGAAGTGACGGGAGCCATAACGCCCGATGTCTCGGATAAAAGCGTTGGTATCGGAATCACGCTGACGAACGCTTATACGGACGGGTTAACGACACACCTTACCCTTCAGCTGACTGGTCTTGCGGATACGAAGTTTGACAGTATCCAGTTCCGAACGGACCCGATGACGGGCTATACGATATTTAACCGGGACGGTTTTACCTTTACGGACGGCATCCTCACCGTGCCAGCGTCAATCTTCCTGTCGGGGACGGAAGCGGAAAAGACGGGCCACGTGGCACTCGTCATAACAGGTATCGCCCTCTACTCAAATGCGGAGAACGACTCATATACGGTAAACGATATCTCCGGAAATTGGGACCTATCGTTTGACATCAAGCTCCCAGATGCGGATAAAACGCATATGACCTTTAAGGCCAGGGCAGAGAATTCGGACTATATCGACGAAATCACCTTCGATATTCGTCCGGCAACGGTCGAAATCATTTTTACCTCGAAAGGCGGCAATCAGGATCTGGACGCGTTTACAAAGTATTTTCGTTCCTACCCCGAGCCGGTCCTGACGCTTGATGACGGTTCAGTTGTTAAGTTTAAGGACAGCGGCAGCTCCATGATAGATTCCACGATGGGCTCATGGTCTGTCAATACAGAGTACTTCGATATAAGTAAGCTCAAATCGATTACTTTCTGTGGACAGACGTATGACGTGGAGTTACGCTGAATCACGGTCTCGGTAATCTTATCTCTTATCTCAAAAAATTGAAGAAGCAAAAACAAAGACACAAGTTTATGATTCATTACGGGCTATAACTAAATACAAAAATCAGCGGGTGTATTTTCATAACGAAGATACCCCGCTTTTTTTATGCCCTTTTTTAGGGATCATATTAAAAAAATGGAGGAAATCAAAATGGCAAACGAAACAATGCGTATCTTCTTCCCTCTGAAAATCGTCAGTTATCCTCAGTATGACTGCATGGAGGATGAGAGGGAGGATATCTCACCAAGGGAGGCTGTGGCGTATGAGGATCAAATCCTCGCTGCCATCGCCAAGGAGAATCGGCACTTCGAAAATGACCGTGGTCTTTCCGAGTACATTCATGACGAAGCTCTAAATAAAAAGGTTTATAGCCTTTACCCCTCGGTGGAAATCGTCGACGGAGAGCTGTGGGGAGTCATGACCGCCGGGCTAAAGGAGTCTCTTTCCGGTGAAGAAGTTGCCGCGCTTTTAGATTATGTGTGCGGTCAGAACTCTGACGGTTATGGCGAAGGGTTCGAGCAACGTCCTATCAAAACTCCTGACGGAGAGATTTACGTCAGCTTTTGGAATCATGAAAATTACTCCCTTAAGCTTGAACAGGAGATGAAAAACAGCTCACCTGATCTCGGATACGGAGGTCAGGTGATGGGATAAGGAATAAGTGAACGGGCAAATAGCACTCTTTGGTTTCTCATGAAGCTGAAGGACGCTTTTTTGTTACAGCAGATTGCTGTGATCAATACAACTAAAAAAAGAACGAGAAGGCGTTGTCTTACAAAAAAGGCAGCGCCTTTTTTGTTTTTCTAAAGAAAGGAGCTGAACCATCAAGCATGATGTAACACCAGAAGAAAAAACAGGAGCCGAAGAAAACGCTCCACCTGCAAAGCATTCCCTGCCTCTGCCTGAAGATACCGACCGCTGTGTCGGCTGCCCTTATCCCGGCGTCGGCTTTATCTGCTGGAGCACCGACGGCTCCTGCATGAGAACCGATGTTGAGAAAATCAGCCGCCGGGGCAAAGGGAGGTGACATATTGAACAGTATCATCAGTTGGGTGGGCGGCAAAAAGGCTCTGCGGGATATGATCTATCAGCGTATGCCGAAGGAATTCGGACGGTACATTGAGGTCTTTGGCGGCGGAGGCTGGGTGCTGTTCGGACGGCCTCCAGACACCGCTATGGAGGTCTATAATGATTTCAATTCAGACCTGGCAAATCTGTTCCGCTGCGTCCGCGATCGTCCCCTTGCTCTTCTCAAGGAGCTGAATTTCTTTCCGTTGAACGGACGCGACGAATTCAATGTCCTGAAAAAATATCTGGAGAAGGAGGAATTCACAAACGAGTACCTGCGGGAAGAACTGGATCTCGCGCAGAGGTTTCTAAGTGTACCGCAGTTTGAAGAAATCAAGCAGATTCTTCTGGAAAACGCACAAATGAACGATGTAAAACGCGCCGCCGCCTTTTACAGGCTTATTCGCTTAAGCTACGGAAGCGGCTGCACCAGCTATGGATGTCAGCCCTTCGATATCAGGAAAACCTTTCATCTTCTCTGGCAGGGCAGCCGGAGGCTTAAGGATACAATCATTGAGAACAAGGACTTTGAAGAACTGATCAAGCAGTACGACCGTGAAAATGCCTTCATCTACTGCGATCCTCCGTATTATCAGACGGAAGGACACTACGCTGTGGAATTCAAAAAGGAGGATCACTACCGCCTACGGGATACTCTAATATACTGCCAAGGCAAATGGCTGGTCAGCTATAACGACTGCGAATTTATCCGGGAGCTGTATAAGGACTTTAGCATTGAAGCTGTCAGCCGAATCAACAACCTTGCTCAGCGCTATGACAACGGCTGTGAATACGCCGAAGTACTGATCTCTAACTACGACACCGGCGAAAGGCTGCAGGACATGCCGACTCAGCTGGGGCTTTTTGACCTCGCCGGATTTTGCGGCATGAAATAACGAATCAAATCTATCAGGAGGTACATCGATATGAAGCTTTTTGAAATGCGAGCCATCGTGGATGAACATGGCCGCATCACTCTTCCTGCGGAGCTGCTCGACGGTGCAGGGCTGAAGCTCGGCGACGAGATAAGTGTCACTATCATTGCGAGTCAGAAAGGAACTGAAAGCCTGTATCCGCAGCTCATCATCACACCCCATGGAGTTGAAGCTGCCTTGCCCCCATCCGGATGGCAGGAGGACGATGAAGAAAATGATTTGACGCTGCCCAACACTCTGCTGGAAGCAGCGGAGATACCGGAGGGCAGCGACCTGGAAATCATCTGCGCACCAGGAAGCATCGTCATTAAAGAAGCAGATATTCTGGAGAATCTGCCGGACGAGCTTCGCGAGCTATTTGGTCAACTTGGCATCTGCCCTGACACAGTTCGGGAGGTTATGAGAAAGGAGGGATACTTTGTATGAAAGCAAAGCCCATTTACAAAATCATAGACGAGAAAGGCCGCATCCTGATTCCAAAGGCACTGCGTACAAGCTCCGGTATGGATTACGGCGATATTGTGAAGCTTAGCATACACCAGGGTACTGTCTCTTTAAGAAAGGTTGATCTTATTGAGATTGGCGACCAGTCACCGGAGGCAGTTGAAGCCTATGTTCACGCCGCCATCCGCAATATGCCGGAAGAAAAACAGATCGGCATTGCCGTTCGTCTTCTGGAACTGATCGAACAGAGGAAGGGGCAGCGCCATGAATGAGAAAATGCTGTTTACTCAGGAGGACTGCCTGCAGACCGGATATGGCATGTCCATCGATGGAAAGGTTATTGTTCTCAACCCTACCTCATTGCCGGAAGGCTTAAGGCAGGCAAAGCACCAGCTGTACTTCTGCTACGGAGGCAACGGCAGCAAGCCCAATCCTGTCGGACATGCTGTCTTTGCGGTCTCCCTGGCAGAGGGAGAAAAAATTCGCTGGAACCGGAGCGACGTCCTCGGCATCCTAAAGCCCGAACTTCTTCCCGAATATGCCCGGCTCCAGATCTCACAGATCCGTCCGGCTGACGCGTTGGATTTGAAAAGCCACGAGCCTCAGTACAGCGGCTATTGCTTTCTGCCGGACGGAAGATACACCTCCGGCGTGTGGCTTTGCAGCGCCAAGGAGGTGCAGGACTACATCGAGATGCAGAAGGAATATCAGCACCGTGTAATGATTTGCGACAGGGATGACTTCTGCGTGCTTGAAATGATTGATGGCGAGCTTATTTATCCGTCGCCGGAGATCTTAAAAGCCTTCTTCAAAGAGCAGCAGGAGCAAGGCAGTATGGAGTTGAAGCTATGAAAACAATAAGGACTTGAGGCCGGAGTCAGATTGATGATTCTGGTTTTTTTATTATCTAAATTTATAGAAAGGAATGAAAACCCATGAAACAGAAAGGAAAACTCATCGGCATTCTTGCCCTTGTTCTCCTTCTCTTGGTGTTCGGCGGAATCTATACGGCATACCACCTAAACACGGAAAACTTCGTTCGCCGGGATGAAATCATCACACGCGGCGAGTTTGCCGCCATCCTTGTTAGGGATATTCCGCTGGATGCTTCGAATGCGGAAAAAGACCCGCCCAGCTTTCCTGACATCGACGGACACTGGTCGGAGAAAAACATTGAGGCACTCATCGACGCCGGAATTATCGACACTGCCGATTACCCCGACGGCTTTCATCCAGACGACCCTATCACACGCACTGATCTTGTCAATATTACTTGACACATTTTTCTCGAACAATATGTGGCTTTGGCGCTGGGATATAATGGGATTGAGCGTAGC
>JAOAAU010000070.1 GCA_026418695.1 Clostridia bacterium
CAAAAAGGAGAAATTTATGAGACCACTTAAATATAAAGATGGAGTACTCAGCCTTATCGACCAGACAAAGCTTCCAAATGAGCAGATCTGGGTAGATTGCAAAAACTATCAGGAAGTTGCGGATGCCATTGTAAATATGATTGTGCGCGGTGCTCCGGCAATTGGTGTTACTGCAGCTTATGGTGTTGCAATTGGGGCACTTTCCATAGGTACAGATTCCAAAAATGAGTTTTTTTCTGAGCTTAGAGAAGTCTGCGATGTAATGCGTAACACCCGACCAACAGCAGTAAACCTTTTCTGGGCTATTGATAAAATGTATAACATTGCTGAATCCATGAAGGAAAAATCCATACCAGAAATTAAAGACGCCCTTGTAAAGCACGCATTTATTCTTGATGAAGAAGATGTAAACACCAATAAAGCCATCGGACAGAATGGTAATGAACTCATTCAGGATAATTGGACTATTTTGACGCATTGTAACGCTGGCGCTCTTGCCACCTGTGATTACGGGACAGCCCTTGGAGTCATCCGTATGGCGAAGGAGTCAGGAAAAAATATTCAGGTTTTCGCCGATGAAACCAGACCTTACCTTCAAGGCGCAAGATTAACTGCATGGGAACTTCAGCAGGACAACATTCCCGTTACTTTGATTTGTGACAATATGTCCGGACACTTTATGAAGGCAGGAAACATCAACTGTGTCATCGTTGGTGCAGACCGAATCGCTTTGAACGGCGATACAGCCAATAAAATCGGCACCTACTCAGTCGCTGTACTGGCAAAAGAAAACAACATTCCATTTTACGTTGCAGCTCCAGTGTCTACCATTGATTTTTCCATTCAATCCGGAGAACAGATCCCCATTGAAGAAAGAAAAGCTGAGGAAGTAACCCACATCAAAGGTATTCGTCTGGCACCTGAAAGTATTTGTGTTCGAAATCCATCCTTTGATGTTACCCCTAATAAGTACATCACTGCGATCATCACAGAAAAAGGCGTTGTCTATCCACCCTTTGAAGAAAATATTAAGAAATTAAAATAATCAAAGAAAATTGGGATATCCGGCTGCATCCTCTGTTACGATGCAGTGAATATCCCAATTTTATATTTTACCAGTTTCAACTACTAAAAATTTTCTTATTAACTGATTGACTCTTTCCTTGTCCTCTTATTCCCCTAACCCTCCAATTACCTTTTTTAATAGCGCCTCATCATCGATATTGCATTGTATAACTTCTCCAATAGCTTTAGGAAGCACAAATACAAGCTTGTTATCCTTTATCTTCTTATCATGGAACATTTGGTTGTAAACTTCATCCACCTTAATTCCATTGAGTTTTATAGGAAGTCCGATTTTCCTTAAAACATCCACAATTTTATTTACGGAATCTTCTTCCAGCATCTCGAGATGATAAGCCAGTCTTGATGCGGCAACCATTCCAAGTGCCACACACTCACCATGAAGGAGTTCAAAGTTGTATACACTTTCAATTGCATGACCGATCGTATGACCAAAATTCAGGATTGCTCGCAGATCACTTTCTTTTTCATCCTGCTCCACGACGTTCCCTTTAATCTGACAATTTGTTTTTGCCATAAACTTCAGGATATCTTCATCAAAATTGAATATCTTTTTGATGTTATAATCAATGTAATCGAGGAAATCCGGATCTCGGATCACTCCATGCTTTACAATCTCTGCAAGTCCCGACTGAAGTTCCCTCTTGGGAAGAGTCTTAAGAGTATTTACATTGATATACACAAGTTTCGGTTGATAAAAAGCGCCCACGATGTTTTTGCTTCCCTCAAGGTCAACACCCACTTTTCCACCTACACTGCTGTCCGCTTGTGCCAAAAGAGAAGTAGGTACTTGTACAAAATTGATTCCTCTTAGGAAGGTTGCGGCAGCAAATCCGGTAATGTCCCCTACTACCCCACCTCCTAAGGCCATAAGCGTTGAGTGGCGATCGAGTTTTTGGGAAATGAGAAATTTATAAATTTCTTCGACTGTTTTAAGATTCTTATTTTTTTCCCCGGCTTCAATGACATACTTAATTACTTCAAATCCTGCTTCCGCAAGGTTTTCAATGCACTGTTCGGATTGATATTTATCTACATTGGTATCCGTGATTACAACTACTTTTCCTTTAAGCCTTGCACTTTGGCAGCACTTGCCCAATCCATTGAAATCAGCAGTTATGTATATAGGATAACTTCTTTCTCCCAAACTGATATTTAGCTTTATCATGATTGTATCACCCCAAAAAATAATGAGACTGAGGTTAAGTATAGCACAACACAATACTTACCTCAATCTCTTATTCTTATCGAATATTATTCTACAACACTAGCGCACCGGCTGCAAAGAGTATTGTGCTTTTCATCCTTTCCGACTGTCTCACTGAACATCCAGCATCTTTCACATTTCTCACCGGAAGCTTGAGAAACAACTACTTTAACACCTTCTGTTGTTTCACCTTTGAAAGCTTCAGCCGGAGCTTCACTGATTGCCTTCAGTTCAAAATCGGAAACAATAAATATTGTAACCAGTTCACTTTCGATTGATTTTATGAAATCATAATTCTTATCATCTGCGTATAATGTTACTTTAGCATTCAGTGACTGCCCGATCAGCTTGTTTGCTCTGGCAATTTCAAGCGCTTTTGATACATCCGCGCGGAGGTCAAGGATCCGGCTCCATTTTTCTTCAAGCTTTGCATCCAGGTACTTTTCATTTAAATCCGGCCAGTTGTTTAACTGGATGCTTTCTTTGTCTGCAGCGGTTCTATGCGGCATAAACTGCCATACTTCTTCTGTTGTAAACGCCAATACCGGGGTCAGCATTTTTACAAGTGCTTCAAGGATTTCATACATAACAGTCTGTGCAGCTCTACGATCGCTGGAATCTGCTTTTGAAGTATACAGCCTGTCTTTGATGATATCCAGATAGAAATTGCTCATGCTTACAACGCAGAAATTGTGAATCGCATGGAACATCAGATGGAATTCATAGCTGCTGTAAGCTTCATTTACTTTTTTAACCAAACCTGCCAGCTTCATCAACGCCCAACGATCCAGTTCATTCATCTGCTCGTAACTTACGCTGTCTGTATCCGGATTAAAATCATTGATATTTCCCAAAATATATCTGCAAGTATTTCTGATCTTTCTGTACACTTCAGAAAGCTGTTTTAATATATCCTTGGATATTCTTATATCGGTGGTATAGTCAGAAGATGCAACCCATAATCTTAGAATATCGGCACCGTATTCCTTGATAACATCTTCAGGATCGATACCGTTCCCTAGAGATTTGGACATCTTTCTGCCCTCACCGTCTACAACATAACCATGGGTCAAGACAGTCTTATATGGAGCAGTTCCCCTTGTCGCTACTGAAGTCAAAAGTGATGACTGGAACCAACCTCTGTGCTGGTCGCTCCCTTCCAGATACATATCTGCCGGCCACTTCAGATCTTCATTGGTTTCAAGAACAGCGGCATGGCTGGAACCGGAGTCAAACCAAACATCCATAATATCTGTTTCTTTTTCGAATTCTGTACAGCCGCATTCGCATTTGATCCCTGCTGGAAGGATATCCTTTGAATCCACTTCATACCATGCATCAGAGCCTCTTTCCCTGAACAAGTTTTTCACTGCATTGATGGATTCATCATTGATCAGTTCTTTGTCACAATCCTTACAGTAGAAAATAGGAATCGGCACACCCCAGATTCTTTGTCTGGAAATACACCAGTCACCTCGATCTCTTACCATCCCTGTGATTCTTTCTTCACCCCATGCAGGAATCCACTGTACATTCTTGATGGAATCCATCGCTTCTTTTCTAAAACCTTCGATGGAAGCAAACCACTGCTCGGTTGCTCTGAATATGATCGGATCTTTACATCTCCAGCAGTGAGGATACTGATGCACGATCTTTTCAGAAGCAAGCAAATAGTTACCCGCTTTTAACTCCTCTATAATTGCAGCATTTGATTTTTCATAATATAAGCCTGCAAATTTGCCGGCTTCCTTGGTAAGGTAGCCTTTATCATCTACAGGTACAATGACCGGGATCTTATACTTTTGGCAAACCTGGAAGTCTTCCGCACCATGTACGGGAGCTGTATTAACACAACCGGTACCCGCTTCCAGTGTTACGTGATCACCAAGGATAACGATGGAGTCCCTGTCGATGAACGGATGGCTGCAAAGAATTCCTTCCAATTCTTCTCCTTTGAACCTGGAGATGATTTCATATTCTTCGATTTTAGCAACCTTCATTACGTTTTCAACCAGTTCCACGGCCATCACATAGTATTCATTCCCAGCTTTTACAACCCCATATTCAAAATCAGCATTCAAGCATATTGCAAGGTTGCCTGGCAGTGTCCATGTTGTGGTGGTCCAGATAACAAAATAAGCGTTTTCAAAGCCTTTAAGAACACCTTTTAACTTACCCTGGTCTTCTCTAATACGGAACTTAACATAGATGGAAAGGGTTGTATCTTCCGCATATTCAATTTCTGCTTCCGCCAATGCAGTTTCACAGTCAGGGCACCAGTAAACAGGTCTAAGCCCTTTATAAATATATCCCTTCTTTGCCATTTCACCAAAAACTTCAACCTGTTTTGCTTCAAACTCCGGTTTCAGAGTGATATACGGGTTTTCCCAATCTCCTCTTACACCAAGTCTCTTAAAAGCTTCCCTCTGAATTCCAAGGTACTTCATCGCAAAGTCCTTACATGCCTGTCTGAACTTAACCGGACCTACCTCATGTCTTTTAAGTCCCAATTCTTTGATAGCTCTTTGCTCAATAGGCAAACCATGGGTATCCCACCCCGGAACATAAGGTGTCTCATATCCGTTCATGCTGTAGTATTTCACTACGATGTCTTTCAGAATCTTGTTTAAAGCAGTACCAAGGTGGATTCCTCCATTTGCATAGGGAGGTCCGTCGTGCAGAACATATTTCGGTTTGCCTGCGCATTTCTTCAGCTGTTTTCTATAGATGTCCATGTCTTCCCATTTTTTCAGGAATTCCGGTTCTCTCTGCGGTAGATTTGCCCTCATCGGGAAATCAGTCTGGGGTAAATTTAGCGTCTTGCTGTAATCCACTGACATCTTTGTCTCCTCCTAACCAATACTAAGAATTATTTGTATCAATTTTATAAAATATACTTTTTTTATCAGGTTCTAAAGCTTACATAGCATATTAAAAAACCTGAGAATATTTGAAATTACATCCATTCAAATTATAATCCCAAATTGCTGTTAAATATAAAAACCCCCTCGTCCATAACATAGGGACGAGAGGGAATCATTCACGCGGTACCACCCAATTTTATTATGACATGATTAATTTTATATGGGGACACTTCTCTGCTTACGAGGGTCATCCTTGCTGAGAAGTGTCCCCGTCCGAAAGCAACTTTATTAGTCCCATATAAACAATCATATAATCACTTCATTTTATAACGGTTTTTGCCGGCCGCCCTTACTTTGTTCAACCATTTCAGGTAGCAACTCATGGATGATTTTCAAAGGTTTGGCCTGCAGGATTTCCACCGGCACCTGCTCTCTTTATGACTTCAGCCTTTTACTCTTTCCAATCGCAGTTTTTAAATTATTCATTTTTTATGAATTATACACCAATACAAGTTATTAAGTCAACACCAATTAAAAGGCTTATTCCTTCTCCCCAAACATCTGCTTCAATACCTCCAGCTGGGATAAAAGCAGTGTCTCGGATTTGGTCTTGAATACATGAAGCTTTTTAAGCATCTCTTCATACTCAAATTTAACCTTCAGTACTTCCTGATTTGCTTCATTGACCATCTTCTGAGCTTTCAACTCAGCTTCCTTGATGATATTATCCGCTTTTGAGTAAGCATTCTTTTTGATTTCTTCACTGGTCTGCTGTGCCATGATCAGAGTATTCTGAAGTGATTCCTCAATATTCTTATAATGCTGCATGCCTTCATTCATCACAGCAACCTTATCTTTTAATTCAATGTTTTCCCGTATGTACTCGCTATAATCTTCGATAACCTTGTCCAGTACTTCGTTGACCGAATCCTCACTGTAGCCGCCGATCACAGCTTTCTTAAAAGTAATGTTCTGCAAATCATTCGGAGTATAATTCATAACCCTCACCTCATCCAATAAATTTCTTTAGTATAATACCAACACGACCTTTTTTGGTCAGACCGCCGATGCTATCCACAACAACTCTTCCTTTTCCTCTGATAGAGATAGTATCTCCAGCCTTCACCAGTTTTGTCGGACTATTGGTTGTTTCCCAATTCAAACTGACTTTATCTGCTTTAATATACTCAAGCATCTTGCTTCTTGACATCCCATATCCATAGCTTGCCACGGAATCCAACCTCAAAGATGCTACTGTAGCACTGATTTCTTTAACTTTTGGCTGCGATGTCTGCAATTCCCTTATCTCAATAACACTTGTCTCTACTTTTGCATTCCCTACCTTCTGTAGGTTCATACTGATGTAATCAGCAATTTCTGTAAATACAACTACATCACAGGATTCCTCTTTGACAAGAATATCTCCAATTTTCTCCCGTTTAATCCCCAGTCCCATCAAGGATCCCAAATAATCCCGGTGGGACAGATTTTCCCTGCTGTTTAAGGTAATTCTTAACAAGCTTAATTTTCCGAGGCTCTCCTCAGGTTCATCGGACATAAAAGTAGGGCGGAAAAATACAATCTGCCTCTCTGCCCCATCATATCCACCAAAAAACGAGTAATTCAGTTCCTTACAATCCGATACCACATTCTCAACTAATTTCCTCTGATAAGGGTCCAAAAAATCCGAATTGGTGACTTCCTTATATTTTTCAGTTCGAAAGGCTTTATCAAGAATTTTTGCGATAAAGACCTTGTCCTCTGATTTCGTTGCTCTTTTTAATAAGCTTTCTCTATTCATCATGTTTAAAACAATATTGTTGATACGTGAAATATTCTAGCCAATAGGTTCTTAACAAAATCGATCAGCAGAAAGGCGATAATTGGAGAAAAATCAATCATCATCATCCCCTTGCCTAGAGACGATTTTTCTATCAGATTACGAATAGGCCCTAAAATCGGCTCAGTGATCTGATATAGGATTCTCATAAACTGACCGTCTTTTTGAATAGGCAGCCATGAAACAATTACCCTGACAAAGATAGCTAATTCTAATAGTTGAATTACCCAAACCAATGCTACTACCAAAAGCCTATCCATCGAAAACCTCCGCTATTTTATCCAGGGAAAAACACCTTTATTCTTAAGCTCATCCTTAAAGTCCCCCATAATATCAACATTATTCGGAGCCACTAAAAAGATTCCTGCGGAAACCTTCTGAATATTACCATCCAAAGCATAAACAGAACCGCTCAAAAAGTCGACGATTCTTTGAGCCGCTTCCTTTTCAACATCTTCAAGGTTGATTACAACGGGTTTCTTGCTCTTCAGATGGTCACAGATATCCTGAGCATCATCGATATTCTCAGGCTGCATGATCACTACTTTGAATTGTGATGTAGAATGGATATTGACTACCTTGCTCTGCTTACCTTTTAAACTGGAAGCAAAAAAGTTTGGTTGCTGAAGCTCCTCTTTGATTTCTTCCTGTTCTTCAACTTCCTCTTCTTCCTCTTCTTCCCAGCCCACAAAATTCAACATTTTGTTTAACAACTTCGCCATAGTATATTACCTCCCTGTTTATCTTTGGTATAAATCCTTTATATCAGCGGCAAAAAGCCATTGGCGACTAACGAAATCGAATAAGTATCTATCTGCTAAGAAAAAAATTTATTGCAAATCAAAAGTCCAAGCTTATTATATAACAAATTTAGACAAAACAAAATAGTACGTTAGTACTGCCTTTTCCCAAAAATTGAGGTACCTATACGGACTAAATTAGCCCCCTCTTCAATAGCAACCTCAAAGTCATTGCTCATGCCCATTGAAAGGAAAGTCATATCTATATTATCAATATTTTCCTTCTGGATGTCAATAAATATTTTTCTAAGCCCTTTGAACACACCCCTGATATCTTCCGGGTTTTCAACATAAGGGGCAATGGTCATTAAACCTCTTACTTTTATGTTCTTTAAAAGACTAAGTTCCTTTATAAATTTCATTGCATTTTCCGGAGCTATTCCAAACTTGGATTCTTCTCCGGAAACATTGACCTGAACCAGTATATCCATTGTTTTACCAATTTGAGCTGATCTTTTCTGTATCTCTGATGCTAGTTCCAGCCGGTCAACGGAGTGAATCATGGATACTTTATCCGCTATATACTTCACCTTGTTGGTTTGTAAATGTCCAATCAAGTGCCATTTACATTCTTTACTTAAGTTATCGTACTTCTCACACAATTCCTGAACCCTGTTTTCTCCCAAATGATAGAACCCTTCATCCACTACTGTTTTTATACGGTCAATACCTACTGTTTTAGTCACCGTAATAATGTTGATATCCTCAGGGGTTCTTCCGCTTCTTTGTGCCGCTTTTGCAACCCGCTCTTGAATCTGCTTCAGGTTTTCTCTGATATAGTCAAATTCTGATGTCACTCGTTAATCATCTGCCCTTCACGTATGTTTTCCGGATTAATCACATAAATGTCATACAAGCTTACACCCTCTGCCCCGGAAGATTTCAGGCTCTCAATTACAGCCCATTCCTCATTCTTACCAATGATTTTAATCGATCTTACATCCGCATAATTCGCTTTATCCAGTATAATTTCAGCCTTCATTTCCTTGAGATCAATATTTCTGAGACAGCTGACAGGAACCTTTAAGCCCTGATAATAGTTTTTGATCAGGTCAACATTTGTTTTTCTCAGTGCTGCCGTATCGCTGATTCCTTTGTCCAATTTGACGGATAATATACACTTTCCTTCCTGAATCTCTGATTTGTAATCCACCACTCCGTCATATACCTTCCCGATATCATTGACCCTTACATTAATGACGTCATCTACCCTAAAAAGTTTAGCCTTATCTGGATCCAATACAGTCACAAAATAGTATTCCACATCTTTAATAATCTTTGCAAAAGGCTTTTCTGCTGCTATAGTATTGTCCACGTTACTGGATTGTTTTAGTTGGCTTTTGATATCATTCAGGAACTTGGGTGTCATGCTTCTTATTACATTCGGTCCCAGCTGCGATTCATATCCATCCACCGAATAGGATATGACCCCTGCAGTGGCAGAATAGATTTCTTTTGTATTCATTTTAATTTTATCCTGAAGTTTTGCTTTTTCTTCCTTCAGAGACTTCAAAAAGGCGTCTGAAGTACTGGAACTACCGATAATCAAAGCCTTTTTCTGCACTAATTCATCAATACCGTCTTTAATTTGCTTGGTTTTCATCAAGCTGTTCGTATCATTTTCACTTACCAGCAGTTTTACTTTCTGGTAGATCTCATTTTCAATTTTAACAACATCTTCTGAAAAGAATTCCTCATTATCCGACTTTTGCTGCTGTGCCTTGATGATGCGTATATCCAGGTCTTTTAATTCGTCCCGTAATTTTTCTGAAGAACCGGTGAATACACTGGCTATACGGAAATTCGCAGGAACCCTTTCCCCGTCTAAAATAGCAGGGATATATTTGCCGTCAAAGGGGGATTTCAGACTCTCTTCATTTCTAACAATTGTTGCATCCGTATTATATGCCTGTTCTATGGTACCCATACGAATGATTTCCGTACCGATATTCTTTCCATAAACCCAATGAAGGAGCGATGGAACATACAATAA
>JAOAAU010000106.1 GCA_026418695.1 Clostridia bacterium
CAAAACCAGTTAAGTCGTATTTGTTCTCTTTAAGCATTGATATCCCCCCTTAGGGGTATATTTTACTATACATTGCATTATTTTTCCCTTGGCAATTACATGAAAAAGGCTGCTGACATATTTTCTTTGTCAACAGCCTGAGATGCGATCACTTGATCGCATCTTTTTTTGAAAGACCGTCCCGGTACTGGGCCACGGTCATTCCGGTAACCTTCTTGAATATTTTGCTAAAATACTGCTGATCGGAAAATCCCACCTGGTCGTAGATTTCCTTTGCTTTATAGTCCGACTTCTTTAGCAGCTGCTTTGCCTTTTCGATTCGGACCTTATTGATGTAAACCGAAATATTCTCCCCGGTCTCCTTCTTAAACAGGAAGCAGACATAGTGCTTGGAGAGGTTTAAATGTGATGCTAATGCCTGGAGAGAGATCTCACCGCTGTAGTTCTTATTGATGAATTCAATGGACTTCTGAATAATGCTGTTGGAATTATTGACCCTGTAATTCTCAATAAACTTGGTAATCTTCTGTAAAAACTCCTTGAACAAACCGGACAAATCCTTGATTTTTACAGCTTTCATAATGAGGTTGTAGTATTGGGTGTAGTCCTCCAGCTCATCTGTTATTGAAAAAGCACTGGTGTAGTGTTCCAGCACATCACTCATCATATTGGAATAGAACAGTCTCACCTGGAGCGGATTGATAAAGCTTTGTTTGAAAAACCTTTCCATTTCATCCACTGCCTCCAGTGCCTTCTCGATATTCTCCTCATCCAGGCTGTTGATCATTGCATCTTCATAACGCTTTTTGATTTCAATAGCAAAGATCTCCTTAAACTCTTTTTGATGGGTATCGATGATACAACTCTCATCACTGTAAAAAATGAATTGAGACTTTTTAGCACACATCTCGAACATCACACCCGCACGAGACAGGTCGCTAAACTTATCGCCAATGACAATACTGAGCGGAATGTTCAGGTATTGGCTGACAGAATTCTTCAGTCTCCGGAAAACAGGCATTATTTCCGTCTCATTGATTTTATCCTTGCTGATCAGGATGACAAAGTTATTGTCATTCAAGCCAGCAAGAAAGCCCAGGCTGCTTTCGTTAAAAATCTCCCCCGCAATGTTTACAATGGCAAAATTCATCAGCTGCCAGTCCTTGTCTGAAAAGGACTGGTTCCTTTCAAGGTCGTCCCTGTAAAGTGTTGCCAGCAAAAACTCCTTGCCTTCAATATCAAAACTTAATTCTTGGCACTTTGCACGTAATTCATCATCGATCTTTACCTTTGATTTGATCAGGTTATCCAGGAGTTTTTCCTTCAACTCGGTGATGTTGGAATTGATCTGGTGTTGGATGTAGGTATACTTCTTCTGTTTTATAGCTTCCGCATCCAGGCTTGCACGGACCTCTTCCATGACCTTGACCAGCTCTTCATCTTCAATCTCCGACTTTAGGATATAATCGGTAGCGCCATGTTTGAGCGCTTCCCTTACATAGGAAAAGTCATCATAACAGGTCAGAATCAAAATCTTCACCCAGGGATCTTCCTTTTTGATGGTCTCCGTAAGCCACAATCCATCCTTTTTGGGCATTCGGATGTCCGTAAGGATAACATCCGGACGCTGTGCCCGATAGACCTCCAATGCCTGTTCTCCGTTTGAGGCTTCAGCCGCAATGGTGAAACCAATACTCTCCCAATCAATCGTGGACTTCAGTCCTACGCGAACCAGAATCTCGTCGTCTACAATCATTACTTTATACATTTAGGCTTCCCTCCTCTCTGTCGTGTACGGAAGGTTGATCTTTACCGTTGTACCCTTGCCTACCTCCGAAACTATATGAATCCCGTAACTTTCTCCAAAGTAAAGCTTGATTCTTTCATTTACGTTATTTAATCCCACAACACTGAACTTGTTAACATTTTTTTCTGCTTTAAAGATTTTCCGCAGGATATCTTCTTCTATTCCCGTACCATTATCCGTAACCTCAATGACTACATTATTCTCCTGGCGCCGAGCGCTAACCCCAATGCTCAGCTGACTGTTTCCCTCTTTCCAGCCATGAATAATCGAGTTTTCAACCACAGGTTGGAGAATCATCTTGGGAGTCAGGCAATCCATACAGTCTTCAGCAATATCATAGTTGATTTCAAATTGCTCATTGAACCGGACCTTTTGAATCAGGACATAGTTTTTCACATATTCCACTTCATCCCTTAAGGGGATCATTTCATTGCTCAGATTGATGCTGACCCGCAGAAGTTTTATCAGGGCGGTTACTGTAGCGCTGATGTTCTTTGCTCCTTGCATTTTCGCCATCCACTTGATGGTATTCAGCGTGTTGTACAGGAAGTGAGGGTTGATCTGAGCATGCAGCACTTCCAGCTCAATTTCCTTTTTAATACGTTCCTCTTCTACCAATTGACCAATCAGCGTTTTGATTTTAAAAATCATATTGTTAAAGCTGACGCCCAGCTGACCGATCTCGTCCTTTCGGTCTGTCTTGATGCTGATATCCAGATTCCCGGTTTCCGCCTCTTTCATCTTTTTCATCATATTGATGATGGGCTTGGTAATCTTCAGCGAAAAGAGCAGTGCGACAAGCAGTGCCACCATCACATAGACCGTACCGATGACCACAACAAAATTTTTGATGCTGTCTATTTCCCTGTACAAATAGTTGTTGGGTATGATTTTTACCAGCTTCCAGCCTGTGGTTGCACAAGTGGAGTAGAGAATCATATTATCCTTTGTTCCTTTTTTGTAGGACAGCCGCCCGAAAGACTTCTCATCGGTCAGCATCTTTTGCGCATAGGATTCCTGGGAGATGTTGCTCCCGATCTGTTTCTTGTCAGGATGGCTGATGACATTCCCGTCCCTGTCGCAAATAAATACCTCAACATCCCCTTCACTCATCAGGTTCCTGTAGGTTTTCTCCAGTATTCCCTCATCTATATCCATCATGATGATGCCCAATTCTTCCAGGGTGTTGATGTCAATCAGCTTTCTTCCGATGGAAAAGTAATACTTGTCAAAGTCCCCCGCCATGATTCTAATCTTTTCATGTCTTGTATCGATCCATTTGATTTCCCCTTCGGTGTTTGACAATTCTTTATACCAGGCAGCATCGTTGCTCTTTGTCAGCACCTTGTTGGAACCGATGGAATAAGCGTAATCTCCCGAGTATACATAGATCCCTTCAATATCTTCCCTGGATGTAAAGAAGCTCCTTAAAAGATTTTCGACCGCGAGTGGCTCCGTATTCTTTATATTGTTCAGGATGCTGATAAAGTCCCTGTTGGTCAGAATGATATTGGAATACTCGCGAAGGTCGTTCAATCTGAAATCGATATTCTTGCTGCTTTCATAAACGGACTGTATGGCGGAATCACTATATTTCTCGCTGATAATGTCCTTCACCCAATTAAAGAGGAGGAAGGAAAACAGGATCAAAGGAATAATAATGAGCGCTACCAGCATAACGATTAATTTAAATCTGAAGCTTCCTATGAATTTGACATTTCCCATGAAGCACTCCTCTAAACGGTTGATGATTTCTATTTTTTCAATCCTTCAATTTGCTTGGCAATGGCTTCCGCCGTTTCTTTCTCGCCCATATTTTCCTTCAGCATCCTGTGAAGCTGGTTGACAATGATTTCCTCAACATCATAGAAATTACTTATCTTGGGCCGGTAATAGGCATGTTCTTCCTTCCATGCATCCAATACCACAGGTAAGTGAAGCATATTCTTATAGTTTACAGCTCCTCTCGTTCCCTCCTGAACTACCATCTTGACGGTAGAATTCTCGTAAACGGATTTTCTGGAAGGAACGACTCCGCCTTGCGGATGGGTGAGTACAAGAAGCTCGGTCTGCGGTGAAGTTGCCCAAACCACAAACAACCATGCCGCCTTTTTTTCAGTTTCATTGGCATCCTTGTTGATCCCGATACCGGCACCTCCGAAGATATTGGCACTCCGTACCGGGCCATAGGGAAGGATGCTGTATCCTACCTTCCCTGCCACCTTGGAGGTTTCAAGATTCTCCATGGAGGATTCATTTTCATCCCAATTGGGCATCATGGCAATATCTCCGGCTTTAAAGGCATCCGCGGCATTGGTCCAATCCCAGGAGGTACTTCCCGGGGCGGCCGTATTGATAATCTGCTTATACATCTTCAAAGCTTTTATAAACCGGTCATCCGTCATACTCAAATGACTGGGGGCTTGCAAACCCAGGCCTTCAACGTTCTTATCCCTGAAGTAATCTCCTCCGTAGGAAGCCAGAACATTTGAGAAATCACAATACAATGAATCATGGCGCTTTGCCATATGTCCGCTGCCGTATTTCACTTCACTTTTGGGTACATTGTCCGTAATCCATTGGGAAACTTCACTGTATCGCTCCCAGGTAAAGTCTTTGTTTCCCGGGGTCCAGTCATAGCCTTTTTCATTCATGAACTGCTCCCTGTACTTATTGAATATATCCTTGCGGTAGTACAGAATCATCGTAGTAGAGTCGAAGGGAACCGTCAGAAGTTTATCATTGGATAAAAAGTAGGAATCCACCTCTACCTGCTTTTCAAAAAAGTCTCCAACGCTCCCTGGAATATGTGGCAGCGATGGGTCCTTATCATATTTGTTCAAGTCCTCAAAGTTCTTTGAGAACCTGTTCAGCGTCTGATAGGGGTCCGCATAGACAATCTGATATTTTCCGGTCTTCGAGATGAAATCCAGGTTGATTTTTTCTATCAAGGTACTGAAATCCATTGGCCGTATATTCACGTTGATTCCTGTAATCTTGGTAAACTGCTCGCTCTCCTTGGTAAGAACATTGGCGTAAATATTATTCTCAACAAGAAAATTCAGTGTAGTTCCACTGAACTGCTTCCAGTCATACCCTTCCGGCGCTTCAATATTGGGAAGCCCCTGGGTATCTTCATAGAAAGGGGCTTTGACAAGCTTTTGGCTGCCTGACCCGGAATGTTCTACGGTCTTAGGCTCTTTGCCGTTCGCTGCCGACTTATCAGGCGCACATCCCCCTAAAGGCCAGGCAAGAAAAACGATATAAAAAAACAACAAGCATATTAATTTAAAATATCTTGTTCCCATTAAAACCCCTCCGAGCATACTCAAGTTTTCATAAAAAACGGCATGCTTCCTATATTTCTATCTGTATTTGAAAATATAATATGTACGAAACTGCTTGATTCTTCTTTATTATAGTAGATGTGACCGTAAAATCGAAATGATTAATTCACATTTATGTGTAAAATGTTAAGCTTTTTGAGACGCTGTGTAAATGGAAAATAATTAATTGTAAAATATTACGATTTATTTGTACGATATTACTGTGCAAATTATTACAAATAAAGACGGCCATTGAACAATCGCCGTCTTTTATCAGGGAATGGTCTATAAGTAAAATGAGGTTCTCCTTGCTGTTCTTCTCCTTTAATGTTCCTTACTTTTTCTCCATCTTATTATTACGGTAACAGCATACGCACATAAATAGAGCGCAAAATATAGAAAGACATAAGACAGCGCATAGCTTCCTAGCTCTATATTTAGGTTTTTACTCAAAGAAGGTCCCCACGGATTTATCAGCGTCACGTAAAAAGGGAATTCTCTATCAGGTATATCAACGAAGGTGTGTTGTTCAATGAATCGAAATGGGAATCCAAACTTTAATGTTCTAAACTCATCCTTTGAAAGAACTCTCATTGGTACAACAAACGGGCTTATTGTAACTAAAATAAAGCTGATGCTCCATAAGGCTTTTACGACCTTTTTTTCTAATCCAAATCTGTTCCCCATAACTCTTACAAAAATAACGATCAATAAAATTAACAGGGCTATATTAAAAGCAGTCATAAAGAGATTAATCATCGACATCTTTTGCCTCTACTTTCTTTTACAAATGATACTCCTAGAACTTATGTTAATTGAAGGCCGGGTGCCTTCGAATGCAGAGCAGCACGGCCGCCGCACCTATCATCTTTATTTTTTGCTATTAAATTCCCAATGCCACCAATCAAGTCCAATCTCGTTTGCAAGATTATGAATCAACGTATTCGTTTCATTTTCCTGGCTGAACAGCCAATGATCCACACACCGATAATATGGATAATTTTACGTCCAATCCAAGTTATTTGTCTGTTAACTTATAATATCAATTATCAAATTTGTGCAGTTCCGCTCAACCGCCTCCAATCATCCCTTTCCGGTTTTCCAATATTGGGAAGTCCTTGAATACCTATATGAAAAATACAAACACTAATGTTAATTTACACATTATTACATTAATGGTATAATCGTTACTGGTCAGCCTTAAATCAGGGCAGACCTTTATTTTATCTATACTCAAAAATGTAAAGGACGGTTTAAGCCATGACAAAATTATCATCAGAAATCAACCCGGTATTAAAAGTTCAAAGTGTAAAAGTGATTCGTGAGAATTCTTCTGAAAAGGTTGAGCTTTTCACATTGCAGGATGAAGAACAAGCATTATTCAATGCAGAAGTACTCACAACAGGCAACATGACCAGCCAGGAAGCCAGATTCTATATTCCCGGTTCTTGTATGGAGAATACAGGGATGCTTCCTGTGATGGAATATTCAAAAACAGACAGAAACATTTCAATAAGCCCCACCGCCCGCGGATTAAGTGATTCTGTAAAAACTCCCAGTGCTCAAATGGATTGCATGATCCTTGAAGCAATTGCATTGAATAAAATGAACAATGGCGAGATTAAGAATATCAAAGCAGTAGTAGGGTACAGCCGTGGAGGAATTATTGCACTCAATGCCGGTATAAGAAACGTCCTGCCCATTGAAGCCATCATTGTAATGAATTCTACAGGACAATTCAAAGGAGATGAATTGATTGTTCAAGTGGCAAAAACGTTAACCCCTGAACAATACAGCATTGCTGGCTTATTGGCATTAACCTTTGGCTCCGGGGCAGCAGATTCAGAAAAAGCTGAAATGTCCCAAAGATTTATTGCCCTCAATTCAGAAGTACCTGCAACAACAGGTATTTCCGATTTAAAAGATGCAACTGCTGCGTGTCTGAACGAACTATTAAGAAAGATGCCTATCCCAACACTTTTCATAGCAAACGCAGAGGATGCTATCGTTCCAATCGAAAGCACAAGAGCCACTGCAGCCATCATGCCAAATGCATCAGTAGTTGAATTTGAAGCAGCAGGTCATCTTGATTTCTATAGACTTGGATCAGAGTACGAACAGAAAATCAGTGAATTTCTTTCTCAAGCAAGATGATTTAGTCCCATTCTAATGGACGAATCAACTAGATTTATTTTTAGTGTTGATTATCTATAAGCAAAGGAGGACTTCCTGTTTTTTTAAGAAGTCCTCCTTTTTAATAAACTATTTTAATAGATTTATGAATGCTCGCCTTCATTCATAAGCTAATTTACCAGTTTGAACTTGATCTTGTTGTTTTTATCAAACGAATACTCCACCCGGTAGGTCTTATTGCTGTCCCC
>JAOAAU010000135.1 GCA_026418695.1 Clostridia bacterium
ACACTGGAAGCCAGGAGAAGATGGAAAACCTTCAACAGCTTTTTGTAATTATTCTTCAATATCCAATTCTTCTCCATAAATTTCTCTCCTTTTTACTATCCGCTTGATTTTATAATATCCTGCAAAGTAACGGATGGGTTCCTATACCTTTTTTTCTTCTCTGTACTCTTTCCGATTTGCACTGCTGCTTTAGGACATAAGTGGATGCAACCAAAACACTGCTGACATTGATGCTGCCACTGGGGTTTCCCATCCACTATTCTAATATTATCAAAAGCACAAACCTTTTGGCAAATTCCGCACCCATTACACCTTTCATCTATCCAAAACTTTTCATCCCGTGTATTAAATTCCGCTATGTACTTTTCCATCTTCGGAGCAAGTACCCGATCAATGAATGCACGGCTCTTTTCAACGCCATAATCTTTTCGATTATTAACAAACTCCGCAATCTTAATCACTTTTTTCTTTCCCCGGTTGAATTTATATCGTTGCATCCACCCAGGATTTGCACCATACATTACGATATAATTCCCCGGCATTCTGATGATAAACCCACTGTTTAGTTTCTTCCCTTTCTTCTTTAAAAGCTCATCTACCCTTTCTAACGCAAGTCCAGGCAAGAAATTGCAGGTAATCACTGCGAAAACATATGCTACATTGGTCACATCCAGTTTATCAAGGAACTCCCGGACCACCAGAGGAACGCCATAGTCATATACCGGAAACACCAATCCGATACAGTTTGTTTCAGGCACGATCGAAGTTTGCCTTACCAGCGGAGGTATGGATAAAAGGTCCGTATCTCCAACTGTTTTCTGAATGTTCCTTGCTACATCCAGGCAGTTCCCTGTCGCTGTAAAATAGTATAATGTTGTTTTCATGCGCTTTCCTCCTTTTTCCCGCATCTCATATTCCGTATTACTTAAACAATTCAATGACACCAAACGAGTGATAATCATTAATAATCTGAAGGGACTTTTTAGCGTCCTCCAAAGTTTCTGCAGATTTTACGGCAGTCATCATCATTTCAATCAATTTTTCATAGATCATTCGGATGGTTCCGTGATTTTGGGTATCATGTATGATTGGATTTCCTTCACCGGAATAGTTCTGCCGGACTGTGTGGATCAAGTACTCGACTATTTCATTCTTGATGTTTTCATATTTTGTCCCTTTACTCCCAAGAAACAGAATCAAAATGCACTCTTTATGGGAAACCATAAACTCAATAAACTCTTCATTGATCAACCCAACTCTTTTTGTCTTTGCATTTCCTTTAGTCTGGTCGGCCCTTGCAAGAGTTATTTTCTCAATCAAAATTGCTTTCAGGTTACCCAGCAAAGTTTCCGGTACCACTGAATAAAAAATCTCATCCTTGCTTTTATAGTACCGGTATACGTTTCCCACAGATACCTTCGCCTTGCCGGCGATCTCTGAAATTTTTGCATTTTCATATCCTTTTTCAGCAAAGATTTTCAAAGCAGCCGTATCAATCTTTTCCTTGATATCTTCCTTTTTGTATTGCGCCAAGTCGATCCCCTCTTTTAATAGCGAACTGATTATTCGCTTTTGTATTATAATACGCGTTCAAAAAAATTTTGTCTGAAATAAAAAAGATTTTTACAATTTCAATTATTCCCGGGGAAGAGGAATTCCTGTCTTAAGATTCTGCAGGTTTAACGCCGCCATCAAAATACTGATATCGATCCAGAACATGGTGAGAATTCGTGGATAAAACCATACATATTCGAACAGACCAATGACCAAAATTCCAGTCAATGAAGAGATACAAGCAATGATAATATTATTGAGGCCTTCATTCTTCTTCTCAAAGATACAAATCATACTCTTCTTCACCAGACGCACAACCATCCAGACAAAAGACACGATGCCCAACAGCCCCAGTTCAACCCATATCTGGAGAGGAAGCATATGAGAGTGGGCCGGCAAAGCCGCACTGGTATACTTGTTAAAGAAGCGCTGAAACGGTTCCTGTCCCAAGCCAAGGCCGGTAGCCCAAAAATCTTCAACAATTCTCCATGAACCTTCCCATATTTTCAACCTATAAAGAGTAGATGTATCCTTACCGATAGTATTCAATCTGTCAATAATAGAGGACGGTATCAAGGGTATTGCTAGTATCCCCATCACAATTGCCAGAGGAATAAGCTTTCTGTTTTTAAAAAAAATAAATACAAACACCGATGCAACAAACCCAATCCAGCCGGATCGCGACGAAGTCAATACCAGGTTCACCAGCGGCAGAACCGATAATCCGGCAATCGCCGCTTTCATATATGGATTCTTGGTGTTAAAGAAGGCGGCACCAAAGAACGGAAGCGTCAGTACAAGGTATTCTGCATAGTTGTTGGGATTCCCCATAGAAGAAAATACCCTTCCTACACCCGGGCTAAAAGTAACATCTACCAGTGTTGGATCTACAGGTACTCCTTTAATATACTGATAAAAACCTAATAAGGAGGTTGCAGTGATCGCCGCAATGATCCAATATATCATTGTTCCGATATCTTCTCCGGACTTGATGACATTGACAATCAACAGCACCAGCAAAAAGGACATTCCGTTAAACACCAGCGTCCGAATGCTGCTTGATGGTGTGATGGATGTAAAGGTACCGATCAAAACGGAAATGATAAAGAGCACCAGTGCAAAATCCATCCTTTTGATATCCAAACCATAGCGGATATCGCTGGAAGCCTTCACAAGGTACAATAGCGTAATCAGAATGATGAGCGCTGCCCCGTACTGATTATGCCAGCTGTGGTAGGGTACTGTGGTATGAATAAAGATAAAGAAGCACAGGATCAAAACAAATCGATCCGTGATTATTTTTATAATCATTCCCAATAAGCTGTTTTGCAGCAAATCGTATGCTTTACTGTTAGTATATGAAGTCCAGATGGGCACAAATACCTTCCGAAGAACAGAAAGGAACCCATCGATACAGCCCTGGATTGATCTTAAAAAGAAGCTTTGTTCAAAAAACCTTGAGGTATTCTCATAGGTTCTTAAATAATACCAAATAGCACTACCTGAAAATAATTCCTTTACTTTCGAAGATAGTGCTTCCAATCCTTTATGTATACTGCTATGACTATATAAGTCCATCAGCTTGAATACGAAGTTATAAACCAAACTCAATAGAACGCTGTTGTTCATTCCAGGTAATCCCCTAATATCGATAAAATCTGCCTTTATCCCTCTATAATTTCTCCGAGAATCATCAGAATCTTAAAGGGTGAAGGTTTATTTCATACCCTCTCAGTTTATTTTTTTTATATCCTGAATTCTTACATTATAACGGAATTCGCTTTTTCCAACACGGAGCTTGTCAACAATCTGGCCTACATAATATTCAACATTGTTTACAATCAATCCGTTATCGCTGTAGCGTCCCTGTCCTTCTGCAGTGATATACGCCGACAAATACCCTTGCTTGGAAGATGCATTGAATTCACCCTTATCCGATTGAGCAAAAGATATCGCTTTCCCGGTTTTGACTTCTGTTACCGCTCCCAGAACAGTTCCCTGTACACCGTCTTTTACCAGACTGCCCTTTTTGATATTGTCCTCAGATGCAGCATATTCGGGAAATTCTTCGCAGTAAAAGGTGATCTGAACCTTGTCCTGCTTCACGAAAGGATTGGATGCTCTTGCTTTTATATACTTATATCCTGCTCCTGCTATTGCTCCTATGAGCACCACAACAATTAATATATCAATAATGCTGATCTTTCCAAACAGTTTGCCTTTACTATCGATGATTGTCATTCCTGTTTCTCCTTCCAAAATATGAATCCTGAAGTTCTCCCACTATTTGTTCGTAACCGAATCTACATATAGATTATATGTCTCCTCTACCATCTTATCAAGATTGAATCTTTCCTGAATGGCTTTTAAAGCATTCTTCCGAAGGTTTTTTTGCAGTTCCTTATTGCCCATGATTTTCTGAATTGATGCCGCAAGGCCTTTTGCATCGTTATATTGTACAAGAATTCCACAGTTGGTCTCTGCGTTGATGATGTCATCATTTCCGCCCATGTCCGTTGCTATGACAGGAAGTCCGCTGGCAAGCACTTCGATGATGGCAAAGCTTAGCGCCTCATGCTCCGACGAATTGATATAAAGGTCACTTCCAGCAATCAAGTTTTTTATATCCTTTCGGAAGCCGGTAAATATGATATCCCCTTCAAGATCCAAGTCTTTTACCAGCTGCTTGCATTCCTCAAGCAGGGGCCCATCATTGGCCAGTACGCATTTGAACTTCTTATCCGTGGTTTTTTTAAGTTCTGCTACAGATTGAATAAGGAACTTGTGCCCTTTATCATAAGCAAACCTGGATCCGCAAAGGAAGACAAAAGCATCTTCATCAATTCCAAATTCCTTCCTCATGGTGGATTCTATCGGATCTCCCCAAAAGTTCGGATCTACTCCGTTAAAAATCACCTTGATCTTCTTTCCATCCAGTCCGTTAGACATCAACATCTGCTTCCCTTTATTGCAGACAGAGATGATATTCGCTTCCAGCCTTGTGAGAATCCGATTGAAAACTCTTAATACGAAGTTGTTTGCCATGATGAAGTGACTGGTATACATCACCTTCACCTTTGGGTTGAAAAAGCGGGAAAGCAGCGCAATATAGTTTTCTCTGAGGTATTGCGTATGAATCAGATCAATCCCCAGTTGCTTGCACAGCTTGTTCAATTTCCAAGCAGCCGCTATATCCAATGGGTGCTTCATCTCAATCCTGAAGGTCTCAATTCCGATCTCTTTTACCTGTTCGACCAGTAAGCCTTCCTCATTATATGCGAAATATGCGTTGATTTTCTTCTTGTTCAGTTTCTCAATCAGGGAATACACATATCTTTCCGTGCCGGCTTTTCCTGCATGATTGAGGAGATATAATACCTTCATGTGTTTCATCTCCTGTCCGGGCATTGCGTTACTGTGCTATTGTACCATAATTTTCTGGCTTTGGCTGAGGTTTTTTAATGTTTGCGATGGCAGAGTACAGAATGGCCACGTTTACCCAGAACATCAGCATCACTCTCGGGTAATACCATACATGCTCAACAAAGCAAACAATGAGGATTCCCACCAGGGACGCAAGCCCTCCAATAATTATATTGGCATGGAATTCATCGTCATGGTGATAGATGTTGGCAATGCCTTTCCTAAATATTCTGACCATACTGCCAACAAAAGTAGCCAGCCCTACAATCCCCATTTCAATCAGTATCTGTGTATATAGGATGTGCGTGTGGGGCACATTCATTTTCAATTCCAATTTATATCTCTGAAGCACTTTTACCAGTACATCGGTACCGAGTCCGGTTCCCGTAATCCAATAATCCTTTAATACCGGCCATACAGTTTGAAAGATCAACACCCTGGTCTTTGCCGAGGAGTCCGAAGACGCGTTGAAGATGGTCATAAACCTTCGAACAATGAAATCCGGCAGGAATGGAACTGATGCGAGCATCAACATAAACAAAACCGGAATCAGACTCTTTTTCTTAAAGAAAACAATAACGAATAGGGATACCAAGAAAGCTCCCCAGCAACCTCTCGCCCCAGTAAAGCCAAGAGCGCCCAGCATGACTGTGCCGGTGATAAAATACCAGGCTCGTGCGTAGAAATTCTTTGTGCTTAAGAACAGCATGATGGTATAGGGCAGAAACATAATTAAAAGCTCTGCGTAGTTATTCGCATTTCCCAATGTACTGTATATTCTTCCCGGCATCCCCTGATTGGCATCCAGATCCGTAAGGGAAGGATCGAAAGGTATCGCCCCGGTAGCAGCCTGCCATAGACCATATATCGCTGTAAAGAAAATTCCTGTTGTAACAATGTTGATAAAATTCTTCAAAGACTCCGTTTTCCTTGTAATGGACACAATCAGCAGGACAAACAGAAAGCAGGTCAGGTAAAAGAACACAAACCTTATACTTAGACTCCTGTTTACAGAGGTAAAAGCAGCTAAGGCTGCACTGGCAAAAAACAAAAGCGCCATAGAATCAATGGAAGCAATGGTAAAGCCGTCGTCCTTGAAGAGAACTGTTTTTATTGCAAAAAGCAAGACAAGCCCGACGGCAATAAATAAAGTATAAATATTGTACCATCTTTGATCCGGAACAAGTAAAATTGCAGCAATGACAGCTGGTACGATCACTTCTATATACTGCAATATGAATTTGGCAAGACGGATTATCAAAGCATCTTCCATAGTGCTTTGTATCCTGCTATATAAGTATTTGCCCAAGCTCAACGGAGAATTAAGAACAGCATTTACAATTTTAAAAAGAACACTGCCCTTCCACCTTGAAAACTCCGGATTTTTATCTTTGATGGAGTGAAGAACAACACTCCCTGAAAACATTCTGGAAAAGAACGCAGAGATACGACAGAAAAAAAAGTATAACCTGCTGTCTCTGAAGGTAACACTAAGAAAGCCTAAACACTTCAGTAAAAAACGAATAAACAGGCCATTTCTAAAAGATTGCTGAATTGTATATAAAACGGTGTTAAAGCATCGGACTAGAATACTACCTTCTCCCAAGAAGCATTACCCCTTCTTTGCGATATTCGAAATTCTTCCCTGGAACACGCAATTGCCGGCTTTGAATATGATGGTTCTTCCGATAAAATAGTCAATATTTCCGATGGAGACACCGCCGGTTTTGTTGATGATTCCGCTGCCTTCAACCTTCACTGTTACTGCATTTAAGCCATCCTTGGATGAAGTAACATATTTACCGCTGCTGTCCTGTGCATAAGATCTTGACTTGTCGCTTTTGACTTCTACTACCTTACCGAAAGAAGTACCTCTTTCATAGTCGCCAGCAGCATCACCGTTTTTAATTGCTTTCACAACAAAATCCGGGACCTCATCATGGTAAACTTCTATTACAACAGCATCCTCTTTCACAAAAGGCGTCACCGTTTTTGACTTTTTTAACTTATAACCCACTCCTGCAATTGCAATGGCTACAACCAGTAAAAATGCTATATCCGCAATATTAATCTTCCCGAACAGTCTTCCTCTATCATCAATGATCATATCCATCGTCCACCTTTCTTAAAGTCACCCTTGAATCATGAATATTCTAAATCATCACTCTCATTACTACTCAAATTATATGACTCGTTTTACATATTAGCAAGATTAGATTGACTTGTATGTTTTGCAAATGTACCTATACAAACGACTCTACCGCTCTATGCTCTTTTGGCCTTTATTTCCCGTCTGGCATAAATCATATATGCTGCGAAATTAGTAAACTGGCATATACATAGCGCAAGTATGATAAAGAACGCAGTTCTTGGCAAAAGGTTTGCAAGAATCAAAAATAATATAAAGAATAGCGCATTTACAATGAGCAGCTTTTCATATCGTTTAAACGCAGAGAGCGTCATCATAAAAGGAGTATCCAGTACTACCATCATGAAATACACGCATAAAAGAACAAAATTGTTCTGAACTGTACCAATA
This sequence comes from Clostridia bacterium, assembly GCA_026418695.1. Taxonomy (GTDB): domain Bacteria; phylum Bacillota; class Clostridia; order Acetivibrionales; family JAFADI01; genus SKW158. Next base: position 7,517 of record JAOAAU010000135.1, read on the forward strand.
AACCAGGCCTCGGGATTCATGAAAATCACTACAACAACAGGTATAATAAAATAGCTGATTGCTGCAGCGCTGCTAAACATTAGCGCTAATTTTGCAATCAAGGATCTGATTTTCTTGAAAATCAAGCTTGTCTCATTCCTGGAAACCATATAGTTGATTTCACTGGAAAAGACCGTGATATTGGGCGCATTGATCACAGAATGCACTGCTGTAGCGAACTTTAATGCATAGGAATAAGCCGTATAGGCACCTTCAAAGCGAAAAAGCAGCCTTGGAATCAATACGTCTTTAAAACCGTATAGTACTGAGCCGAGCTTCACCATAATAGACCCTTTTACGATTTCCCCGGTGTTTTCATGCCAGAAGTTGAAAGTAAATTTTGTTTTCAGCACCTTCATGATGAAAACCATCTGTATAATGATCGCAGTAGCATAGGAAATCAATATGGAATAGGCAATAGCAATGACACCCATTTTCGGTCCGAATCCGAAGATCAGGATGGTATTCAAGGTAAAAAGGCCGATTTCAATACAATAGGAAGCCTTAAACCGGAAATTCATATTGAGCTTGTTTTTATTGATTAAGTACAAGTTCTGTAACAGGATAAACAGAGACAAAACCCTGACAAGTCCATCCGCCCATTCCGCTTCAAGATAAAGCCGGGCAATCAAAAACGATAATGCGTTTAACAGGAGTATAATGATTCCCGAAAAAGCAACGGTCTGACAAATCAAAGTAGAGTAAAGCCGGTCTGCCTTCTCATCACCGGCAACCTTCAAATCCGCATAAAAAGCTACAAAGCATTCATAAAATATTTGAGAAAAGTATCCGGCATAGATAACGAACTGATTGGCAGCAAAAAAAATATCCGTCTCTTTATTGGTCCCAAAGACCCTGCCAATCAGGATGGTATAGAGGAAACTCATCCCGATGGACATCAGCGCCAGGATATTCAGCGTAAGATTATTTCTGCTATTTAGTTTACTTCTTACTAAACAAAGACAATTCTTAACTATATCCATCCATTCATTCCTTGTCATCCGTTTTTCAATCTTCTTAAGGCCGCCTTTAAATCCATTAAAGCCAACAGGGATCTAGCCGGCAAAAAAGATACCGCGTACCAAAACAGCTTCTGCCTTTTATAATAATCAAAGGGGTAGCCTTTCAGTGTCTTTCTGCCTTCTGCACTGTCCCCCGAAAGAATCGCAGCGCTGGCATGTCCCAACTCAATTCTTTCAATAAGATTTTTTATATCTTTTGCCAACTCCACAGGTAACTCTTTATTTCTCAATGCTGTCTCCAAAGTCTCAATATACCGGATGGGCTTCTTGAACTTTTTACCGATTACATAGGTTCTATTCTCAGCATCCAGATGATAGACAGCTCCAATTCTATGACTGAAGGCAATAGGATAGTTCAACGCAATCCTGCACCACATCTCCACGTCTTCACCGATTTTATCCCCGATTTTGAATCCTCCGATGGTCTTAAAAACCTCAGCACGTATGACAACCGACGAAGAAAATACCGGCGGATTTCCCAACATGCATTTGAAAAAGTGCGGAATGATCCCTTCCCAAGGTGGTTCAGGTAAGTTGATATAGGGGACCCTGGCATATCGTTTTCCGTCATAGGATTCTATGGCCAACGCGTACGCACCTGCGGAAGGGTACTGTTCCATCAATCGAAGAATATTCTCAAAGAAGTCCGGTTTCCAGGAATCGTCCGAGTCTAAAAACGCGACAAATTCATTCCTCGCTTCCTCGATTCCCCTGTTTCTTGCTGCGGAAACTCCGGAGTTCTTCTGTCGGATCAGCCGTATACGGTCATCCTTGATAGCTTCAACCACATCGGCGCTATTGTCCGTTGAGCCATCATCAACGACTACTATTTCATAACTTCCTGCTGTTTGGTTTAATACGGAATCGATTGCTCTCTTGATATGCTTTTCTTTATTATAAAGGGGAATGACCACGGAAAAGTCCGGCAAATAAAACACTCCTTCAAGTAATGCTTAGCACCATCTTCAACTAAAAATTATACATGATTGCACTGGAAGCGTCAAATGAAGCGGAGGTTCCGTTTGTGTCAAGTTTCCGTGGGCAAATCTTTTGCTCCTGTAAGATGTTTTGTTAACTTGGGGACGCTTCTCAAAAACTTAAACCTTTTGGAAAACACAAAGTCATCATTTGACACGCCTTCACTTTTTTATCATACACTTTTTTATCATTTTTTGAGAAGCGTCCCCCCTCCTCTTTCCAAGCTTTACACCTCCCGGCTGCTTGGATATAATTGAGCTATAGATAAAACGAATTCAGGAGCCGCATATGATCGAACTTTTTAAATCCATTCAGCTTGATAAGGAGAGTAAAACCTCTCTGTACCTTCAACTGTTCAACTGCCTCAAGGAGTTAATTCAGGACGGCACCCTGCCTCCGGACCTGAAACTTCCCTCTGTCCGCAAGCTTTCAGAAGCACTGAAGATCAATCAGATCACAGTTGTTTCCGCCTTCAAGCAGTTGGAAAAAGAGGGTTTTGCATACTCCAAACCGGGCAGCGGCACCTATGTGGCGAATAGTCTTCAAGCTGTTCCTGAGAGTTTACCCACGACTTTTCTGGATGAATTATATCAGAATGATGATATTTCAGTGATTAATAACGATAGAATTAAAATCAGCGATCAAACTATCAATTTTGCCAGTGCCACCCCTACCTCCGATCTTTTTCCTGTTAAAGATTTTAAGCTCGTTCTCAATGAGGTGCTGGATCGGGACAAGGGGAGTGCTTTCGGTTACCAGGACAGTCAAGGATTCTATCCTTTAAGAGAAAGTATTGCTGAGATACTTAAAAGGAGCTCCATTCACTGCAATCCGGAAAACATTCAAATTATTTCCGGAGCCCAGCAGGGGATTGATATTATTTCCAAGGCGTTTTTAAGCCAGGGAGACTACGTAATCACAGAAAGCCCCACATATACCGGGGCTATTGCCGTTTTTAAATCCAGAGGGGCACAGATCGCCGATGTACAGATGGAGAAAGATGGGCTCAATTTGAACATTTTAGAATATACCCTTCAGAAGTTCAAGCCCAAGCTGATTTATACCATTCCCTCCTTTCAAAACCCAACAGGCTGTTCCTATTCAAACTACAAAAGGGCGGAGATCGTGCGGCTTGCAGAAAAATACGGCGCCTATATCATTGAGGATGACTATGTAAGCGACCTGGATTTTGAAAACAGAGGTTTTTCTCCTTTAAAAGCGCTAGACTTCAATCATAGAGTCATTTACATCAAGAGTTTTTCAAAGATCTTCATGCCGGGCTTGCGACTTGGCTTTATGATCGTTCCTCAAAAACTCAAGCAGCAAACCATCGAAGCCAAACATACTACAGATATCTCAACCTCCGGACTGACGCAAAGAGCATTTGATTTATATATCAGAGAGGGTTACTGGGATCAGCATTTTAATTTTATGTTTGATATTTATAAGGAAAGATATTTTGAAACCATTCATGCACTGGACGGTCACCTTCCAAAGGAAGTCACCTATTCCAAGCCAGGAGGGGGGCTGAATATATGGCTGGACATGCCTTATGGTTTCCCAGTGAATAATTTACTAAAACATGCGTCTTCCAATGACGTTGTTTTCGCACCGGGAAGAATCTTTTACAGCGGAAACTGTCCTCAGAGCATCAACAATATACGCCTTAGCTTTGCTGCTGTTTACACAGACCAGATCAAATGCGGAGTTGAAAAGCTTTGCGCGATGATTGCATCTTTGTTGGATGGGAAAGACTTGTATCAGAGTATTCGTATTCTCTAGAGGTGTGTATCAGAAGGTTTTCAATAATAAACATACTCTTTTCGAATATGTAGGTGAACGGGGCTGCTGTCCTCCTCAGTACGGCTTTGGCCGCTGCAATTATTCGGTGAGGGAGCCCCTGAATTTCACAAAACTAAAGATCATTAACGTATTTTTTTCTTTATTCCAGTAAGCTTTCTTCTATCCTTCGGCTATGGAATTCATGTAGTTGGAGCCGCTCGATTTTAATGACTTCAAATAGCAGTATAACAGTTTATCCAGTTCGATTTGGACCTGTTTCACCTTATCATCAGTGGAGTGATCTTCACGGCGTATTTTTTTTAGCAGCAAGTTTTTCTCAACAATTTGTTTCCTTAGTTCGTTGGTATTGTGAGCCATGGATGATTTCCTCCCTTCAAAAGGATATTTACCCATATTATACGTCTAGTATATTAAAATGTTCGGAAAATAGTGTTAAATTCATATTACAAGAAAATGAATGATTAATTAACAAGTTTATCCGATACAGCGGGTTAGCCCTTTTGAGAGAAGCGTCACGTCTCACTCTATTTACATTTCTTTATCTTTTTTTACTCCCAGGCTTGAAGAAATAAATCCCGCCGCAGCAACAATAGCAAGGATCACGATAACCTCAATCCATATTTCCGTCCACATAGCCGCCACCCCTTTTGAAGTATGTTACTTCCATATTTTAGCATAATAGGCTGCTATTTGTAAATTACTTCCATCTGCAATTTATCATAAAAAAATACGGGCCTTTGCCCGCATTTCACTGTATATCAATTTGATATCGTCTATTATTTCCTGTCTCATCTTTAGGAAGCTTCACGGTCAGAATTCCGTTGTCATACTTTGCTGTAACCCCATCATGCTTTACATTGTCCACGTAGAAGCTTCTGCTGAAAGATCCAAACCTTCTTTCCTTCCGGACGTAATTGTCTCTTTCCTCATTAATCTGCTCATTGTGTTCCACCGAGATCGTAAGTACGTCGTCCCTCAGGTCCAGCTTGATATCTTCCTTGTTCACACCGGGTATTTCTGCATCAATGACGTATTCCTTTTCGGTCTCACGAATATCGGCTCGCATTGAAGCACCAAAGGATGGAAAAGCAGGAAACATCGAGTCATTGAAAAAGTTTTCAAAAATACTTCTCATATCAAAAATATCATTCTGTCTTGCCAAATCGTTTGTTTTTCTGTGATTGAACGGAGTCAGTCCGAACATCATTAACACCTCCATCTGTTTTATTTACTTTGACTTTCTTTGACCTTACAATTATTTTATACCACATTCCCAAATATAGAATCAAAATTCGGTTTTGACCATCTTTGACTTTCAAGGATAGTTTTTACCTGCCATTTCAAATTATATTGATTATTCTCATGCTTTTACCGTTTTTTGAACCCAATCAACCTCATGATTTCTTTCCGGTCTAATGCACCTACTACCATCATCAAGGCTATAGCTATGGAAACATTTCCAGCTACAGCCATGACAATCGTCCACCGATTTCCTATACTAAAAATCTCAAAGAAGGAATAAATATATTTGCCGATAAAGTACATTACGCCCCCAACAATTCCGGGTTTCAAGATCCAGTTTCTCAAGTCCAGTGTCATACCCGTTGTTTTAACCACATAGTAAAGATTCAGGATACAAACGCAAGCCATACTTGCAATCAGCCCCCATACATACCCAGTAATACCATAGGCAGGGACAGCAAAATAAACAAATCCAATCCTGATGGAACTACCGATGATCTGATTCTGTAAGGATGCCCCCTGCTTTCCCAAACCGTTCAATATTCCAAGAAGCGTCATCTGTACATAAAGAAACACACACGTAAAGGAAAGTAAATACAGCATTCTTCCTATATCCTGTCCCTTATACAGAAGATCTCCTATTTCACTCGGATATGTCAAAAATACCGCTGTAAATATGAAGCCTACAATAAAGGCTAGCTGAACGGATTTGGATATCCTGTAATTGACCATTTTATAGTTCTTTAAGGACATTCCTTCTGAAATCGCAGGCACCAGCGTCGTAGACAAAGCGGATGTGAGGACCGAAGGAAAGAACAGCAAGGGAAAAGCCATTCCCAATAACCGTCCATACTCCTCCAGGCTGCTTTTACTATCCAGACCTCCTGCCAGTAGCCTTGCGGGAATGAGGATATCCTCTACAGCACTCATGGCCGAAGTAATAAACCGGTTAAAAGAGATGGGAATAGAGATTTTTAAAATATCTTTGATGATGATTCTTTTTCGCAATATTCCTCGTTTTGTGCCACGGCCAGCTTTTCCTCTTCTCCAATAAACAATGGCAACAACAAGAAGATTGGCAATTTCTCCAAAAGCCATACCGATCGTAGCTAAAGCGCAGGCATACTCCAACCCAATGTTCAGGAAGGATGCCGCCATCGCCATAACAAGCCCGATACGAACTATTTGTTCTACAATTTGGGAGACTGCTGTTGGTGTCACATCCTGCATCCCGTAAAAATAGCCTTTGATGGCAGATGCTGCAGCTATCACCGGAATACAGGGGATCAAGAGCATGAGAGAATAGTAAGTTCTTCCGTCTTTTAAAATATTATCTACAATAGGTCTTAAAAAAATGAACAGTAAAACAGAAACAGTCAAACCTGCAGCCATTACAATGGCAAGCCCGCAGGCTGTAATTCTCTTCAAATTAACAATATGGTTCCTTGCCAACTCCTCCGCAACCATTTTTGATACAGCAATAGATATTCCGGAAGTCAATGTCAGGATCACCAGGGAGTAAATAGGAGAAATGAGGCCAAAAAGGCCCATCCCTTCCGCCCCGATAAGATTAGACAGGTATATTCTGTAAATGAAGCCTAGAATTCTAACGATAAGACCGGCACACATCAAAATGATGGTACCCCCGATAAAGGATTTCTTCGCCATGCTTACTCCCTTAAAATGAATTCTGTATATAGATAGATATTTTAGAAATCTGCTACTTATGACGGTTTTGCCCCATCACCCCGGGTATGAACCATCCCCCATGAGCATCTAACAATCACCCTATTCCATAATTTACAGGTTGATTTTCGTCCAATACCTCACCTATAATGCACAGAGTCGCAAGATCAAACATTGAAGCTCTTGCGGCAAAAACAAAATATGATGTTTTATCATGCTAAATATTTTGCCTAATCCTTTTTTAAGGAACGGGGGATACAATCATTCACTGTCAATAAGAACTGCGCAGATGGCAGCAAATGATTCAAACTTAGCTAAAATAAATCCAATTAATTTTTTAGCTGAGTTTTGGGGTTAATCCATAGCTGGATAATGAATTAGGGATAAGTTTTGTGAGTCAGTTTAGGGTCAATTTAGTAGAATCATAAGTTGATCCACTTCAATCTTGTTGAAAGAATTCTTTTGGAATTCTTCTCTTCTCACACTTCTCACCTCTCACATCCAATATGGTCGGGGATACCGCTCACTCCGCACCCGACAGCTAACCTCGTAGGCATAGAGAAGTGGTTTGTATGATGTGAAAACATGGAGCAGTTTTCCTGTTGTCATGGAGGTTCCTCGTACCAGCCCTTCTTAATACGAGAGGAGGTAATTACATGATAAAGAAAATTTTAAGTGTGTTAACGATTGTTGTAGTTACTGCAACTGTTTTTACAAATACGGTTTTTGCAGATTACTATTCATCCAATACGACGCTGTATAAGTCGATGAGTGGGACAGAAGTGACGAACCTTCAGAATGATTTGAAAAGACTGGGGTACTATGACTTCACGTCTACAGGTTATTTTGGAGATGTCACCCGTAATGCCGTGATCAAGTACCAGATGGATAACTATCTTTACGGGGATGGTATTGTTGGCCATGCAACAGCAAGAGAAATAAAAGTGGACAAGGTCATCCAGCAGGGGAAGCAATACATGGGCGTTCCTTATGTTTGGGGAGGAACTTCACCGTCAGGTTTTGACTGTTCCGGATTTGTACACTACACATTGTTGAAAAACGGGATTACAATCCCTAGAACAACTGAGCTGCAGTATAACGCAGGATCCTGGGTATCCAAGGATAAAATAAGACCTGGCGACCTGGTTTTCTTCACGACCTATAGACCTGGACCTTCCCATGTCGGTATTTATATCGGCAATGGCCAATTTATACACGCAAGCTCAGGAGCGGAAAAAGTAACAATATCAGACTTCAATAAATCTTACTATGCAGAGCGTTTTATCGGAGCCAAAAGAGTGATTCAGTAATTGATGCAGTCAGAGGAATCTCTTCTTCCGATTACTCAAAATATAATTAAGTACTTTTAAAATAAAACCAATGTGTCACAATTTTCCATGTTGGTTTTATTTTTTTGGTGAATTTTTTCGAAATTTGTTGTATAATTGCAATTGTAACACGCCATCATGATTGATGTTGTGTCCCTCCTAAACTTATGAATACACGGGACACCTTGGTTTTTTCGCGATTTTAGATTAACCCATGCCATTGATATCGAGAACTGCATGAACAAAAGAAAAGTCACATAGAGGAGATTTGTGGCCTGCCATGAATAAGAGCATACTTTTTGTGCTTACTTTATTTCTTATCAACACAATTTCATATTTCTCCGGTTCCAATGTGATCTATGCTTCCAGATCCATCCTTATGAATTCTTTTATGGCAAAAAGTACTTATGTTTCGAAAGCCGTTCCTGTGGAAGAGAGCCCGAGATCCCGGGATTACAAGATTCCGGAGGATGAAAGTGAAAACACCTCCTATCGTTCCGATAGAACCACTCCGTATATTGATTTGAATACGAGTTCAGATACAGAAATCATTCCCTGGAAGGGACCAAAGCTGGTGGTTATAGACCCAGGCCACGGGGGATATGATCCTGGGGCTGTAGATAAAGGCCTTGTTGAGAAGGAAATCAATCTGGATGTCTCCCTAAGAGTTTATTCGATATTGAAGAAATCCGGTGTCCTCGTTCTCTTGACAAGAAAAGATGATTCCTTTTCAGAGCCGCGGGAAAGAATCGATTTCGCCAACAAAAAGGAGGCCGCGCTCTTTGTAAGCATACACAGCAACTGGATGCGTGACACTTCCCTTCACGGAACCATGACCTTATATTATCCTTCTCAAAGACTCCGCGCTGGTTATTTGAATGAAATCGATTATGCTACAGGCATTCAGCAGGAACTTATGAATGGAATCGGCACCAGTGATCGGGGAATTATTGACCGTCCCAATCTTACAGTTTTGAAGCACGCAAAAATGCCGTCAGTTCTTATTGAACTAGGCTTTATGTCTAATCCGTCAGATGCTGTTCAACTGTCCAGTGATGATTTCAGGCAAAAGTCGGCGGAAGGAATTGCAAAAGGAATCATTAAAGCCCTGAACAAGATAGATCCCCCAAAGTAATTGTTTTTTAAGACAAAAAAGGCTGCCTGGGCAGCCTTTCTTTATGTATTCTTCTTCAATTAATCATTTCTAATATAACAAAGAACTTGAATAGGACTTTCCAATAATCGTTTCCTTTGTACGATCATTATACAGCACGAAGTACCCGAGTTTTTTTAACTCCCTTGTTTTAACATAGGGCTTTCCATTCAAGTATAAACCCTCCAGATAGACTTTGATACCCTTGCTGTCTACAGCAATATTTTTTCTGGTATCATCCCAGCTTGCATTTTCTCCAAAGGATTCTGTCAGGGTTCTTAATGGTAAATAGGTGTATCCGTCCTTTTGAAGGATTTCCATTTTTACTTTTGCTGTCTTTTTATTTGAATATCTAAGCTGTGCATCACCGGAATCAATGTTGATTCTCATTTCTGTCACTGTAGGGGGAATGATCTTTTCAACAATTGCCTTTAACTCCTCTTCGGATACAGTATTTGCAGGCTTAACCATGGCAAAGCTCGACAGCTTTTGGATCGTGTCTTTTTCCAGAATATCAATCGAAAGTTTGTCCTCATATTTGATCTTAATGCTGGTAGATGATTCATATTTTCCATCTCCCAACTTTCCAACATAATAGCTCAGGTTAGAGCCTTCCATACTTTGAATTGCTTTATTAAAGGATTCATCCGTCTTCATCTTTTCAAGGTCACGGGGTGAAGATTCTTTAACATCCTCCCTCATCTCATCCAATCCCTCAAGGAGTTCTTCCCTTGTGAGTGCAGGCTTGCCAAGTCCCTCACTTAAAGTTTTCAGTTCATCCTCGCTTAAGGACTTCACTTTTTCCTTAGCCTTATCCGCAATGGTATCGATATTGTTTGCAAAGTATTCAACAAATTTAATCGTTACCTGCTGAAGTTCCCTTGGACCGATTGAAAACTCGTACCCGTTTGATTTTTTGGTTACCAAACCGGACGAGAAGCCCTGAAATGCCTCCTTGAAAATATCAATAAAGCCAATAAAGACTTTGGTTAGCTTTTCATCCTGTACTGTCCCAGAGTATCCTTTTTTATAGATCCCTTTCGTAGTACCCTTCTCGATATCTACCTCAAGGTATTCCACCTTTGCTATGATTTCATTCAGGGCGTTTTCCTTTGATGGTTCCGCTGCTGCGATATAAGGCCTCAAAAACTCTAGAAGATCATTCATTTTCACATAGGCGACTTTCTTATTTCCAATCACTGTCGTAAGCTTTCTGAAATTGCTCTCATCTTTGAATCGGAATTCCATCGCCACTTCGTATTCCGAAGTTTTCTTGTTCTGTTTGATATCATATCTGATTTCTATTCCCGGGTTGAATATGTTTTTAATGGATTTCAAATCTTTTGGAGATTTCTTAAGGAAATCTTCAATCCACTGCCCTTGAACCTGAAATGAAACCGTACCGGTGGTTTCAAAGGTATCCAGGAGCATGGTTTCCTTCATCAGTCCGTACATCCCGATTTCATCACTTGAGCAGCCAACCATGGTCAGCAGCATCACTGTCAATAAAATGGCTGCAACAATTCTTTTCATTATGATACTTCCCCCCTAAAATAATCAAACAAAGACAAAACGCTCTGTTCAAGTGCCTAAACGAAATAAAAGGGATCCCCCTTTTACCTCCTCCAGCATAAATAGTAAATTTTTAACACGATAATTTATATTATCACAGGTAGTATATTTTGTAAATATTTGTATCTATTGTTTGAAATTGTACTAATTTTCTCATCTTTTCTGTAAGCATGTCCAAATCAGTAGCGGATGTAGCTTTTGCCCAATTAAATAAGGCTCCGATATCATTTCTAATCGAAGCCTTACTGACTTTGTCTTCTATAATAATCATCTAATTCTGTTCCATCAGAAACTCCTTTAATACGCTGATGATTTCCTCTTTATCTGTCAGTTTGAAGATCCTGTCCCTCGCATAGGTAGCATTCTTCATTCCCTTGATATACCATGCAATGTGGCTTCTCATTTCACATACACCCGTGCGTTCTCCTTTTAGATCTATGAGCATTTTCATGTGCCGGATGACGGTCTCAATTTTTTCTTCTGCTGAAGGAGGCGGGGCATATTCTCCAGTTTCGAAATAATGAAGAATATTTTTAAACAGCCAGGGGTTGCCCTGGGCGCCTCTTCCAATCATGACCGCGTCGCATTTTGTCAGTTCAAGCATATTTTTTGCATCTTCCGGCTTTACAATATCTCCATTGCCGATAACAGGGATGGATACAGCTTCCTTCACCTTTCGGATCGCTTCCCAATCCGCCTTCCCGCTGTAAAACTGTTCTCTTGTCCTGCCATGGACAGCAATGGCCTTCGCTCCGTTTTGTTCTGCAATTTTTGCGATTTCAACAGCATTCAGATGTTGATCGTCCCATCCTTTTCGGATTTTTACCGTTACAGGTTTGACAGAGGCTTTGGAAACTTCTTTTACGATTTCTGCAACGAGTTGCGGCTTCAGCATAAGGGCGCTTCCTTCCCCATTCTTTGTAATCTTGGGAGTTGGGCATCCCATATTGATATCTATAAGACTCGCATCGGAATCATTTAATCGATCCGCAATATCCGCCATAATGCGAGGATCTGAACCAAAAATCTGAACCCCCGCCGGCTTTTCTTCCTCTGCCAATGCTGTCAGTTTAAAGCTTTTCTCATCGTTATAGTGAATCCCCTTGGCACTGACCATTTCGGTGTATACAAAGCCGCAGCCCTGCTCCTTGCATAAAACCCGGAAGGGCATATCGGTAACCCCGGCCATGGGCGCAAGGAAAACATTATTTTTTAGTTCTACATTCCCTATTTTCATGGTGTTTTCTCCAAATTTAACCTAGCTTCTCGTGAATGTTATTCTACCACACCGTCTCTGTTCCTGCCAAGGGGAGGGTGGTGAGGGGGACGCTTCTCAAAAACTGGGAAATAAATACAATGCTTCTCTTCATTGTGGCATAATGAAGTTAACGATAGGAGGTTATATTATGCCGAGAAAAGCAAGAGAAAAAAGTGAAGCAAGCATCTATCATATTATGTGTCGGAGTGTATCTGAATATTTACTTTTTAGGGATAGTGATGATAAAGAGTATTATCTTGGCCTTCTAAAAAGGTATACAGAAAAGTATAAGTGCAAGATCTATGCATACTGCCTTTTGGATAACCACTTGCACCTTCATTTCGATCCGAGAGGATTTGATATTTCAAAGTTCATGCACAGTACCAACGTGGCCTATGTGAGATACTACAACCGGAAATATCACCGTCACGGCCCTGTATTTCAGGAGAGATTTGAAAGCCGAATATTAAACAGCGATGAATATAATCTGACTGTATCTGCGTACATACATAATAATCCAAAGGATTTGGAAAAGTACTCAGGTAGAGAAGATGAGTATCCTTACTCATCTTTCGGAATTTATTTGGGAATCAGAAAAGATACTCTGGGACTTGTGGATTTAAGCTTCATCATGGATTTGTTTGGGACACATAATATTCAAAAATTTATCCATAAGTACAAGGAGTTTGCAAACTACCATAGAGATATGGGTATAACACAAAAGAAAGCTGTGGAACTATCTAAATCTTTAGAAAATGAATATCGCAGCGGAAGAAACGTGATTCATCGCTCCTGGCATCCTTCAAAGATAATATCTTATTTATCCAGCAAGCTAATAAAACGTCATGCTGAAAGCTTGATGACTAAAGCAAAGTGGAAACCCCTTCACTACCGGGCTTTATGTGCATATGCAATGAGGGTACTTTGCGGGTTAACCTATAGAGAGATCTGCGAATATATGTATAATATTACAATTTCAGCTTGTTCCAGTTTATGTAACAGAGGTTATGCATTAATTGAAGGAAATAACGAATACAGTATCCTGTTCAACGAACTGCTTGGGGCTAAAGCTTAAAAAAATCTAAACTTTTTGAGAAGCGTCCCCGATATTTTACAAGAGGTGTATAAATCAATGCTTCGTCTAAAAGTAATTGCCTGTGACGTTTTAAATAGAGAAATCTCCCTTTTGAGCAGCAAATCATCATGCTTTGTTGATACTACGTTTTTGCATCAGGGCCTCCACGATACCCCTGAAAAGTTGAACCGACTGCTCCAAAAGGAAATTGCTAAAGCAAATGAGGGCTTTCCTTACAATCATTTCGGAACAGCCCCTCATTTTGATTATATTGTACTGGGGTATGGCCTCTGCAGCAATGGAATCGTTGGTTTGTCCAGCGAAAAGATTCCTTTGGTCATTCCGCGTGCTCATGATTGTATCACCCTGCTTCTCGGTTCAAAAAATCGATATATAGAATACTTTGATCAGAACCCGGGTACTTATTGGTTTTCCGCCGGATGGGTGGAACGAGGCTGGCAGCCCAGTGAGGCAAGGTATAATGTGCTCTATAAGGAATACCTTGAGAAATATGGGAAAGAAAACGCTGAGTACCTCATGGAAATGGAACAGAGCTGGATGAAAGATTACAAGAATGCAGCACTAATTCGCTGGAATGACCTCGGAAGTTCTGAATACTATAGAAAATTTACTACAGAAAGTGCCGAATATCTTCATTGGAATTACAGCGAATTGGAAGGCGATCCTTCTCTTCTCACCCGGCTATTAAACGCCGAGTTTAAAGAGCCTGAAGTGCTTGTTGTTCCTCCAGGTAAAAAAGCAGCACCAACCTATACGGAGGAAATCATAAAGTATATTTAAATATTTACTTCTTCTTTTTGGGGATGTACTTCATAATAAAGCCCCCTGTTTTTACAACATTGAAAGGAGTATAATACAACAGATGCTTAATTCCAGGCACTCCAATGGAAGACATCAGTACATCATAGGCTGTGTTACTGGACATATCAAAGACTTTCCTGAATTCGTGAAGCCGGATATTGCTTTTAACAATATTTGAAATCAATTTCTCATAGTCCTTTCCGGTAGCAATGGAACGCCCCGCCATCACCCCCATGATCACGGAACTCATTGCACCAAACCCTAGAAAAGGGTCTATGACTCCGCCGGAATTCCCCGCGAAATAGATGTTATCGATCTTATGCGGATACACATGGCCGCTGGAATGATTCAGCGTAAATTCCTCAATGATATTGTATTTTATATTTTCAGAAAACAAGAAGAGTTCCCAGTAGGGATCCACTTCTTTTTCAGATACTTCTGTAACAACCAGCGCCAACGCTGCACGCTTTTCATTAAAAGGGCACAAATAGGCATATCCGTTTTTACAATAATCCTTGTTAATCCAAACAATAAGTGCTGTCTCTTATACACATCT
>JAOAAU010000003.1 GCA_026418695.1 Clostridia bacterium
CTATTGGGCAGCGCCTTTCAGTTTCTCCAGTAACTCATAGGGAACTTTAAGATTTCCCCTTCCCCGCCCTAATTCAATATCCGGTTTGAAGCTCCCATGAAAGTCGCTCCCTCCCGTGGCAAGGAGTTCATGCTTTATTGCGAGTCTCAGCAGATTTCCGGTATCCTCAGCGCTATTATCCACATAATAAGCTTCAATACCTTTCAAGCCTGCCTTACTTAAATCACCTAATAGATCATCCAATTGTTTGTAAGTAAGTCCAAGGTGTACAGGATGCGCCAGGACAGGAATCCCTCCGGCATCGGATATTTCCTTTAATGCCTGCCCAGGTGTCAATTTGTCTTTTTTAAAATAGGCTGGTCTTCCTCCAGCCAGAAATCTGTCGAAAGCTTCGTGGACACTTTTGACGTAGCCCTTGTTGAACAGCACTTTGGCAATATGAGGCCTGCCGATGACGCTGCCTTTCGCTTCCCGTGCGACTTCTCCCATCGAAATCTCAAATCCTAGTTCATTGAGCTTCTGAATGATTTTAGGGTTCCGCTCTTCTCTGTTTTTTCTCAGTTGCATCAGCACTGGTTCAATATTCTGATAGGTATCCTGCGAAAAGAAACCCAGGATATGCATCTCCGGCTTGTAATCGGCACTAATCTCAATACCGGGGATCACATCCATTCCGATCCTTTGCCCCGCTTCAAGGGCTTCCACGATACCGCCAACGGTATCATGGTCCGTAACAGCAACAGCAGCCAAACCGCAAGCTTTGGCATGCTTCACCAATTCTCCCGGACTCATGCTGCCGTCGGATGCAGTCGTATGCGTATGTAAGTCAATGATTCTGTCCATTGATATCTCCTGTTGAAGAATTCATCCTAATGCCTCTTCGTCTGTATTGAATATGGGAATTAATTTATTAAACTTAACCACTTCAAAAACCTCTCTTACCATCGGAGAATTGCACACAATCGTTAAGCCCCGTTTCTTGACCTTTGATTTTTTATAAAGGTCAATGATGGCTCCAAGGCCGAGACTGTTGATATAGGAAACCTGATTAAAATTCAATATAATATCCTTTTCAATCTCAACATCCATAGTATGAATGTCTTCCTTGAATTTATTTATAGAGTTCAAATTTATTTCGCCTTCAAAATAAACCGTGCAACTTCCCCCGTTGTCTTTTACAAGCATTCCAATCCCCCCAAATGCTTTGATAGGAATATTGTGGTCCCTCTCCCAGGGATACTGTCGATTTGGAATTCATCGGTCATGGCCTGCATTAGAAAAAATCCCCGTCCATGTGATGAAATGATGCTTTCCTCATCATCAACATCATAAATCTTAAGAAGCCCTGGGTCAATCCCCTTTCCTTGATCCCTTACATATACCGAGAACTTTTCATCGCTGAGGCTGAACTCCAATTCAATATCGCCCTCTATTCCCGGGTCATAAGCATACTTTACGATATTGATTGCAGCCTCTTCTATTGCCAGAAGGGTTTTACTGCTATCCTGGTGCCCTATCCCACTCTTTTTCAAAATCCCAGTACACACTTCGCTGATGTAAGGCAAGCTTTCTTCCTTTGCCGGAATTAGAAATTTCATCTGCAAGGATATCCTTACTCCTTTTCTTCAATTTGCTGATAAATCCAGTTTTATAGTATGGATTGAATTGCCTCTTTAATATGATTTGACGCAAAACATCAAACAATACTTCTATCTATATGGACTTTAGAAACACACAGATTTTTAACCTTGAGCCTAAGCCTACCAGATAATCTAATACTATATTCAAAAGTATTTAGTGAAAATATGTTTTAAGAGCAGTAGATGAAAAACTCAAAATCATTTCAATTTAAGAGACTAACCGACCACAACAGTTCTCATAGAAAAGAATAAAAAAACATTAGTTATGTTAACAAAATAATTCTCGAGAATATAGATTTACAGTCAAACCGACCAGTATTCCTCACTTCTACAAGCTAATGGTGGGAAATTGCCGCTGTCAATCATTTTCAAGAGTTCATCCAACTTTTTGAGTGCACGACACGCCTGACCAATGGTGATGATTTCCCTTTCCAGTGCTTCCGCCAGCTCGTCCGTATCAAGAACCTTCAGCGTTCCATCCGGCATCAGCTTGATATCTACCAGTAAATCAATCATGGTATAAGTATCCTTCTCTTCATCGTAGATCACTTCGATGATATCACAATACCAGTATAAGAATTTGCCGGAAGCGTCATAAAACCTGCTGATTTTATAACCCTCTTTCAGAAATGAGTATGAAACGCCCGAAGAAAAGTCTGTTCGAGGCCGGATTACATTCCATTTTGTAATCAGAAGCTCCTCGCTTCTATGTAGCAGGGTATCCGCTGATATATCTACTGTTTCATTAGGAATAAATCTTTTTCGCAATACAGTTGGTTTCTTCATGAACTCTCCCCGTACAATTGAGTTAAGAATTATTACAGCTTGCACCGAATCAATCAATGCACAGCGCTATTCTATTTTGTGTTGAATAGAATTAGATTTATTATACCTGATTATTTCTTTTTTTCAAGTAACCTGGTGATAAAATTGCCGACATATATTTCCCATTTTATTCCATATTTATTTCTAATATGATATAATCCAAACATCTAAATTTGTACATTGACTTTTTGTATAAGTTTTTTGTCTAAAGGAGGCATGCTGTTTGAAGCCCAGAAAGTCTTGCAGTAATTGCATCAAGGGAAGACCGATCACCGTGAATAATGACATTCTTTGCAGGGAAAAAGGAATCGTTACTCCTGACTATGTCTGCATGAGACATCGGTATATGCCGCAGTCCAAGTCTACAAGAAATGAAAACAGCAAGTGTATTGACTGTGAAAATTTCATTGTTGAGGTATTTACTTCGGACAATTCTTCCACCATAGGGCTGTGCCAATTGTTCTCTGTAAGGCAGTTTGACGGTACAACCAAGAATGCATGCTCTAAATTTGTTAGCCGGACCTATTCGGATGTATCCTAATACTTTGTTTTATTAATTCTCGAATATTCTTTATAGAAAAGGCATTCCCAATGGGATTTGCCTTTTCCTTTGTTTTGATCTCTATTTTTCCAATACATTGAAGGTTTCAATTTATGTAAATATATTGTATAATAGAGGTGAGGTGGAGACATGCCGTTAACAGTCAGGGATATCTTTCAGCAAAAATTAAGTGAGATACAAAACAGGGTTCCTATTAAAATGAATGGGCTTCCGGAGGAAACCGTTCCTTTCCAGCAATATCTCGATGAGGCAATCAACATGAATGAGACCGATGAAGAAGTACTCGGACCCGCTATTGACAAGGAAGGGAACGACCGGACTTCAGACGTGGAAAGAGCCAAGCAGTCACGTTCAGTAAGTAAGGCGGTATTTCCTGCGGATAAGTTAAAGCTGATGGAAGCAATCAATGCCAACATTCTCACTGCGTCAAAAAAATATGGTGTTGATCCCAATCTGATCAGAGCTGTCATCAAGCAGGAGTCCGGCTTTAATCCCCGCGCCCTTTCCCATGCAGGCGCTCAGGGTTTGATGCAGCTTATGCCGGGAACAGCAGATGCATTGGGCGTTTCAGACCCATGGAATATCTCACAGAACATTGATGGCGGCACCCAGTACCTTAAAGATCAGCTGAATGCCTTCAACGGAGACATAAAGCTTGCTCTCGCTGCCTATAATGCAGGCCCGGGAAGTGTCAAAAAATATAACGGGGTTCCCCCTTATGCTGAAACAAAAAACTATGTTGTAAGAGTCATGGATTATTATAGACAGTACTCTCAAAGCCGATAAAAATATTTGGATTTATAATACAAAACTCCCTCGATTTTTCGAAGGAGTTTTTTCATTCACCGGATTATATTGTGTCTACCGGAACACCCAGCGCTGTTTCTATTTCCCGGATACTTCTACCAAGCAAATCCCGCTTTCCATAATCAAACATTACAGGCGGAACCATGATTAAGTCCGGCTGGGTATGTTCCCGGAGATACCTCCTTACGCATTCAATAATATCGCTTACTGTTAAAAGTCCCGCGCACTGGATTGTACCTCCAAAAAATTGGTTTTCCGCACAAAGCAAATGATGAGTAAAATTCAACTCCCGCAGTTTAAAAACTGAATTCATGACAGGAAAAGCCAACGCTGAGGTAACAAAAACAACTGTATTGGCCTCATGCCTTTTCACAGTATTTTCAATCTTATCTAAAGTATCGGGATCAATATCATAAAGAACAATCACTCCGGGAGAAGAATTTCTCTTCTTACTTAATTTTATATCCTGCTCCTCATTTTCTCTTTGGATACGAACCGTAGGATCCTTCTGCCGATAGAGCGAGTCAAAGGCTTCAACTCTGGATCTTACGATTTGTCCGTTCACCTCCGTGATCCTATCCCCGGTCTTTAAGCCGGCATAATATGCCGGCGAATTCTTTATAATGCCTTCCACGATGCATTCAAGGTTTGAAATCAAAGAAGGTTCGATGATGACGGGAATATCGTATTTCCTCCGGAGGGACCTGACCGCTTCACAAACCTCATCATATAATTCTCTCAAGCACACTCTTGAATTAACCATCTTTGTGTACCCCGGCAAGAAAACCCTTACCGCTTGGGCATGGTTTTGATCAAGGAATTCTACCATCTCTTCTATGTCTTCCTGCTGAATAATCTCAGGTACAACAACGCAGCTTCCGCTAAAGGGTATACGGTCTTTAAGCAATTGGATTTTTTTCTTGATATCTGTCCCAGCTTGTTTGCCAAGGAGTCTAATACGCTTGGAAGGGTCTACACTGTTCAGTGAAATGTTCATTTCAATATTCCCGAGCAGTTCAAGTCTTTCAACCAATTCTTCACTTAAAAGCAATCCATTGGATGTGATTTGGATCGGGGTATTCCTAAATCTATTTCTTATTAGCGCCAGTAGCGGTAGAATGTCCGGATATAAAAGTGGTTCCCCTTCAACGATCCTTGTCGCTGATTCTCCAATGACAATCTTCCGGTCCCCTGACAGGAATTCAATGATTTCTTTAAACTCACTCAGGTTCATTTTCGGAATTCTGAAGGTTTCAATTTCTTCCGGGTTTTGTTTATGACTGCAGAAAACGCAGGAGGTATTACACTCTGAAATCACCGGCAGCGTATTGGTTCTATATACAGTTTGGATAATCTGATCTTTTGATGCGGTCTTCATATTTCCCCTTGATATATCTACAATATGCAATTTAGCCCAAATATTTCTATGGAAATCCAACAATGTACAAAAATTAATCCACACAATCCACATAGTTATCAACAGGCAAAATTATTACAAAATGCGGCATTTGTGCAAAGTTTCCACATTATTCACATCCATAACTTCAACAATTAACAACAGTAGTACCGCTTTTTTCGACATTTTTCTAGGGCATTCAACAGAGAAAAGTGTCTGATATAATTTTCAATTAGATATATAAATCGACAACAATTCCTAAAATCATTTTATCAGAAATTATTCATTTATAGACTTTTTTAACAAAAATCCTCGTATCACGAGGTCATCCCTGTGGATAACTTGCTTTATCCACAGAAAAAACTTCAGACGATCTGCTTTTTACAACAATGCCTGTAGAAAAAACTTGCTGATATAATAACAAGGTTCTTATTATTTTATCAGCAAGTTCCTTATTTTTCTCCAAGTTTCAAACCCGGAACAGCATTCAACTCCAAACCCGCTCTGCTGCCATTCTGGTATTCATAAAATGCGGCACATGCAATCATAGCGGCATTATCCGTACACAAAATCGGTCTTGGGTAGAATACTCCGAAATTCAATTTTTCAGCCCGGCTTTTCAGTTGATTTCTTAACAAAGAGTTTGCCGCAACACCACCCGCAAGGGCAATTTTCTTCACATCTTTTAATTTTGCAGCTTTCAAAGTATTTTCAACCAACACATCGACAACAGCTTGTTGAAAACTCGCAGCAACATCTTCAATATTAACCTTCTCACCTTTTTGCTCCATGTTATGAAGATAATTCAATACCGCAGTTTTCAATCCACTAAAGCTAAAGTCCATAGAGCCTTCTCCAAACCGGACCCGTGGGAAAGGGATTGCTTCACAATTTCCCTGGCAGGCCGCCTTATCAACCAACGGACCGCCCGGATACCCCAGGCCGATTGCTCTGGCAATCTTGTCGAAAGCTTCGCCGGCAGCATCATCTCTTGTTTGTCCCATAATTTCAAATCGATTGTAACTCTCTACGTAAACAATATGACTATGTCCTCCGGATGCTACCAGGCAAATGAAAGGAGGCTCCAAATCAGGATGTTCAAGATAGTTGGCCGCAATATGCCCTTCAATATGGTGTACTCCGACCAGCGGTTTATTCAATGCAAAAGCCAGTCCTTTGGCTGCAGATAGTCCTACCAGCAACGCACCCACCAATCCGGGTCCGTAGGTTACACCAACAACATCGATCTCGTGCATGTTAACGCCTGCTTCCTCCAGGCTCTGGTTGATCACAGGCATGATCAGCTCAACATGTTTTCTTGATGCGATCTCAGGAACAACCCCACCGAATTTTTGGTGCAGGTCCACCTGTGAAGATATGACATTGGACATGACAACTCTTCCGTTTTTAACTACAGCTGCAGACGTTTCATCACAGCTTGACTCAATTCCAAGTACGATCAAATCGCTCAATCTATCCACACCTTCGTTTTATTCTTCAATAATATTATCCCATGAATTGCAATTTTACAAGCATGGACTTTGAATAAGCCGTATTGATTTCTGGAAGAATTAAAAATATGGAATTATTTTGGGAAAGCAGTTTAGAGTTTGCTAACTTTGGAGTCATAATAACAAATCCGTTTTATCCAGAATAAATGTCACAAAGTGATTATAGAGAAAGGCTCATGGGAGGTTGTTTTTGAATAAGGTAAAATCTATAATGGCAAGTATTTTACCCGTATTGCCAATAATCCTGATTGAATGGAGATACTTTGATGCTGCGTCAAAATACTTTGTATTTTGGACTGTAGTTAACCTTTATTTTTCTTTGAGCTTTTACCGTTCTGTCAATATTGGACAAATACCTTTACTATATGCAAACATTATCGCTGCCTCAACTCAGGCATCTTATCTCTTTGCCGCAGCAGACGCAAGATTCATTCACGTATCCGATGATATCCCTATGCTTCTGAGGTATAAAGCAGCCGCAATCTACAGCGTAATGATTATTCTGAAGATCAGTATTACGAGTGCTTTGAGATTAAATTTACTTGAAAGAAAAATTGTTAAATCGGACAGGATTGTTTTTCAAGCACTTTCTTTAATATATGGACTCAATGCGATTATTCTTCTTTCCGGCCAAATTCTTATGAAGAGCAAAATTTCCTTATTTCTAGCTTTACCGGGTACTCTTTTCTCATTATTATGGTCTGTGGAGTCTTACGAAGGAGGCAAAGTAGAAAGATAAAAATAAAAAAAAGACAAGGCCACAGGAAATGAATACCTGCTCCTTGTCTTTATTGATATTTTATTTATTTACAACTATATCGATAATACAGCTTTTACCGTCTTTCTTTGCAGTTATCTGTGCAGTTCCTTCCTTAACTCCGTAAACTTCTCCAGTTACACTAATTCTAGCTACATTACTATTACTTGTCTGCCAAGATACTTCATCTGTTATATCTTTAATACTATTATCAGAGTATGTTGCTATAACTTGTAAATTCACCTTCTCGCCAACCTTCAATGTCTTTGTATCATCAAGAAAGGACATTGATAATGTATTGCTTGATTTGTTTATCACTCTAACCTCTGCGCAGGTGTTATACTCTTTATTAGATTTATAATTAATATCAATTTTTGTATAGCCGTCCTTTAACCCAACTACTTTACCATTGCTGTCTACCATCGCAATTGAACTGTCTCTACTGCTCCAACGTACATTATTGGTAATATTAATGACCTTTTCATCCCAATATACGGCTTCCACTTTCAGATTATAGGATTCATCTTCTTTTATTATTTTTGAACTTGGCGTAACCCGAATGGACTTGATTTCATTTTGAGAAACACTGCTGCTTGATACAGTGATTTCTTGCTCATCTGTCTTTCCTCCAAAAGTAGCTCGAATTCTTGCTTTACCTTCCTTCAGCAGCGAAATCTGACCATTCCCATTCACAGAGACAATGGACTCATTTAATGATTTCCAGTTCGCCTCATTGGTAACTGACTTGGTTTTACCACTGGAGTATACCCCTGTCAGCGTAGCTTGAATCTTTTCTCCCACCTTACCATCTTTATCACTTTCCAGGTTCAGGTAAACAAGGCTCCCCAAATTGCTATTGTTTTTTTTGTCAGTGGTATCCTTTCCGCCTGTAGGTGCTGCTACCTTCACATCCCCCGCAATACTGTTTGCTCTATCTATAAGCACTGCAGCTTCCGCTCTGGTTACTGTCTGTGTACCTCTGATGGTTCCATCAGGATATCCAGTGATTAACTTCTTTTCAACGGCGATTGCCATCAGATTTCTTAAATTTGATGAAATAGTATATACATCTTTGTACATATCGTCCAGGATTGTCGGACTTGGACTTACTGTTTTGTCAAAACCTTTAATCTTTACAAGGGCTACAGCAACATCTTCTCTGGTCGCATCCTGAGTTCCTTTAAACAGGGGCTTTCCGCCGTTATTTGAAGGATAACCGGTCAAGTAGTCCTTCACAGTTTCAACATACTTGAATGCCCAATGGTCTGTCGGTACATCCAGGAAAGTATTTTCGTTAGGATCTCTTAAAGGATTACTGGTTGCGCCGCAAAGAATTTTTGCAAATTCTTCTCTTGAAACATATTTATCCGGCTTGAAAGTACTGTCCGGATAACCTGCTATAACACCAAGCCGAACCATGTTGTTGATGGACTGATAAGCCCAGTGTCCTGATGGAACATCACTGAAAGACTCTACCTGTACTGCGGATACAGGAATCATTGTTGATAATACGATGACTAATATCAAACAAAATCCCATCCACTTTTTGAAATTTCTACCCATTCTTTACGCCTCCTATAAAATAAAATTTCAAATACCTTCTGGTATTTTTTTACATGTTTATTATACTTTATTTTCCATTTTTATTTATTTCATTCCCATTAAATAACATTAACGTGCATATTAATATTTGGTAACAAGAAAATTACAATATTTTTTGTACAGGTATTGGGTATTAATATCTTGCATTTTTTTGTGTTTTTACTAGAGGAATTGGAGGTTCAGTACGCTTTTTGTCAAAATTATGGATCAACAGATAAAAGGCAGCCGTCCGGTTTGAAACACCAAAGCGCCTGCCTTTATTCTTTATTATAATATGTTGTAACTATTCTACTCTACGGAGTTGCGAAACCTCATTCACCCAGAGCCTTCGCAAAGCTTTCTCCGAATTCTACACATTGCAAAAGCTCTTCATCTGTTGGAACATACCTAAACTGGATAGGTTCAGCCGCCACCTTGATTCCGGCTTCTTCAAGGTGCTTGCTGATGACTTTGGCAGCCTCGCCGCTCCATCCATAGCTGCCGAATGCTGCACCAATCTTATTCTTGAATTTATGCCCCTTGATTTCATCCAGAAGCCCTGCAATGGAGCGTAATACGGTATTGTTTACAGTACAGCTTCCGATGATCATCCCCTTGGCCTTAAACAACTCTGTAAGCAAGTCACTTTGGTCCGTAATAGAATTATCATACATCTTAAACATTACATTATGCTTGGCAAGACCTTCTCCTATAGCCTCTGCCATTTTCTTTGTGGCTTTATACATGGTGTCATAGACGATAACTACCGTTCCTTCATTATAGTCCTGAGACCATTCATAGTATTTTTCAACAATTTGCATCGGGTTTTCCCGCCAGATCACACCATGACTTGGTGCAATCATTTCAATCGGCAGATTCAGCGCCTTGATCTGCTCCACCTTTTTCTTGATCAATGGGCTGAAGGGTGTCAGAATATTGGCATAGTATTTGATCGCTTCCTGATACAGCTCGCAGGTATCTACCTCGTCATTGAACAAGGAAGCCGGTGAATAATGCTGTCCAAAGGCATCATTGGACAAAGCCACATTCGGACCTTTCACGTAGGTCAAAAGGCTGTCAGGCCAGTGGAGCATCTGCATCTCAACAAAAATCAGCTCATACTCTCCAATTTTAACAGAGTCTCCGGTCTTAACAATATTGAAGTTCCAGTCCTGGTGGAAATGACGCTTGATGATGTCCGCACCATTTTTAGTACAGTAGATCGGGGTATTTGGGATTTTGGACATGATGTACCCAAGGCTTCCGCCATGATCCGGCTCGATGTGGTTGATAACAATCATATCAATGTTCTGCAAACCAACTTCTTTCTCAAGCCTTTCCGCAAATTCTTCCTTGTATGGATCCCAAACTGTATCTACCAAGACCGTTTTCTCATCCTTAATCAAATAGGAGTTATAGGTGGATCCCCTGTGTGTTGAGAGTTCATGCCCATGGAACTGTCTAAGGCTCCAATCTTTAACACCAACCCAATAAACATTCTTTTTTATTTCGATCATATTTTTACTCCTCCTAAACCGTAAATATATATTAAATTATAAATCCCCAAACTCACTTTGCTTCAACGCGCCTGCCATTTTATAAAACAATATATACCCTTGTACTACATTTTTTAAACTAAATTCAATTGTATCATTTAAACTATATTATAAAAATCGCTAAAGAATAACAAATTGGGTTAAAAACAAAAACAAATCCCCTCAAGCCTGTTTAAGGTTGAAGGGATTGATTGATAAAAAATCATTATAACAGTTAAATTTTTACAAAAAAGGTTTAAGAATGCTCTTAAATCTTTATTGAAGTACGATTTTGTGGTAAACCTTTTTGCCTTTTCTAATAATAAGTTCGTTATTTTCAAAGTCAGCAGGTTTGATCACCAGATCAATGCTTTCAACCTTTCCTTCACCGATATATACGCCTCCCTGGGCAACCAGACGGCGGCCTTCGCCCTTTGAAGGAATCAGCTTGGACCTGAGTAATAAATCCAGCACGTTCATGCCATCGCCAAACTCTGAAGCGGGAATTTCTGTAGTAGGCATATCTGCTGCTGCGCCGCCTTTACCGAACAAAGCTTCTGCCGCATCCCTGGCTTTGATGGCTTCTTCTTCATTATGAACCAGTCTTGTTACCTCAAAAGCCAATATCTTCTTTGCTTCATTGATTTCCTGATCCTTCAGCTGAGCCAACCTGTTGATTTCCTCCATAGGAAGGAAGGTAAGCAGCTTCAGGCACTTGACTACATCTGCATCATTTACATTTCTCCAGTATTGATAGAAATCATAAGGAGATGTCTTATCAGGATCGAGCCAAACAGCACCTTTCTCTGTCTTGCCCATTTTTTTACCTTCACTTGTAGTAAGCAGAGAAAAGGTCATCCCGTATGCTTCCTTGCCTTCTGCCTTTCGAATAAGTTCCATACCTCCAAGAATATTCGCCCACTGGTCATCTCCACCAAGCTGCATATTACATCCATATAATTGATTCAACTTCAGAAAGTCATAGCTTTGCATGAGCATGTAGTTGAACTCAATAAAAGTCAACCCTCTCTCAAGTCTGGATTTATAGCACTCAGCAGATAACATTCGATTTACTGAAAAATGTGCACCTATTTCCCTTAAAAAGTTCACATAGTTCAATTCCAAAAGCCAATCGGCATTATCCACCATAATTGCTTTTCCATCGGTAAAATCGATAAACTTGGAAAGCTGCTGCTTAAATCTATCCGCATTATGCTGGATGTCTTCTCTGGTCATCATTTTTCTCATATCTGTTTTTCCCGATGGATCCCCAACCATGGCAGTTCCCCCACCAATAATTGCTATAGGTCTGTGTCCTGCACGCTGCATGTGTGCCATCGCCATCATCGGCACAAAGTGACCTACATGAAGGCTGTCTGCCGTCGGATCAAAACCAACATAAAAAGTAACTTTTTCTTTACCCAGCAATTCCCTGACTTCATCCTCGTGGGTTACCTGGGCAATAACGCCTCTTTCCTTCAGCATATCAAAAACATTGGACATATTTTTCCTCCTCCAATTCTTATTTCAAAATTTTCTCCAACAAAAAAAGCCTTCTCATCCTTCTGTCTAAGGACGGGAAAGCCCGTGGTACCACCTTAATTCGCACACAATTTCAAATCACCCGAATATCGTTCAATAGCTCTTACAGGAACCTAGATTTTGGGTTTTATTAGCAGTGATCCATTCTCAGCTGCTAATTATCTGTGCACCTTATTAAAATCCGCTGTAACGGCCGGCTGCCGTCAGTGCCTACTAAAATAGGAGGTTAGAAGTTTGAGGTTCAAGGTTGAATTTAAGTGAGCCTTCGAAGAAGCTTCTTTAATTCTCACTTCTTACTTCCTACTCTAATTCGGTAATGTCCCCTTTTAATATCTTTCAGCACGAAACTCCAGAGGGTAATTCGCAGGTCTATGTTCTGGGGTGCTTTCACCAGCCGCACGCCTCTCTTCATTGCAACCACAGCTGCTACATAATCTCTTTCATAGTCTTTAACGTATTTTACCACATGGAAATGTTTTTATGCAATACATTTTTGAAGGATATCTTGCATATTACATTTCAATTAACTCAGTATAGCGAGGCCTGGATAAACGGAAGCCATGACTTCTCTTACTTACATCTCAGAACATCAATGGCTAAAGGACAATAAAAGCCCCCGGAGAACCGAAGGCCTTATGTCAAGCTAAGTTAGATTTTCAAACGAGTCTTGAATCTGTTTACAGCTTCTTCCGTATTCTCCTTGCTGCCAAAGGCTGTCAGCCTGAAGTAGCCCTGTCCGCTAGGTCCGAAACCGACTCCGGGAGTACCCACGATATTTGCTTCATTAAGAAGCTTGTCAAAGAATGACCATGAGTCCAAGCCATTCGGAGTCCTCAGCCAGATATATGGCGCATTCACTCCTCCATACACCTCGATACCTACGCTCTTTAAGCCTTCTCTGATAATCTTTGCATTAGCCATATAGTAATCGACCAAAGCTCTTACTTGCTTGCGGCCTTCTTCGCTGTATACCGCTTCAGCCCCTCTTTGAACAATGTAGGAAACTCCGTTGAATTTGGTTGCCTGTCTTCTGTACCAGAGTCTGTTTAGATTTATAGCTTCTCCGGATGCGGAATAAGCCTTCAAATCTTTTGGAATGATGGTATATGCACATCTTGTGCCAGTAAAACCGGCTGTCTTCGAAAAGCTCTTGAATTCAATGGCAACTTCTCTGGCACCCTCAATTTCAAAGATACTGTGAGGAACGTTTTCCTCACTGATATACGCTTCGTATGCAGCATCGTAAAGAATAATGGAATTGTTCTTTTTCGCATACTCTACCCATTTCTTAAGCTCATCTTTTGAAAGAGTCATTCCTGTAGGATTGTTGGGGAAACAGAGGTAAATCAGATCTACCCGTTCCTTTGGAAGTTCAGGTACAAACTTGTTCTCAGCAGTGCAAGGGAGGTATGTGATCCTGCTCCACTTTCCATCACTTCCGTATTCACCGGTTCTTCCAGCCATAACATTGCTGTCCACATAAACAGGATACACGGGGTCGGTTACCGCAATGGTGCAGTCCTGACCAAAAAGCTCCTGAATATTGGCAGTATCGCTTTTTGCTCCATCGCTTACAAACACTTCATCGGTACCGATATTTACGCCTCTTGCCTTGTAGTCACATTCAATGATCTTATTGATTAAAAAGTCATAACCTTCGTACTCGGGATAACCTTTGAAGGTTTTTACATCCGCCATATCATCCACAGCCTTATGCATAGCCTCAATGCAGGCCTGTGGCAAAGGTCTTGTTACATCTCCGATTCCGAGTCGGATGATGTTTGCTTCAGGATGTTCTGCCTTAAAAGCGTTGACTCTTTTTCCGATTTCAGCAAAAAGGTAATTGCCTGGTAACTTCAAATGATTTTCATTGACTCTAACCATGGTTGTTCTCCTCCATCTATCTTTGTTATATAGTGTTTTTAAATTTATTTCTTGGACGAGCCGATGTCTCACCCCCTATGTTATTGCCATCTTTGGGTGGACAGGGTCGTCCGACCCTACGATTAATCTGTTTTAACCTTTTGGGCGAGCCGGTGTCTCGCCCCTACGTCATCCCTCATCACGTATTCCCTATCACCTATCACCTATCACCTATTACCTATTACCTATTGCCCAATATCAATTTCACCATCAAATACTTTTACTGCCGGCCCTGTCATATAAACATGATTGTCTTTTTCATTCCATTCAATGATCAGGTCACCGCCAAGGAGTTTCACTGTTGCTTTTCTATCGCTGACACCGTTCAGAACCGAAGCTACCAGGACAGCACAAGCTCCTGTACCGCAAGCCAAGGTTTCGCCTGCACCTCTTTCCCATACCCGCATTTTAAGGTTTTGTCTATCTATGATTTGAACAAACTCAGCATTGATCTTCCTAGGATACAAGGTGTGGGTTTCCATTTTAGGTCCATCTGCTTCGAGAGGGAATTTCAATACGTCCTTAACATAAGCAACTGCATGCGGGTTTCCCATGGAAACGCAGGTTACATTGAAGGTTTTTCCGTTAACTTCTACAGGTTCCGCAATAAAACGATCCTTTTCACTTTTCACAGGAATGTCTTTCGGCTTTAGTATGGGCTCTCCCATATCCACTTTAACCAAAACAACCTTTCCATTTTCTGCAGTCATCTCCAAGATCTTGATACCCGCAAGCGTCTCAACCTTTACAGTGGTTTTATCTGTAAGCTTATTGTCATAGACATACTTGCCGACACAACGGATGGCATTTCCGCACATTTCTGCTTCAGATCCGTCGGAATTGAACATTCTCATCCGGAAGTCTGCAATCTCGGAAGGCATAATAAGTACAAGCCCGTCAGAACCAATACCGAAGTGACGGTCACTTACAAACTTTGCTACCTCAGAAGGGTTCTCAACCTTTTCACTAAGACAGTTTACATATATATAATCATTACCTAATCCCTGCATTTTAGTAAATTTCATTTTTGCAACCTCCCTTATCAAATCTTGCATTTTATCCAACAACATTATACCACACAAACTTCCAGGGGCAACATTTACTTCTCCATCTTTTTAAATAATAAAATTTCTGATTAAGTCTTCCAATGTATCCCTTTTCCGTATCAAGACTGCTTCTCCGGATTCCCGGATCAGTACTTCTGCCGGCCTCAACCTGTTATTGTAGTTGGAAGCCATTGAATATCCGTAGGCTCCCGCATCCATCACCCCAAGAATATCTCCTTCCTCAACTTTCTGAAGCCGCCTTCCCCGCGCAATGATATCTCCGCTTTCACAGATGTTTCCTACAATATTTGCAACCATTTCCTCGTTTGCCCCTGATATATCACTATTCTTATAAACTTCAATATCGTGATGGGAATCATACATTACAGGACGTGCCAGAACATTGAAACCCATATCCGTTCCAACATAATTGGTTCCGTAGTTCTGTTTTATCGCATGCACCGTTCCGAGAAGTGCTCCGCATTCTGCAGCAATATACCGCCCGGGTTCAATCTTGAACAGAACATTTTTACCATATTGCTCTGACCATTGCAGCAGCAGTTTTGTCAAACTCTCTCCAAGCATGCTTAAGTCCAACCGCTCCTGTCCTTCCTGTTTGTGATATGGAATACCGAAACCTCCTCCAAGATCTACGAACTCCAAGTCTTCAAACTGTTTTGCAATAGAAAGGATGGAATTCACACTTTCCAGATACGCATTCCCTTCAAGAAAGAGCGAACCTATATGCTGATTGATTCCAGCCAGCTTCAAATCGTATTCCTTGAGGATGCCTTTTACCTCCGAAACAAAATCCATATTCACACCAAACTTGGTCTTTTTCCCCGCAGTCATTACTTTTTCATGATGACCTGCACCGATACCCGGATTAAACCTTACAGCCACTTTCCCTCCCGGATTGATCCTTCCAAAGAGTTTTAACTGGGACAGTGAATCAATACTGACCAAAATCCCCCTGTCAACAGCAAACTTCATTTCCTCGGCCGATACATTATTGCTTATGTAAAATATTTCATTTGCCTGATATCCAGCAGCTTCAAGGACATAGATCTCTCCCGGGGACATGGCATCCACCAGCATTCCTTCCTCTCTGGCTATCTTTAAAAGTTCCAGATTTGAATTGGCTTTGATAGAGTAATTGGCCCTGAAATTCGGATAAGAAACAAGTCCGGCCATTTCCCTGCATCGTTCCCTGAAAATCCTTTCATTATAAATATAGACCGGACTTCCAAATCTCTTCACCAGATCGTGCGGACAGTGTTTTCCATAAAAGGATGTCTTTACTGAATAATATTCACTCATAAATTCCCTCCCCATTTCTTAATTCAATATGATACACAGCAGTGCTGCATGAAACGCTATATTCCTCTTGTGATTGATTATCAAACTTTGTTTTTTAGAGTTGCTTAAAAATATGATTCCATACATTCAGTATATGAACCCTTTTAGTCGTTGGCGTACATATAGATGCAGTTCTGTCAGCTATTCACAAATCATAATTCTTCTTACTTAAATATTATTCATTAGTAGTATTATTTAGTACTACTATATTTAATCTTTCAATTTTTGTCAAGCCCTTTTAATAAATTGTTAAAAGCAGATACTAATCCAATGGTTTATCCATATTGGTATTCTACTGTATGCTACGAAGCTATAATGGCTTGTAAATCCGTAATCAGGAGACTTTTATGACATTTTCAGGCGGGAGAGCTTTAAGGTTTTTCAAGTGGTTTAAAATACACAAAACCATTTTCCAAATTAATAAATACTTGATTTCAGGCCTTGTTTCTTCTATTTTTGAGTACGGAGTATTTAATCTGATACTTTTTTCGTACCCGTTCAGTGTTACAGCGGCACACTCTGTTAGCATGTTCACGGGATTTCTAACCAGTTTCTTCCTTAATAAATACTGGTCATTTCAGTCTAATGGAAATCCATTCAAGGAACTTCTACAAACTGCAGGTTTATTTTCTGTCAATCTGGCATTCTCCAACGCGGTGATGTTTGTTCTCACAGGGCTTTTATTGATCCCTGTATTGATTTCAAAAATATTGGTGATGGGATTGATTGCGGGCTGGAATTTTGTTATTTTTAAGAAGTGGATCTATAGATAAAAAGTAGGTAAAAAAAAGAATCCAAGTTGTTTCCAACCTGAATTCTTTTTGGTGGGGAGAGATGGATTCGAACCATCGAAGTCAGAGACAACAGATTTACAGTCTGCCCCCTTTGGCCGCTCGGGAATCTCCCCATATGGAGCTGGTGGACGGAATCGAACCCCCGACCTGCTGATTACAAGTCAGCTGCTCTACCTGCTGAGCTACACCAGCGTATTAAGTTGTAAATGGCGACCCGGAAGGGGCTCGAACCCTCGACCTCTAGCGTGACAGGCTAGCGTTCTGACCAACTGAACTACCGGGCCGTATTTTAAACTTTGGTTTGTCCACCGGTCTACCAGCCATTCATGAAAGCTAGTAGACCAGCTGACTATTTATTGCTAATGGGGACCCATAGGGGATTCGAACCCCTGTTACCGCCGTGAAAGGGCGGTGTCTTAGGCCACTTGACCAATGGGCCTTGTTTCACCATGTCGGTTTTTAACGTTTCCGTGCCAACCGACAAAGACTATTTTACTGGCGGATCGATAAAAAGTCAAGCAAATTCTCTAAAATTTTTACATGAATTTTTTAGGTTTATTAATAGATTATGGTATGATATGATTAATATGAGTTGCTGCAATGCTTTCAAAGCTTTTACAGCATCAACGGATACCAATATTATATAAAATATAGAGAACCATCATGGATTTTATTTGGAGTTTGCTAATACTGTTCATTCTGCTTCACTGTAGTTAGTTATATATACTAATAGAAAAACAAGGTGATCAACATGAGCTTAATGCCAAATCAAAACGGCAACTATTCCTTTAGCACGAACAGTATCCTATTCACTGAAGGTCAAAGCAATGCCTCTTTAAACATTCTCCTGAAGGGGAAGGTTGATGTTTTCGTCTCCCCTTTTGATTCACACGGGAAAGATGATGAGGATGTCCTCAAAAGAAGCTTTAAAGTCTTTGAGCTGGATCAGAATATTATCCTTGGCTCCGGTGACCTGTTTCTTTCAAAAAAACATTCTTTCACCTATCGGACTTCCAAGGACAGCACACTGTTTATTTTCCTATCGCCCAGCCTGGATCAAATCAAGAATCTGTTCGAGCATCAGAAAGACTATGCCGCCTATACCATCTCCTCCATTGCCAATACGGTTATCAGCGCTTATACTGCATGGACAAAGCTGGATAGTTTCGTAAAAACACTAAGAATACTGCATGACAACCTTTTAGTCGCATTTTGGTATCAAAAAGAAAAACAGAACTTTTCACATATACCGGCAAACTCCTTTTTTATAGAAGGCCAGCAATATCTTGAAAAACTGAAGTGTGAAAATTTCGCCTTCCCATTGGGGTTTAATTCATCTTTTTTAGAAAAGAAACATTTGAACTATGATGATCAAAATAAAAATTCGGAATTGGAAAAATGCAGCGAAAAAGTTAACTACTATAAACATTTCCTATCTATATCTCCGGAAATACGCAAAGGATTTTTCGCGGCTGATTTCACAGTTACGTCTTATCATTGTAAAGAAGCAGGCAAATGCTTGGAAGAAATCCGAAGTGCAATTCAGAAATCTCTGTTAGAGGCGGACCGGTTATTCAAAAACCTGTATTCCGATAGTGAAGAATGTATTTTAAAAGAATATGAAAAAGCAGCTGCTGAGCTGAGAAGTATGAATGCAGATACTTCAACAGTGGTCCAGCTGATTGTCTTCCTTGTTCAAAAGCTCAGAGAAATATCCAAAATATTCAGTAGCAGGTATGAACATTCCTATGACATTGATTTTGAGTATCTTGATAATATGGTTAATATGCTCAGCATGACCACGACGGATGTGTCCATTGAAGGTGCGGCTTTGGGTGAAGCATCCTCTGAAGCAGCATGTTCAGGCGACTATCTCCCTGATGAGCTGAGAAACAGTGCGGAAAAAATTCTTGAATATTCGGAAATCCCCAAAGAACGTGCGGATATTTTCAGGATCAGCCTTGAAGCTTTTAGAAACTTAAAAGACCGGAACTCTTTAAGCGAAGAGGCCCGTTCCATTCGTAGCGGTGTATCGTCCGTATTTTTTGAAATCTATGAAGCTGTATTTAAAAAGGTATTGAAGGAAAACAATCAAAGCCGTCTGTTGAATATGTTCCTGACGTATGCCTATATGGATGAGCAGCTTCTTGAAACCCGACATATCGTCGAGCTATACAAACAGGCAGGAAAAACCGGGTTCAACCCGCAGCTTTCCACATTCAGCATGAAAAACTGGCTGTTGGAAATCGTCAACATGAGAAGAAATCCTTCCGTAAATGAATTTGGCCAGGACTACTTTGACATTTTCAGAGAAATGAAAAAGCGGGGAGAAATCTCCGAGAAGGAAAAAGAAGCTTATGATCAAAATACCGAGGCCAGGCTCAAGCATGAGGTCTCCAATTTTTTCAGGACTAATCACCGGGTTTGCCATGGTCAAACCAGCATTTATTTTCCGATCCTTCATAACGATATGATTTCCAGGGATCTCTCCAAAGCTCTGGTAACTCCTGAAATGGTCAATGATCGCATTAACAGGATTCTGGAAGTGGACTTCTCCGCTTTTCACCGTGAAATTTTCTACGCCAATCCACAAAAGGGGATTGAAAAGGAAACCATCATGAAAAAGATTGTGCCGGATATTATTCTGATGCCCATTTTCGGATCCCGTGCCATCATGTGGCAGGAGATCACCGGCAGAAGCAGAAATACACCCGGCCGTCTTGTACTTCCGATGTTTACAGCTGAAAATCTGGATGACCTTTTGTTGAAACTGATTGGAAATTTCCGCTGGGAATTGTGCAGAACAATGATGGGAACGGCCTGGAATGATATTACCCAGAGTTCCTTAACCTCTGACTATACGGATTATATTCAGTTTTTCAAGAAAAACAAGGACCTTTCGGACGAAGCCAAAGAAAAGATTAAAGCTCAGATTCAGAAGTACAATAACAGGCTGCGAGAAATCTTTACTGCGGATTATGAAGTTTGGATCAATTATGAATCCAAAGGCATCCTGAGGCTCAATAAGGTAGTAAGAAGCATATTATACAAACACTGTCCATTTCCAAAGAGCATCCGCCTTTCCCTTGAGAAGCAGCCGGCATTCTCCGATATCTCCATACAGTTCAATAATCTCAGGGCAAAGAAAGCCAAAGAGATTGAAAACCGCTACACGATGTTGAAAAGATCCGGGATTGTCTTGGATCCGGAAATGGAAGAAAACCTTGGTTTTTATAAAGAGTTGTAAAAAACTCGCCTTTACTGATTTCATATAATGGTAATTCTTTCAAGAAACTATTGGAAGATTTTTAAAATCTACTTAACGGGAAGTGCTATATTGAGGTAGAATAAACTTCCCTATGCACAATAATGCAAAAGAGGTAGGAAATCTTAATGATTTCCTACCTCTTTTTGGTGACCCATCCGCGACTCGAACGCGGGACACCTTGATTAAAAGTCAAGTGCTCTGCCAACTGAGCTAATGGGTCAAATTTGCGGCCCGTTTTTATCGAGCCGACAGTTATATATATTACATTACAATCTAATGTTTTGTCAACCACAATTTAAAATATTTATTAAATTTATTATACTACGATCGTTTGTTCCCTATCTTTACCTACCCCTACCAACTTTACTTTTACACCCACAAGCTCTTCAATCCTGGAAAGATAAGTTTTGGCATTGGAAGGCAGATCCTCGTATTTCCTTACTTTTGAAGAATCGATTTCCCATCCGTCAAATTCCTCATAGATCGGCTCACATTTTGCCAGTTCCTTGAGACTTGCCGGGAAGTAATTGATCTGAACCCCGTCCTTCTTATAACCGACACAGAGCTTGATCTTTCCTAGCTTTCCGACAGTATCCACATGATTAATGGCCAATCCGGTCAAGCCATTGACTCTTGCCGCATAGCGAATCATCACAGTATCAAGCCAGCCGCAGCGTCTTGGACGTCCGGTGGTCGTGCCGTATTCCCAGCCAAGTTCTCTGATGGTATTCCCGATCTCGTTATCCTGTTCTGTCGGGAATGGGCCGGCTCCAACTCTGGATGTATAGGCCTTCAATACTCCATAAACTTCATCGATATATACCGGACCTACACCAGCTCCGGTACAAACTCCTCCTGCAACAGGATTTGAAGATGTAACATACGGATAGGTTCCAAAATCCAGATCAAGGAATGTCGCCTGAGCGCCCTCAAACAGAATGTTTTTGTCCTGTTCAATGGCTTCAAAAATTATGGCATTGACATCTGTCACGTGCTTTCTTAATTTATTGGCATATTCGCTGTATTCTTGAATGATGGCATCTGCATCAAAGCCTTTGCCGCCATACACTTTTTCAATCATCAGGTTTTTAACTTTGAGGTTTTCCTTTACCTTTTCTGAAAAAAGCTCAGCATCTACCAAATCACACATTCTGATCCCGCTGCGTTCCGTCTTATCGGAATACGCAGGTCCGATCCCCCTTTTGGTGGTTCCGATACTGTTACTTCCTCTGAACTTTTCCTGCAGTTCGTCCAACTCTTTATGATATGGCATGATCACATGCGCTCTATCACTGATGAGAAGGTTATCTACACTGATTCCCTTTTCCCTTAGTCCATCCATTTCCTTCAGCAATACTGCCGGGTCAACTACAACCCCATTGCCGATAATACAGGTTTTGCCTTTATGAAGGATGCCTGAAGGTATCAGATGAAGCGCGTATTTCACGCCATCTGCCACAATTGTATGCCCTGCATTGTTTCCGCCGGAAAATCTGACGACCAAGTCGGAATTCCCTGCAAGCATATCTATATATTTACCTTTTCCTTCATCTCCCCATTGGGTACCGATAACCACTCTTGTAGCCATTGATTCAATCCCCCTCGTCCCGGCAAACCAGTTTAACAGCTCTATTTTAGTATGCCGATGTTCTCATTTTTATACAACATTATTGATTATATACTCGACAATGAAATAAATCAATTTAAAACACTGTGCCAAAGGATAAAATTCATTGCCAGGCCGTAGTAGAATAATGTGGAATTATCAGCCTCACTTATTATACCCACAAAATCCATCGAGTACAATAGTTATCATACCAAAACCAAGCAACAAATTCAATAAAAATCCGAATATTATCAAATTTTTCACCTCTAATGTTCGGGTTCTTTACGTGCAAAAAAATAAGACATGCAAAATGCCTTATTTTAAGAAACTCTTATTTGCTTTCAAGATAGTCATTCAACTCTTTAATGAGTTTATCCGGATCAATTCCGTGGACTGCACATGCATCTTCTATACTTTCACCTGAAGAAGACGGACATCCCAGGCAGTGCATCCCACTATTCAAAAAAATGGGCACTGTTCCTTTATCCAATCTCAGCACATCGGCAATAATCATGTCTTTGGTTACCTTTGCCATACTATTTCCTCCTTTGATATATAATGCACTATGCGCGCATGTTTATTGTTAGCATTGAGTATTCGGCGAATCTGTTTGAACGCGGGTAAGTAGAAACAGTTATCAAAAAAACTCCAAAAGCATCTCGTGATAATATATTTCAACCTCACGTACAGCCTGCTTCGCACAATTTATATTATATACTAATGCTTATTAAAAATATACCATAATTTTAAGATGATAAACAACAATCCATTGGACTTTTCAATCCTTTATCTTCCTGTCCGTCTACAAAAAAAACAGGTACGCTGCACGTTATCCAAGAACATCCGCTTTTATACTCCTGAATTTTGCTTTACCGGAGTCATACAGACTGTTGCCTTCACAGTCGATAATTACAGTTGCAGGAAAATCTTTAACAGTCAGCTTTCTGAGCGCTTCAGGCCCTAATTCCGGAAATGCAATGATTTCTTCCTTAATGATTGATTTTGCAATCAGCGCACCTGCTCCGCCAATGGCGCCAAAGTATACACTGCAATGCGCTTTCATCGCATTCACTACATCACTACTTCTTAAACCCTTCCCAATCATCCCCGTCAATCCCAGTTCAATCAGCTTAGGTGCATAAGCATCCATTCTGCTGCTGGTAGTTGGCCCCGCAGATCCTATAACCTCCCCAGGTCTTGCTGGGCAAGGTCCGACATAATAGATGATCTGATTTTGGATATCTAAAGGCAGATCCTTTCCTTCGTTGATCAACCCGATCATCAGCTTGTGTGCTGCGTCCCTGGCGGCATATATTTCTCCATTAATATACACAATATCTCCAGCTTTTAGTTCTCTTGCCGCATCTTTAGAAAGCGGCGCCTCTATTATTTTTACTTTCTCCATGATGTTTCCTCCAAAATTTCTAGTGAACCATTCTTTCCCCATCGATAGAATTCTTTTTACTATCATCGATTCCACTCTGATTTTATAAAACAGTTTCTGCATGCCGGGTCACATGACAGTTGATATTCACAGCAACCGGAAGTCCTGCAATATGCGTTGGAAACACTTCAACATTGACAGCGAGGGCTGTGACTTTTCCACCCAAGCCTGCCGGTCCGATCCCTAATTTGTTAATGCTTTCAAGCATCTCCTTTTCCAGTTCTCTTACGTATTGGATGCTGCTTCTTTTATCAACAGGCCGCATCAAGGCCTTTTTGGCGAGCAGCGCAGCTTTTTCCATTGTTCCGCCGATTCCGACACCGACAACAATAGGCGGGCATGGGTTAGGGCCTGCTTTATCCACCGTTTCAAGAATAAATTTCTTTACTCCCTCCAGCCCGTCGGAAGGCTTTAACATTCTAAGGGCACTCATGTTTTCACTGCCAAACCCCTTGGGAGCCACCATGATTTTTAGTGTGTCGCCTTCTACAATATTATAATGAAGGATGGCCGGTGTATTGTCTCCTGTATTGACTCTTTCAATGGGGTCCTTTACAACGGATTTCCGAAGATACCCGTTTTTATATCCTCTTCTGACGCCTTCATTTACAGCTTCAGTCAGACTCCCTCCGGAAATATGTACCTCCTGTCCGATATCTATAAACACAACCGCCATTCCCGTATCCTGACAAATCGCCATTTGGTCTCTTTTAGCGATCGCCGCGTTTTCAATAAGACGGTTTAAAACATCCTTGCCAATGTCTGATTCTTCTATTTCCAGTCCCCGTTGCAGTGCCTCCAAAACGTCATTGTTCAGAAAGTAGTTTGCTTCAATGCAAAGCTTCTCTACGGCCCCAATGATTTGTTCAGTAGTGATTGTCTTCATGTCGTCCTCCAACTCTTTTCTTCTCTATAAATCTATTGAATATCATTTTTAAAAAATCAAACCAACAATTTCTTCCTGATCATCCTTTACAATTCTAATATACCGTTTGCTAAAAATCAACAAACGGCAACCGCCTTATTTTATATCAGTTGCCGTGGGTAAAACCTTTTTGCGACTGTAAATTTTCTTTTTAGTGTCTCTCTATCCTTCTTTCCGCTTTTAAGCGACCAAAATCGGCGGAAAAGTTATCATTCAAACGCTGTGAAGGCTTCCGCCGCTATTGCCGCCAATGATGCATCCTTGCACAGTGGCGGCTACGACTACATCCGTGTAGTCGTCACGCTCCGGGAGGAATTTATCCAAAGATTTCAGGGGTATCAAATCTCCGTACTGTTGTCTTCAAGACTATTATAATTTTCCTATTACTTGTCCAAAGTTTTTGTCAATCCTTCAAAACACTTTTCTGCCATATACCTGCAATCTTCTCCTGGGAGCTACTTCCCATCTTCAGGCTGCAATTTTTGATTAACTAATTGCCTTTTCCATTTGAGTTTAAAGTCCTGACTATAATTCTCTATATGTAAAAAGGGACAACCCCTGTTCGAGTCATCCCTTAATTCTATTGGAACATTAAATTTTTAAGGAAATAGATATCATACCTGCGTGTTATTCTTCACAAACCCCTTGATATTCATACTCCCCTTCAGTCACCATTCCGCTTTCTATATCAATTACATCCCCAATTTTTACTCCGTATGGCAGAAGCGCTTTCAATATGTTCTGCAGTTTCCCGTTCGCAAGTTCTATCACTGCGATTCCACCCTCTATATCATATACTGTTACCTTCATCCGTTCATGACCCCTCAAACAATTCACTAATACTGCAATGCAATGATTATACCACAATACTTTTTAAACTTCCCTCAAGTTCCTCAATTTTATATTCAATTTGTTTAAACTTGCTGCTCAGGAGTTCATCATTTTCCCAATGGATAATGGGCTTTACTTTTTGCAGCTTCACCTTGAGGACATAAATTTCTCCATTATGCAGTTTCCGACCGCTCATGGTTAAGGTCTTATACTGATTCAGTCTGGTCTCAATTTGTGAGAGATAGATATTTACGTCTTCCATTTTAGTGCTGAAGTCTCCCAATTGTTCAAACAGGTTCTCTATGTCCTTGCAGCTGGATTCAATACTATCCATACGCTTGTCAAAGGAGTCAAACTTTTGGTCAATAGAATCCAATTTTTTATCAATATCCTCAAACCGTCGATTCAACTCATCTTTTTCCCTATTGAACTTTTCAATGAATGTTTTCAGGAGTTCTTCTCGCATTATTGTCACCCTTGTTTTGTGAATTATATGGGAAATTCTACCATATTTTTCATTTTTGTTCAAACTATTTCCCGTTCAAGATACACTCAGGTTGCATTGAATAAGATTAAACTCATTACCCGTTCAAGATTAACAAGGTACAGCGATTTCCTGTGACATTTTAAGAAACACCTCCATTAATCAGGCTCCTTTTATTTTATTCCCCCGGAGTCATAAGACTTTTTCAAGGAACTTTGGTATAATATTATTGGCATTAATATGCGAGGCTTACTTACAAAGGAGTTTTATCATTGAATTCATCTCAAAATATATTAGTATGCGTAACCCAACAGAAAACATGTGAAAGGTTGATTAAAAAGGCGTCTGCCAAGAAAGAGAAAGTCGATGGCAGTCTCTTTGTCATTCATGTTGCCAAAAACGATTGGAACTTCCTTGATAATGCTAAAGAAGGAGAAGCATTGGAGTATCTTTTCGGGATTTCAAAATCCGTAGGTGCCAATCTCACGGTATTGAGGTCTGATCATATCGTATCTGCCATTGCAGATTTTGTTAAGGAAAACAACATTACCTGTATCGTCATGGGAGAATCCAAAACCGACCATAAAGAAAATCATTTTTTTAATGAATTGAAAAGGACATTAAGTGACATAGAAATTTACATTATTCCCCAGGAAGAAATGTGATCTTTTTTGACACTTTTCAACAACCCTATTTTAATCTGACAAAGAGTTGAAAGTCTTGCTATGAGCACGTTTAGAGGAACTCACATAGAAAAAGGTAAAATTATACACTTTTTTGGAAATAAAATCAATAGTATTTATAAAAACCTTTAAAATAATAGTTCTGGGCTACTATTTTATCGTGAAAAGCTTGACTTGGTGCGACTTTCATTATAAAATAATGTCGAATTCCAAATATAGGAG
Source organism: Clostridia bacterium (assembly GCA_026418695.1). Taxonomy (GTDB): domain Bacteria; phylum Bacillota; class Clostridia; order Acetivibrionales; family JAFADI01; genus SKW158. Next base: position 26,742 of record JAOAAU010000003.1, read on the forward strand.
GTTTTATAAATGAATAAGACAGATTTAATCAACTCAATTGCTGCTAAATCAGGTTTAAACAAGAAGAACAGCGAAGCTGCTCTCAATGCTTTCATCGGATCAGTTGAAGAAACTCTTAAAAAGGGTGATAAAGTTGTTCTCGTTGGCTTCGGTACTTTCGAAGTTAGAAAAAGAGCAGCAAGAAAGGGCAGAAACCCACAGACTAAGAAGGAAATCACTATACCAGCATCAAACGCTCCTGTATTCAAAGCTGGTAAGGGCTTAAAAGATAAGGTTAACTAATTACATAGCATAACAAAAGTCCTGTGATGAACAGGACTTTTTGTTTTCTATAAATTCTATTTGCTTTACAAAGTAATTAATTGTTTATTAATGTCGTTTCATGCTTAGTCTCATCTTATCGGACATCATTGCAATAAATTCGGAATTGGTAGGCTTACCCTTGTTAAAGTTGGATGCATATCCAAACAGGGAATCAATGGAATCAGGATTCCCCCTGGTCCATGCGTTTTCGATGGCATTTCTGATTGCCCTTTCAACTTTTTGCGGTGTCGTATTGAACTTCTTGGCTACCGCTGGATACAGCACCTTGGTAATGGAACTGAAAACATCCTCGTTGTTGACTGCTTGAATAATTGCTTCCCGGATATACTGATATCCGGACATATGCGCCGGAATTCCGACTTCCCTCATCATATTGGTTACTTCCACCTCAAGATCAAACGCCATCCGTGGAGGTTTGACTACCGGAGAAGTTACTCTTTTTCTATAGTCACGGACTTTCTCTTTATAAGCTTGACGAACGCGGGAAATCAGAAGATCCACATCAAATGGCTTAACGATGTAGTACTCCGCTCCAAGAACAATAGCTTTCTGAATGAACAAGTCCTGGCCGATGGCAGATAACATGATAAAAGTCGGTTTCTTTTCCAGCTTCAGTTCCGATATTTTTTCCAATACCCCGATACCATCAAGATTCGGCATAATAATATCCAAAACAACAATGTCAGGCATCGATGCTCGGATCATCTCAATGGCCTGCACCCCATCCCTGGCAACTCCAACAACGTGCATATCATATTCCTGGCTGAACTTTTCCTTCAACAAATCTCCAAATTCTACATTATCATCTGTGATTAAAACAGATATTTCATCCTTCACTTTTTACATCCATCCCTAACTAAATAAATTTTAACCTATAAATTATCAATTCAATGGTTGGACAAAAATACTTTTGTCGCTACCAGTAGTAATATATTCGATAAAAATTTACAAATTCCTTCATAAAAATAACATTTATTGTAATATCCATACCAGGATATTGACTTTTTTAGAGTATATTTCCTTGGCGAAGCTATGATTTACTCTTCCATTCCGGGATTTTGCCGATGATTTCACAAGAAATGGCTTCCACGCTTTTCCCGGTACATTGAACAATAGCATCGGCATATTTCTTGTAAAGCGGTACGCGTTCATTATACAGATCAAAAAAGCTTTGTCCCTGATTTCTCGCAAACCGTCTGCCCGCTGCGATTCTCTGTTCTATCACCTCAAAATCAGTTTCAAGGTAAATAACAATTCCGTTCATCTTCAGGTGTTCCATGGAAGCGGCGCCATAAATCACACCCCCACCGGTCGCAATTACATGCCGTGTCAGATTCAGCTCTAAAATCGTCTTTTCCTGTATCTCCAAGAACTTCTGCAGCCCATCTATATTTACAATTTCCTTTAATTCTCTATTTTCTCTTTGCCTGATCACCGAATCGGTATCAATGAATTCCAACCCCAGTTCTTTTGCCAGCCTCGCTCCTACGGTACTCTTTCCCGAGCTGGGCATGCCAATCAAAACAATATTTGTTTTTTTCATAGTTAACCCCTAAGATCAGTCTATTAATTCAGCGGAACCACCGCATTTCTTGACCAGTTCAACAAATTCCGGGAAGGTAATGTTCATGGCTTCCGCCGTATCAATCACTGTCTCTCCGTCGACATTCAGGCCTGCAACCGCCAGGGCCATTACAATCCGATGATCATCATGTCCTTTTACAGGGCAGCCTTTCAGCTTACTCCGGCGAATGACAAGCCCATCCGGGAGTTCCTGAATATCCGCCCCCATTTTTGTGAGTTCTTCGTACATTACGCGGATCCGGTCTGTTTCCTTCATCCGGGCCTGAGGTACATTCACCAGTCTGGTTTCCCCTTCGGCAAAACAGCCTGCTACCGCCATGGCAGGAAGCGCATCCGGAATGGCATTCATATCGATTTCCATTCCCTTTAATGTATCCCCTTTAATCCGGATAGAGTCCTCTTCAAAGGTCACTTTGGCTCCCATGCTTTCAAGGATATGAAATACCTGTTTATCTCCCTGGGGATCTGTCATATCAAGATTCTGAAGCGCAAACTCGCCCCCGGAAATGGCAGCAAGAACTGCAAAGAAGGTTGCTGAAGAGAAGTCTCCGGGAATACTCATGTTGAAAGGCTTATAATGCTGGCCTGCTGAAATATACAGATCCTTAAAGGAGTTATTCAGGTATCGGATGCCTTGCTTTTCAAGCCACCACATGGTCATTTCAACATAGGGCACTTCATTCAGCCTTGTAATCTCAACTTCCGTATCTTTTTCCAAGAGGGGACAATGAATCAGCAAGGAAGACAAATACTGGGATGTAACGGAATCAAGGTCCGTAATTCCCCCTTTGATTCTGCCCTTGACAACGACCGGGGCCATCCCGTTATTCCTGGTAGAGAACGCCTCTGCTCCAAGATTGTTCATCGCATGAATCAACGGTCCCAGCGGTCTTCTCCGGATCTGATAATCCCCCGTGAACACCGTGCAGCCTTCACTAAGAGCAGCTGTCATCACGGCAAACCTGAGTGTGGTTCCTGAATTCCCAACATCTAATATATCGTCAGGTACCTTTGGTACCCCGTTAAACCCTTTAACAATGTACTTATTTTCCTGGGCAGTGATATCAGCACCCAGATTTCTGCAAATCCGAACCGCCGAAAGAGCATCATCAGAAATCAATGGATCTGTAATCTCAGACACCCCATTGGCCAGGCTTGCGATAAAAAGCGCCCGGATGGTATGTGATTTTGATCCCGGTATGCGGACCGTTCCGGAAGTATCCGACTTATTGACCTTTAACAACATATGTAACCTGCCTCCTCTACCATACTACTGCTGTTGTATAATTAATTAAATATCATAATATAGTGGAATTCGTTAGTCAAATGCTTTTCAGCCGTATTTTTTTACGCATTTTCATCCTTTTGAATTCAGCAGCGTCAATGATCCTGGTTTATTCTTCACTTTCCACAGGCTTCTGTTCATTTTCGACCCTTCTTGGCGGCGGTTTCGGTCCGAAATATTGATAGTAGTTACATTGAAGCCGGCCATTATAGAGCTTCCGCTTTTTATCCGCATTCCTGCCAAACAGCTTTTCAAATCCCGGATGGGAAGTAAGTACATAATAAGACCATGTATCCAGTGTTTTAAAAACACTCCCCATTTGTTTATAGAGTCTCTCTACTTCCCGATCTTCTCCAAGCCGCTCTCCATATGGAGGATTGCAGATAATAAAGCCATACTTATATCTAGATTTCAAATCCGCCATAGGCATCCGCTGCAGATGAATCTGGGATTCAACCCCTGCCTGTTTCGCATGATAACGGGCAAGACTCATGACCTCGTCATCTATATCCGAACCATGGATTCTTAATTCCCGATCCATTTTAGCAAGATCACGAGCTTCTTTTCTGGCCTCCTGCCAAAGTTTTTCCGGAATCACGGGCCATCTTTCAGCAGCAAACTCCCTGCTGATTCCAGGTGCTATATTCAGACCAATCAATGCAGCTTCAATAGGAATTGTTCCTGAACCGCAAAAAGGGTCTACCAATATTCTATCATGATTCCAAGGACTGATGAGAATCATGGCGCTGGCAAGGGTTTCTTTCAAAGGCGCTCCACTCACAAGCTTTCGATATCCTCTTTTGTGCAAGCCTGCACCGCTGGTGTCAATCGTCAGGGTAGCCATATCCTTGAGAAGAGAAACCTCAATCTTGTATTTGGCACCCTTCTCTTCAAACCAGTCTTTCTTGTATTTCAATTTTAGCTTTTCTACTACGGCTTTTTTAACGATCGCTTGGCAATCGGGCACACTGAAGAGTTTTGAATCCACAGATTTCCCCTCGACAGGAAATTCAGCGTCTTCCGGAATCCATTGTTCCCATGGCAAAGCCTTTGTTCCTTCAAAAAGTTCTTCAAAAGAAAGTGCTTTGAATTCTCCTACTTTGACCAATATTCTATCCGCTGTTCTCAGCCACAGATTGGTTCGGCATATGGCACTTTCATCTGCGGAGAAGGTTACTCGACCATTCTCAACCATCTGATCTTCATATCCCAGTTTTTTCAGTTCTCTTCCGACAATGGCTTCGATTCCGAAAGCCGATGTAGCAATGAGTTGTATTTTTGACATTTGTTCCTCCAAAATCGTAGGTTATGTATATTATATCCATATCAAAACCAACAAACAACCATTCGAGCATAAATCCCGGCAGATTTATGTCTTTTCGATAAAACAGCAGTCATCATTTCCTTAGCATCAAAATAATGGTCCTTCATTAAAAAAGTCATTTGAAGTATAATGCTTCTATATTCTTCATTTTTTATGGTTTTTATGACTTATGAATTTATTTAAATAGAAATCGCGAGGTCAGATCATGGTCCAGTTTAATCTTCCCGAGAATTTCTTAATGGGAACTGCCACCGCCAGTGTTCAGATTGAGGGGGGCGACACCAATAATACCTGGTATCAGTGGTGCGAAAAAGGACGCATTAAGGATAGCAGCAGCTGTATTACGGCTAACGACCACTGGAACAGGGTGCATGAGGATATCCGTCTATTAAAGGAACTGAACGTCAAGACCCATCGAATGAGCATCGAATGGAGCAGAATTCAGCCGGCTAAGGGTCAATTTTCCGAGGAGGCCCTCCTTCATTATAGGGAAGAGCTATCCATCCTGCTGGCCAATGAAATTCATCCGCTGGTAACACTGCATCATTTTTCAGAACCCATTTGGTTTCATGAGCTGGGTGCCTGGGAAAGGGACGAAAATATTGAGTATTTTCTCGAATTTGTCCGTTATGTCATAGAAAAACTAGGTGATCTGGTATGCGACTGGATTACCTTTAATGAACCCAATGTTTATACTGCCATGGGATATGCCAGCGGTATATGGCCCCCGGGGGAATCGAGCGCTTCAAAGGTTCTGAAGGTTCAATCCTCCCTCATAAAGGCACATGTAAAGGCTTACGAAGTCATTCACAGTATCCGTGAATATAAGGAGTTTCCCGGGCAGACCAAGGTCGGGTGTGCCATGCATATCCGTGTTTTTGAAGGTGTGGGTTTGTTTGGAAAGCTCGTAGCTTGGGTTGCAGATTACTTTTTTAATCATCTTCTTTTTGACGGCACCGCAACAGGCAGACTCGGGTTTCCCTTATCCGGAAAAGGCTGTCGGCACAAGCCTGGAAAGTATATTGACTTCATCGGAATCAATTACTATACCAGAAATGTATTGAAATTCGCTTTCAAACCGTCTTCCTTCTTTTATGAAGAAATCGAAGACAATAAATATCCAAAAACAGATTCCGGTTGGGATATCTATCCTGAGGGGCTGTATAAGGCATGCCAGAAGTATTATAAAAAATATCAGCTTCCGATTTATATCACTGAAAACGGAATCAATGACCAATGCGACGATAAAAAAATGAACTTTATTTGCAGTCATCTATCAAGTCTTTATAAAGCAATCCGCGAAGGTATTCCGGTCAAAAGGTATTACTATTGGACCTTGATGGACAACTTTGAATGGCATGAAGGTGAGACCACCCGGTTTGGACTGGTCTCCTGCAACTTTCGAAATCAGCAGCGGAAAATGAGAAAAAGCGGATGGTTTTACAGCCAGATCTGTAAATTTAAAAGGGTCACTCCGGAGCTATTGAAAAAAGCGAAGCATGCAGAAGTATCCCGATGATTCAAAGGATTCATGAAATTTGAACTTGTGATACAATCTCCCTGACACTAAAGCAGCAAAGTGTTTTATAATGAAATCAGATAAAACTCCATACTCGAACAGTGTTGTTCACGTTACATGACGGCATGTAACAAAATCATGAATCACGGTGTGCAAAGGCGTTTTTACCTTGAGATAAGGTATAACGCCTTTTTTTATTACAAACTTTAATGTTAGGAGGGAAATTATGCAGGAATTCAACCGATCCATTTTTAATGCCATCGAGTTTTGCCTATCAACTTCAAAGGAATGCTCAAGTTTTGAAGACATCGTCACCTGCCTCAGGTCTCAAAACACACTGATTCACAGTAAATTCCGGTATGCGCTCGCAAAGGATATCGCCCGTTTTTTTTCAGTACACTTTGGAGATTGCGTTAAAGGAATGAATCTATATGGCAGTACCTTGGAATATACCGCAGGGATGTATTCAGATATTGATCTGATTTTGCATGTATCCTTCCTAGACGCCGAAATACTTCGTACGATCAAAGAACTGAACCGCTTTTTAACAGATAGCTATTATCGTCTTTTAGGCCAGATTTCTGATGAACTCAGCTACTTCATTGACGTTCATATCATCAATGATGATCCGTCTGAACAAATTCCTCCCTCCAAGTCCTATCTCCAATACATTCTTCAAAACGATTCTGTTGCTTTATGCTGACATTACGTACGCTATTTATTTTAACCTGATTCGAATTACTCCCGGTATAAAATAACACCATTCTTATGTCCCCAACATAACTTGAAATAGATAGAAGTTATGACTTCCAGGGGGAAAAGAATTTGGCTGAATTTTTATCACAGTTCAACATCATTGTCGTAGGCATTGTTGCAAGCCTCGTCGCCGGTCTGGCAACCGGAGCTGGTGCAACTCTGATCTATGTGACACGCCATGTTTCGAAAAAAATGCTGGATGCTGCTTTAGGTGTTGCCGCAGGTGTTATGCTGGCCGCAACCTCCTTCAGCCTGATCATACCGGCAATAGAAAAAGGCGGCGGAGGCGCCAAAGGCTCTTTCATAGCACTGATCGGAATTCTTATCGGCGGCATTTTTTTAGACTTGACGGATAAACTATTTCCGGACACCAACCTTATGTTAAATTCCATGGAACAGGATGAAACCTTAATCAATGGCGCAAGATTAAGAAGAGTCTGGCTATTCATCATTGCAATTACCATACATAACTTTCCGGAAGGTTTGGCTGTTGGTGTAGGGTTTGGTGACGGAGACATCGTAAACGGATTAAGTCTGGCCATCGGTATTGGTCTGCAAAACTTTCCGGAAGGCCTCGCTGTTGCGCTTCCTCTCATCAGGGAAAATTATCCTCGATGGAAAGCATTTCTGATCGCATTGGCTACAGGTTTGGTAGAACCCGTCGGCGGCCTGATGGGTGTCGGGATCGTTCAAATTTCAAGACCCATTTTGCCCATTGCTATGGCCTTTGCCGCAGGAGCAATGATCTTTGTCATCAGCCATGAAATCATTCCGGAAACCCAAAGCGATCATAATCATTCCAAACTGGCTACACACGCATTACTCATCGGCTTTGTCGTGATGATGTTCCTAGATAACTCCTTAGGGTGATAAAAGGGCGTCCCATACAAATATGAGACGCCCTTTTTCAATTCAACTATTAATGCTTTTCATCCAGTTTACAGGTTTCATCCACTACCAAAGCGGATGCGAGTGACGGACTTACAGCCTCATCATGCGCTATATTCAATATTTCTTCCATAGAGGCTCCCCCAGCGATGGCCCTTGTGAACTCATTGATTGCATCTATAGCCTCTTTCTGATCGGAATACTTTTTTAGAACTCTTAAAACTCCGCGGTACAACCGCTGTTCATCAACCGCATTGACTTCATCCTTAAACATTTCAGAAAATATCAAAGGAAGGCTGCAAACGTTTTTTTCCATTTCCTCTATTCTATCAATGGTTTCCATGATATCTTTACTTCTGATAATAATCCCTCCAAGTATCGGCTCTATGTGATTATTATCTCATGAATCCGGCATTTTATGAGGATCCCGGCTAATTCTTTATATATTGTTTAAATTCATCCCGGGTAAAGGATTTGTTGAATTCAATGTGTCCCTTGAAGTCTTCCTGGGTTCTTCCAGCTATTTTGAAGCTGACTTCCTTTACGCCTTCCAGTTCCGTCAGTGTCAGTACAAGCTGGGACATTGTCATCAGGATCCCTGCAGAACCACCGTTGTGGTCAGTTTCAAACTCTTTGGACAGATCAACAATCATGATATCCTTATCCATCTTGATGGACATGACCTTGGTTGTAGGCGGGATGGATGTGGACAAGCCATTGGCAGAACCTTTGATAAGCTCATCGATGCACATCTTCGCTTTCTGTGTCACATCCAGCTGATCTGCCTGGGTCTTGATCTCCCGTTCCTCTTTGACCACACTCATTGCTTCCTTATCATGAAAGTAAAGCACTGCTTTATACGAGGGAATATTCTCACCTTGGCTGTTATCTTCTTTTTTTGCTTCTTCCTGATTCGCCTCCGGCTTTTGCTGGTCTGAATCAGAAGGACTGCTGGTTTCTACTCTGTTTTTCTCTGAACTCTTTGCAGCGCTGCAGCCAGCAAAGGCTGCAACCAGTATCACTAATGCCAGGAATACGGACAAACATCTTTTCACTTGGTAATTCCCCCATTCGAAGTTAATCAATTCTACTTCTTAGACGAAGCCTGAAACAAAAAAGTTGCATTTTATATCACACATTAAAAACTATTTTGAAACTATTCCAGGGAAAGCTTTGGGGAGGCTGGCACTCAAAAACCCTTTCCTCCTTCATCGTTGGATGTACCAAAGTAATCCGGTTGGACCACAATGCGATCTGCTGCCCGGCTCTGTTGATTCCGGCGCCATACTTCTGATCCCCGAAAAGAGGATTTCCCACATTGGCAAACTGTACCCTGATCTGGTGCGGACGACCCGTATGAAGTTGAATTCTTACAAGGCTTAATCCTTCTTGTGATTCCAGGGTGGTATACTCGAGGATTGCTTCCTTAGCCCCCGGATAGTCCGCATCAACCACCCTGACGGTATTGGTCCGTTCATCCTTGTATAGATAGTGCTGCAGCCGGCCTTGCTTTTTTGCCGGAATCCCGTTCACGACTGCAAGATAGACCTTTTTGAATTCCCTGCTCCTGATTTGCTCCGACAGTCTGGAAGCCGCCTTGGAGGTTCTGGCAAACACCATGGCACCCCCAACAGGCCTGTCCAGCCTGTGCACCAGCCCGAGAAAAACCTCCCCGGGCTTATTGTACTTTTCCTTAATATAGCTTTTTAGTATCGTCAGCATATCCGGATCCCTGGTCTCATCCTCCTGAGAAGGGATATTCACGGGTTTCTCAACCACCAGAAGGTGGTTGTCTTCATATATTATATTTACAGGTGATAGACCATTGGCAATAGGTAATCGGTCTTTCAATTTTCTTCCTCCATAAAAGCCAAATCACTGATTGACTGCTTTAATATGTCCTGGTTGTCATCAGTCAACAGTCGATTCACCCTATCCTTAGATTACTTTTTACCCCTTTGACTGTCAATTGTACATTCTGTCAGCTTTTTAACTTTCCCAGCGCCCGTAGATACCACATGGAAGGATCAATCCTGTCGCGGTCACGGGAATTCCGACCTCACCGCAGGTGATTTTCCCTCCATAGCGATTTCCTACGGTCAGTTTCAACATATTGCTTAAAACCGTCGGAGAAAACCCTGTCGTATAAGAGTTAATCAAAAAGAATAGCGGCTCGTCCGCCATGACCCCCAGACACTCTTCTATAAACCCATACAAGGAATCCTCGATCTTCCAGATCTCCCCTTTGGGTCCTCGTCCGTAAGATGGCGGATCCATAATGATCCCATGGTACTTCTTCCCTCTGCGTTGTTCCCTCTGTACAAATTTAATGACATCGTCGGTGATGAAACGCACCGGTCTGTCCACCAGCCCTGAAAGAGCCAGGTTTTCCTTAGCCCAGGCTACCATTCCCTTGGCAGCATCCACATGGCAGACCTCTGCTCCCGCCGAAGCCGCAGCCACAGTTGCTCCTCCGGTATATGCAAACAGGTTCAATACACTGATTTGTTTCCCTGATGTCCTGATTTTTTCCATAATCCATTTCCAATTCACAGCCTGTTCCGGAAACAAACCGGTATGTTTGAATCCCGTAGGTTCAATATGAAAGGAAAGCTTGTCGTAGGATACAGACCAGCGCTCCGGCAGTTTTTTTATAAATTCCCATTTCCCCCCGCCGCTCTGACTTCTATAATACCTTGCATCCGCCTTTTTCCAAGGACCGGATTCTTCTTTAAGGGGCCAGATGATTTGAGGGTCCGGCCGCCGGAGGATATATTTTCCCCAACGTTCCAGTTTTTCTCCGCCGCCTGTATCAATCAGTTCATAGTCTTTCCATTCGTCTGACAACAACATCTGTCGTTTTCCTCCTCAATGATCTCATTTCAACAATTTTCAAACCGTTTTCGTATGTAAGACTTATATCTATTCTCTGCATTTATCCGGAATCAACTCAATAAATGAAAAATGATACAAGTAGTATCAATCTTAATAGTCTCACTATGTCCAATGCATATTATACCATATTGTAATGCGGTAAAAAACTAAAATTGAAATCCCCCCCTGACTGGGATAATTTCTCTGAAAATTTTTAAACCAGGTAAAGGCAGCGCTCAATCTTTTTTAAACAATTTATTCAAATTCAGATTTTCAGTTAATTATTTACGGCATTTCGAGGCGACTATTTAATATTTTAATGCATTCTGGTAAAATTATCTTAGAAAGTCACAATTGCTTTAATTTTTTTAAGAAATCATCGTCTGTAAATAATTCGAAAACTTCTAGAAGATTTTTTATTCCATGCCACATCCATGATGAGGAGGAAAAATGGATAATATTGACGTTAAAATTCTAAAACTGCTGCAAAAAAACGCGCGTATTACAGCTTCCGATATCAGCAACGAAATCAATCTTTCCGTTCCGGCAGTCAGTGACAGGCTAAAGAAGCTGGAAGCCTCGGGTATCATCCAGCAGCATACAACCATCATCAACCCCCGGAAAATGAACAAAGATCTCACAGCCATGATGTTCATCAGCCTGGAACGGCCCAAATTCACAGATAAGTTTCTTGAATTTGTAAACCAGGAAAACGACATTCTGGAATGCCATTACATCGCGGGAGACTTTGACTATGTTTTAAAAATCGTAACAGAAAACACCTTCAGTCTGGAGCAGCTGCTAAACCGGATTAAAAGCGTACCTGGCGTGCAAAAGACTCGAACCATTGTGGTTTTGTCCTCAGTAAAAAACAACTTCTCCGTTTCACCGGAAGAAAAGTAAGGATTAAGGGAGGAATATAAAATGATCATCGGTGTACCAAAAGAAATCAAGAATAATGAAAACAGGGTTGCAATTACACCCGATGGCGTGTATGCGCTTGTTAAGCATGGACATAAAGTGATTATAGAAAAATCTGCGGGCCTTGGAAGCGGTATTGAGGACGCAGATTATGAAAAAGCCGGAGCCGTTATTTATGAAGATAAACAGCAGTTATTTAATGAAGCGGACACCATCGTAAAAGTAAAAGAGCCTTTGGAATGTGAATATGAGCTCTTCAAGGAAGGTCAGACGCTGTTCACTTATCTACACCTTGCTCCAAATCAGCCATTGACCCGTGCGCTCCTCAGAAAAAAAATCACAGGGATCGCCTATGAAACCGTACAGCTTCAAAACGGTGCTCTTCCACTTCTTGCTCCAATGAGCGAAGTCGCTGGCAGAATGTCCGTTCAGGTAGGCGCCAATATGCTTCAAAAATATAATGGCGGAGAAGGTATTCTCCTTGGCGGTGTACCTGGCGTGCTCCCGGCAGAAGTTATAATCATCGGCGGCGGAGTCGTCGGTGCCAACGCCGCAAAGATGGCTGTCGGACTTGGAGCCAGAGTAACCATTATGGATATCAATAAAAACAGGCTGTCTTATCTGGATGACGTTTTCGCCGGAAGAGTATCCACCCTGACCTACACTGAGTATAATGCCGCAGAAATGGCTAAAAAAGCGGATCTGCTGATTGGTGCAGTGTTGGTTCCCGGGGCCAAAGCCCCCAAGACTGTCACGGCCCAAATGGTTCAAGGAATGAAAAAAGGCGCTGTCATCGTTGATGTTGCCATCGACCAGGGCGGTTCCATCGAAACCATCGACAGAATTACTACCCATGACAATCCTTGCTATGAGAAGTATGGGGTTATCCATTACGCCGTCGCCAATATGCCCGGTGCTGTTCCGAGAACCTCTACCTATGCCCTTGCAGGCGTAACTCTCCCCTACCTTTTGAGTATTGCAGATAAAGGTGCAGAAAAGGCAATGATGGATGACAAATCCCTGCTGCTCGGTTTAAACACTTACAATGGCAATATCACCTGCCAGGCAGTAGCAGAAAGTATGGGGTTGGTCTATGTCTCACCTGCTTCCTGCATTGCCGAGTTAAAAATCGCTGGTTAATCTTGCTTGTATCACCCCCTTATGATAGTGAATTAAAAAGCAAATTCCACAGAATGGAGCTAGCTGTGTATCCCCTTGTCAAGATACACGGCTGGCTCCATTCTGTTATCTATTCAATTAAAGTTATATTCCTATCCCCATCTACTAGAGAAAGAAGTATATGAATTCAAAGTAAAAAAGGATTCAAGTGAATAATAAACTCACCCCTAACCCCTCTCTTTTCAAAAGAGGGGAACCAGATTTCCTACTTACATATCCCCTTAGTTATATCCTTTATCGCTGCAAAAATCCATCTTGTGATATAAAAATGTGGTATAATTGTTCAAGTGTAATTATTCTATTTCAGGAGGAGTTCCACCATGAAAATCATTGATCTTCGCAGTGACACCGTAACCCTGCCGACTCAAGAGATGCGTCAGGCCATGTGCAATGCAGTGGTAGGCGATGATGTATATAATGAAGATATAACCGTACAGCAATTGGAGGCACTGGCAGCAAAAATCACAGACAAGGAAGCTGCCCTGTTTGTTCCCAGCGGGACGATGGGAAACCAACTGGCCATCATGACACATACAAAGCGTGGTGATGAAATCATTGCCGGTGATTCCAGTCATATTATTGAGCATGAAGTTGGCGCAGCTGCTGTTCTAGCAGGTGTTACAGTTAGAACCGCCAAAACTCAAAATGGTATTCTATCTTCAAGTGAAGTACTCAAGCTTATTCGAAGTGAGAATATTCATCATCCGGACACCGGCTTGATCTGTATAGAGAACGCAACAGCAATGGGAACCGTTATGTCTCTGGATGAAATGAAGGAAATTTATGAGACAGCGAAGAAGGCAAACATTCCGGTTCATCTTGACGGTGCACGGCTCTTTAATGCAGCCGTCGTTCTTGGTGTAGAAGCTGCTCAAATCACTGCTTACACAGATTCCGTGATGTTCTGTCTATCCAAAGGTCTCTGCGCGCCTATAGGTTCTATTCTGGCCGGCAGCAGGGAGTTCATAGAAAAAGCGAGACGGAACAGAAAGCTTTTGGGAGGCGGAATGCGACAGGTTGGAATTCTTGCCGCTGCAGGTATGTTTGCCCTGGAAAAGATGGTTGAAAGGCTTGACGAAGACCACAAGAACGCCAAATTACTGGCTGAAGCCCTTAGCAGCATCCCGGGTGTGGACGTTGATACCTCCACGGTACAAATCAATATGGTTTTTGCCGATATCAGCAGGACAGGAAAAACTGAAACGGAATTTGTAGAGGCTATGCTGGAGAAAGGAATCAAAATCAATGAAAGCAAGCCTTTAAGATTTGTTACCAATCATGATGTGAGCCGGCAGGATATTGAGTTTACCATTGAAACAATCAAAGGAATTTTTGAATAAATCGTTATCTATCAGTAAGTTTTGAGCCAATATAGGATTAAGCTCCCATATTGGCTTTATTACTATCACCAAACAATTTATTTGCTTCTCCGGAGGGAACGCCACCCAGATAGGATGCCGCAGGCGTAAAACTGATTACATAGACGAATATGGCTGTGCATACAACATTTGCGATGAAGAGCAGCCCCATTCCAATGCTTCCGTCCCACAGTCCGGGCAACCCGATTTTCCTTACGGCGCCCTTTAAAAGCACCAGGATTAAGATATGACTTAAGTAAATCAAAAAAGATTGTTTTGACAGCCAATCCAGAATATCTCCGATTCTCGTACTTGTATCCTTCAGTTTCAAAGCTGCTGTATAGAAGAAAAAGAAGCTTGTCATGCAGTAAAGCATCACCGTAGGCTTGATGGAATCAGCATTGGTTTGAGTAAAAATGCTGTCCGAAATTAAAACCAAAAAGCTGATACCCCAGATCACTCCGGAGATTCCCCATCCTTTCAGATATCTTTCCCGCCATCCTTCCATTCTGCCGACAGCCACCATTCCGAATACAAAGAAGAACAACCAAGGGAGGAAGGATTCGTAATAAGGAATCCAGGTCCGCGGAAGGATTCTGGCAACCTTTATATTCTGAAGGTAAATCCCAGTCTGAAAATACAGGGTGATAGCAAAGGAGAAAAGCAGCGTAGCCCCTTCCCATCTTGCAAGCAGCATCTTTAGCAGGGGGTAAAGCAAATACATCTGAAGAATAATAATTACAAAATAAAGGTGCAGGTCTCCCGTTCCAAATAGTATATTCTTCATAAAGGAGCCTCCGAATTGATATATATCGGAAAAAGCTTCCTTGTAATGGCCGCGGAGATTGAACAGAACATAGATGGTTGTCCAAATCAAATAGGGAATCACGATTTTCTTAAATCTTTTTTGTATAAACTCCGAATAGCTGAGATTTTTCTTCCCAACCTCCGAATACGCCAGTAAAAAACCCGAGAGGATGATAAACAATGGAACTGCGTATCTCATGGCCTGATTCCAGGCATAGGCTGCCCTACTGCTGTAAACATATATTCCTGTAACATGGATGGCGATTACGGATAAAGCCGCAACAGCCCGGATAAAATCAAACTCTCTAAGTCTTCTCAATACATTGCACCCCTTAACTTTAACTTGATGACCCTCCTTCTATACTATATCATATTTTAAAAATCCCAAAAACAAATCCGGGGAAAGATTTCTTTCCCCGGATCACTAAGTACTTCCAAAACCCTTGCAATTCTATGTTACTCCTCACGGAATCCGCCGCCGCAGAAGCAGAAAAGAATAATGATCACAATAATAATCCAAATCCACTGGTTTCCAAAACCGAAAAAGCCATAACCTCTGTCATCTGGCATAAAGAATTCACTCCCTTCCATTTAGTTTAAAACAACAAGATTCTTACGTTTCTTAAACCAAATTTGTGAATCCGGTAGCCGTAAATCCTTCATGAAGATAACAGGACGCGTACCTTTTTCGTTAGTATATTTGTGATACTCTGAGTGTATCCGAAAGCGGCTTAATCTTTGCAGCCATAGCCATAATTGCGGTTGCAGAAGAACAGTAATAAGAACAGGATAATAAACCAAAGCAGTTCGTCATTGTCAAAAATTCCTCCGAGGAATCCAGTTCTTTCACCCATGAGAGATGCCTCCTTTTTACTCGATAATATCTGATACCATAGTATTCAAAGGGGTATAAATTTGTTACACCCGATGCTAACCTTCATTTCCGCCACGGGTGAATGATGAAAACGAAAAAGCAAATACTAATAGGATATTGATAATCATTGATGTGGAGGTATTCCTATGGAATTTGAAAAGGCCGGCTTTATTAACGATTGGGACAAATGGAAAGGAACCCTTTCCAAAGCTGTCAACCTCGGACAGGCTGCGGGTTTATCACAGAATACCATTGAAAAAATGGCCGTAAAAATAGGGAGTTTTCTTACAGCCGCCGTAGACCCTGAAAACAGAGAGGAAAGACTTCTGCAGGAATTGTGGAAGGTTGGAGACGATGATGATAGAAAAGCTCTGGCAAGAATGATTGTGAAACTGGTTCAAGTCGATACAAAACACTAATATTTTGCCGCAGAAAAGGGAATGTCGCAAATTGACATTCCCTTCTTCATTAACGTACCAGACTTTGATGCTTATTAAGAATGACAGCAGCATCCGTTTTATATTGAATTATCTGCCACGAAGTTATCTTTCGCATACTTGATATAGATGTCATTGAAAGCTTTGATGAACTTTTCTTTGACCTCAGCCTGATCAAAACCGTAAAAATCCGACCATTTTTCATTCAGTGTAATGAACATAACAATGGGCATAAAGCTTAGAAAGAACATCTTGATCATCATATCTTCCCTGTCCCCGATCTCAACCCCATGGTTTTGCATCTCCGGAATTGCACCCCCGAAGACCGGATTCAATGCTTTGATGATATCCATACTTTCAGGAGAATCCTTCAAAAGCTCCACAACAAGGATTTTAAACAATTCCTTCCTTTCATTGTTATAGTTCAGAATTCTTTTATAAAATTCCGGAATGGATTCCTTTAACGAGGATGTATTCTCTATGGAGTTCATTCTCTGAGTATAAGTATCCTCTGTCTTCACCCGGATTAGCTCTTCAAGGATTTTTCTTTTGTTCTCGAAGTAATAATACGGGAGCGCTTTATTCACATTGGCTCGTTTCGCAATCTCGGCAATACTTGCCGCATCGTATCCTTTTTCTGAAAAAACTTGCCTTGCAGAATTCAGAATTCTTATTTTCGCAGCTTCATCTTTCAGCGTTTCTTCCTTCGTTTTTCTGGCCATAAATCCTCTCCAAAATTAATTAAACTTTTAATTAAATAATATCATTTTATTCCCTTTATGAACAGATTTTCCATCACATTTCTTCCCGCTTTCAGTATTTGCAGTCTTCCCGTTCGTCAGACTAAAATTCAGGATTCAACGTAAAATATATAGCTGTATGTTTTACAAGAGCATACTAAATTTATTCTGATTTTGTTAAACCGTACACCTTGAGAGCCCATTGATTACGCAGTTCTACATGCTAATTTCGTGGTGTACTCAAAATAAAAATGCTTTATATTTCAAAGGGAATTGTTTCTCATATCGAAGCAATATCCTCATCCTTTACATGATTTATTAGGAGAAGCGCTATGGATAGAAGATTCGATGAAGAAGATATTGAAAAAATTGATGACAAAGTATATGATTTCGAGCCATTACCAGAAGTAAAACAGAAAGGCTCCCCAAAATTCAAAAAGGGGCTTTGGGCTGCATTAGGAGGATTGGGTCTCCTTCTCCTGAAATTTAAAACCGTGCTTCTTTTTGCTCTGGGTAAAATGAAGTTTCTTTTTATCTTCCTGAAGCTCGGGAAGCTCCTGACCACCTTTGGATCCATGCTGCTCATGATCGTAGTCTATGCCAGGATTTATAGCTGGAAGTTCGCCGTTGGGTTCGTTCTTTTGTTGTTTGTTCATGAGTTGGGTCACTATTGGACAGCCAAATATTTAAAGCTGAATGTCTCTGTCCCGGTATTTATTCCCTTTTTCGGTGCACTGATCAGCATGAAAGAGATGCCAAAGGACGCAGTAACTGAAGCAAAGATGGCAGCTGGAGGTCCCCTGCTTGGCAGTCTTGGTGCTTTGGTTTGTTTTGCCCTTTATTCGTCAACGGGAGAAAACTTTTACCTGGCGCTGACATATACAGGGTTTATGATTAATTTATTCAACCTGATCCCCGTACACCCCTTGGACGGAGGCCGTATCGTATCTGCCATTTCGCCGCTGCTGTGGCTTATCGGTCTTCCAATCATGCTGTATTTCTCCATCAAATACTTCAGTCCGATAATGATTCTATTAATAATTTTGGGAAGCATTCAGGTATACCAGCATTACAAATCCCCAAACAAGGAATACTATAATACACCATGGGCTACGCGTATTCTTTTCGCCACTATCTATTTTGGGTTGGGAATACTTTTGGGAATTGGCACGATGTACATCCATAGCCTGCACTCCGTGCAGTTTTAAGGTAATCACGCGCAGAAGACCTTCCCAATTTATTATTGCGGCTTACACACAATTTCCATAATTCTCGTCTTAAAGATACTGCTGGCATGAGAAGGCTTGATCATTACAGCCGTATCGGCCCCCTCACAGTTTCCGCCTATTGCAATCACAGGCTCGCCATATGGAATCAATCCCGCGTCCAGAGCCATGATGGAGACTTCTACACATACCTTGACTCCCTGACCAAGCATTCTCAGCGTATGTGCAATGATTTCAACAGGATAGGCACCTCCGAAGCTTCTGCTGATACCACGCTCTGCTCCGCTCAATACATGGGTCGTGGTAAGTACCTTCATGCCTGCTTCCGTAAGTTCCTGACGCACTTCCTCCGGCATTTCGTTCTTTCCTTCTTCCTCAAAGCCATTGACATGGGTTACGCAAACGACTTGAATATCCGTGAGGTTTTTCAACAACCTGGCTGTTTCCCCAGAGCAGGAAGCAATCACAATGTGATTTATACCCCTTTGCATCGCTGTCTCCACAGCAAGTTTTACCGTTTTCGATGTATTGATTTTACCCTCAGTTAAATAGTACATATGCTTTTCCTCCGGATTAAGCAATAAATATTCCAACTAAAATAATAGGCTTACAGCGAGGAAAAGTAAAGTCTTTCATCCTTAAACAACCTGATAAATTCCTCAACATGAAAGAAACCCGTCTTTACGGGTTTCTTGGCTGATCGGAAATTGTTCCTGCGATGGCCCAGTTATCCTTTTCAACTTCCTCAAATATGACCTGTATCGATTCCATCCTCACCTTAAGTATTCTTACCATATCCTCGGTAATAGCTTTTGCAAGTTCCTTTTTTTGATCCAGTGTTCGTCCCCGCCACAATTCGATACGGACAATGGGCATATTCACACCTCCCCGCCTGAAACCCGGTCCTGCCCCAATCCATCAGTACTTTTCGAGAACTGGCTGAATTTGCTTGCCTTTCAGCGCTTCAATCACCGTAGGTAACGTTAACTCAAATTTTGCTACCAGCGAATCCGGCTTATCTTGATAGTTATCCTGTCCAAAAGGTACAAAATATGTGTTTTTAGTAGAAAGCAGCCCGCCGACATTCTTTGCACTGATCCCCAATCCGTCATTGGTAGCTACTCCAATTACGATGGGCTTGTGGTTTCGGTACAATCCTTTTGCCAGCATTAATGGAGGTGAATCCGTCGCCCCGTTGTAAAGCTTCGAAAGTGTATTTCCCGTACACGGAGAAATAATCGCCAGATCTACAGGATACACCACTCCAATAGGTTCCACATCCACCATTGTTTTTATGATTTTCTTTCCGGTGATCCGTTCAAGCTGATCAATGAAATCCCTAGCATTGCCGAAACGGGTATCCGTCTCTGCAACTGCATAGGATACCACCGGATATACTTCAGCTCCTTCATTTACCAGAACTTCAACCTGGGGTATAACCTTATCAAAAACGCAGTAAGAACCAGTAAGAGCAAATGCAATCTTAATTCCTTGTAACAGCATAAGAGCCTCCTGCTAAAGTACTTTATACCATTCTATTTGCATAACAGAATGTCCTATGCCTTTAGGAGAATACCTGGTATTTTTGAAGCAAGTCCGAATTGGGTATATCGGTAGTTTCTGTTAATTGTTATAAGCTCAGTCTGATAATGGTAATTATATACAGATTGCTTTTCCTGTGGTATAATACCAATTATCCACAAAAAAGCTTGTACATTTTTAGCAATATTGAGCTTTACATATTCCTATGAAATGAATTAGAATAATAGAGCCTGCCTCCTATTCTTTGGAGTCAAGCCTCACACTTTGGATTCGCAGATGATATCGAAATACCGTGCAATTAAGTATACGTCAATTACAAGAAGCTTGTTTGTTTATTTTCTTTGGGGGTGCACTTTTTGGATTCAAAAGCGGTAACGGACTATTGTTTATCAAAAAAAGGAGTAGCGGAAGACTTCCCCTTTGGACCGGACGTCCTTACGTTCAAGGTAGGCTCCAAAATGTTTGCATTGATATCCGGAAGAGGTAATAAGATCAACATCTCCCTTAAGTGCGATCCATTTCTTGCCCAGGACCTGCGGGAACGTTATCCTTTGATTACACCGGGGTATCACCTGAATAAAAAGCACTGGAACACCATTGTCATTGATGATTCCATTCCTGATCATGAGATTTTTTGGATGATCGATCATTCCTATGAACTGGTTCTGAAAAGTCTGACCAAAGCAGAAAGAGAAAGCCTGTAGGCTTTCTCAGCAAATACGCGGCAGTTGGTCTCCCACCAGCATATCGATGATTCTGTTACCACCCGTAAGAGTATGCATGAATACTTTTCCCGGGTAATCCTTCACAGCTTCCCCTATTACAGCCGCATCCCGGCCGTAAGGATGCTCTTTCATGATCTTCAATATCTCTTCGCAAACTTCACTGTCGACAGCCAGAAGTATTTTCCCTTCATTGGCCATGTACAAGGGCTCCAGCCCAAGCATTTCACAAATCCCCTTGACTTCATCCTTTACGGGCAGTTCATCTTCCGAAATTCTTATACCAATGGACCGATCCTTCACCAACTCGTTGAGTGTAGTCGCAACCCCGCCTCTGGTAGGATCCCTCATCACACGAACAGCACTTCCGAATTTCTTTAATACTGCATCAATCATGCCGCTGAGCGGTGCACAATCACTTTGAATCGAACTCTGTACCTGGAACTTTTCTCTTTCCAAAAGAATGGCAGTACCATGATCCCCCATGGTTCCGGAGATAATAATTTTGTCCCCCTCCTGTATCTTTGAGGGCGAATAGGATATGCCATCAGCAATGACTCCGACACCGGACGTATTGATAAACAGTCTGTCGGCGCCGCCTTTCTGTACAACCTTGGTATCTCCTGTAACAATTGCAACTCCGGCTTCAAGTGCTGTCTCAGCCATGGATTTTACGATCTCTTCAAGTTCCTTCACCGGGAAGCCTTCCTCAAGGATAAAGCCGCAGCTAAGGTACAGAGGTTTGGCGCCGCTGACCGCCAAATCGTTTACAGTTCCGCATACCGCCAGCTTTCCTATGTTCCCGCCCTTAAAGAAAATCGGAGTAATAACATAGGAATCCGTAGTAAACGCCATGCGTCCTTTATCTATATCAAATACTGCTGCATCACCGCTTTCCAAAAGCAGATCATTACTGAAATATTTATGAAACAGCTCGCTGATCAGGTTGTGAGTTAACTTGCCTCCGCTTCCGTGGGCAAGGGTAATGATATCTTTCATTCGAGTATCTCCATTCAAAGTCTTTCTCAATGATTCGTTTAACTATATTTATAGTAAGCGGCACAGGTGCCTTCACTGGAAACCATACAGGAGCCAACAGGTGTCTCCGGAGTACAGGCAGTTCCAAACAAACCGCATTCGCCGGGGAGACACTTGCCTTTTAAAATATCTCCGCATCTGCATCCCGGGGTCTCCTCATCGATTTCTTGTCCTTTTCCTTCGAAGATCTCCCATGCATCAAATCCCTTGAACTTCTCCTTCAGGCGGAGCCCCGATGAAGGAATTAAGCCAAGTCCTCTCCATGCCGCATCGCAGTTCTCAAACACTTCATACACCTTACTTAAGGCTATAGGGTTTCCTTCTGGTTTTACTACACGTGCATACAGATTTTCAACCGCTGCCTTTTCATTGGAAATCAGCTCGGTCAACCGGATAATCGCAGCCAAAATCTCAACAGGCTCAAATCCTGTAATAATTCCCGGAATCCCGTGCTGGTTCGCAATCTCCCTGTAAAGCTTGTCTCCGATAATCGCACTGACATGCCCGGGATAAATGTATCCGTCCACACCGATCTCCTTGTCGGAAGACAGGATATGCAAGGCTTCGTCAATGGTTTTGTTGGCCGAAAGCAGCATGAAATTTTTTATTTGTCTCCGCTCCGCTTCAAGTACTGCCAAAGCCGCAACGGGAATGGTAGTTTCAAAACCTACAGATAAAAAGATCACTTTCTTTTCAGGATTCTTTTCTGCAATCTCCAAACTGTCCAGAGGAGAATAAACGATCCTTACATCCGCACCTCTTGCCTTTTCATCCAGGAGGCTGGTATCCCCTGCGGGAATCCTCATCATATCTCCAAAAGTCGTGATGATGGCATCGCTTCTTCGTGCAAGTTCCAAGGCAGAGCGGATATAATAATTCGGAGTCACGCAAACCGGGCAGCCGGGTCCTGAAATCAGCTTGATGCTCTCAGGAAGCACACTTCGGATCCCATATCTTGAAATGGACATGGTATGTGTCCCGCAGACCTCCATGAGTTTAAGAGGCTTTCCTTTGTATTCCTTTAATTTCCCAATCAGTTTTTTAACTGTTTCCTTGTCCCGAAACAGTTTTTCAGACTTTTCCATTGGTGATCTCTCCCAGTTCCCTGAACAATTCAATCGTCTCCATGGCTTCCTTCTCATCGACGATGGCAATGGCGCATCCTGCATGAACGATGAGATAATCACCGATTTTCACGTTTTCCAAAAGTTCTATTGAAACCTCTGTTTTCGCCCCCATCACACTGATGACTGCCTTTTTGTCCTTTATTTCAAGCACTTCTCCAGGTATTGCCAAACACATACGTTTTCACCTTTCTTTGTTTTGAGTAGGTTGATTTATAATTTCGGTTCTATTCATCCTTTTGTTTGATCCAACCACATTCTCCAGCCAATAGCGGCCTGTCCCAAAGCCAGCCCCCCATCATTGGCCGGAACATTACTGTGGGTATACACTGTAAAGCCTTCCTTTTCAAGCGCATCCACAGCCCATTCCAAGAGCACCCGGTTCTGGAATACTCCCCCGCTGAGCGCTGCTGCATTTATCCCACGCTTTTCTCTAAGCTTTTTGCATACTTCTATAATGATATTTACCACTGTTCTGTGAAATCTACCGGATATGGAAGAAACATCTGCTCTATTCAGTATATCTGTTATAACAGCTTTGATAATATCCCCCGTATTGATCTCCAGCAATCCGCTTTCAAGTTCCCTTATCTCACAAGGATACCATAAGGCGGAGTTCAAGTCACACACTTTTTCAAGCTTGATCGCAGCTTCTCCCTCATAGGTAATGACACTGCACAATCCCAGTAAAGCTGATACAGCATCAAATAATCTACCCATGCTGGAGGTCAAGGGAGAATTGATACTCCTGTCAATCTGGTGCTTCACCATTTGAAGCTTCAAGGGACCAATGGCTTTTATAAAATCCACAGGGGTCTCCAATGCTGCATCTCCGAAGCATTGATACAAATAGCTGAAGGCCATCCTCCAGGGCTCCTTTATGGACAGTTCTCCTCCTGGCAATGGAATATACCGAAGGGCAGCTTCCCTGTTGAATCCTGAATAATCCCCTGTAAAGAACTCTCCTCCCCAGATACATCCATCATCTCCATAGCCGGTTCCATCAAAGGCAATGCCGATCACCGGCTGATCTACTCCGTTTTCCGCCATGCACGCAGCAACATGTGCTCTATGATGCTGAACTGAAATCAGGGTAACCTCCTCAAGATTCCGGGCATATTTTGTTGACAAATACTCCGGATGGGCATCGTGTACAACAATCTCGGGCTTTACGGTAAAAATATTCTGAAAATGTGCAATTCCATCCTCAAAGGATTTTAGCGTCTCCAGGTTCTCCAAATCTCCGATGTGATGACTCATAAAGGCCCTGCCATTCTTTACAATGCAAAACGTATTCTTCAGTTCTCCCCCGCAGGCAAGGATTCCCGGGAATTCGCCGCTGGATTTTATATTCTCACCCATGCTTTTCATTTTCTCCGAGCCTATACCGGAAATGTCCAAAGGAAAAGGGACATATCCCCTGGACCTGCGCACAATGTATTCCTTATCTCTGAAAACACTTGTCACCGAATCATCCGTCCGGATGAAAATTTCCCTGTCGTTCATCAGAAAGCAGTCTGCAACACCCTTTAATCCTGAGAATGCCTCATCATCTTTGTAATAGATCGGCTCTCCGGATTTATTTCCGCTGGTCATCACCAGGATATCCAGGCTCTGTTCAAACAGCAGATGGTGCAGCGGTGTGTAAGGCAGCATCATTCCCAGCATTTGATTATCTGACGAGATCGAATCCAGTGGAAGGCTGCTCTCTTCGTTCCTTTGAAGCAGGACAACAGGTCTCTTCCAGCTTAAAAGAAGACGCTTCTCCAGATCGTTCAGCCTGCAATATTTTGATACGGTTTCTATATCTCTGGCCATCAGGGCAAAAGGCTTTCCATCCCTGATTTTTCTTTTCCTCAGTTCTTTTACCGCAGAATCATTTTCCGCATCGCAGGCCAGATGATATCCTCCCAAACCCTTGATCGCAACAATTTTTCCATCTCTTAAGAGCTGCCAAACAGCCTCCATTTCCTTTCCAACCGCTAACTGATTCCCATTGCTGTCCATCAGCACAAGGGCAGGGCCGCATTTGGGGCAAGCTACCGGCTGCGCATGAAAGCGCCGGTTCATCGGGTCATGGTATTCCCGGGCACAATCCCCACACATTGCAAATGGCGCCATCGTTGTCTTATTCCTGTCGTACGGGATCCCAGTGGTAATTGTGAACCGAGGTCCACAGTTGGTGCAGTTGATAAAAGGGTATCCGAACCTTCGATCCCCTGGGTCTTTCAATTCCCTCAAACAATCCTCACAGACTGCAACATCCGGAGATATATAAACATCATGGACAGCTTCATTTTTGCTTTCCTTGATGACAAATTCCTGGTACCCGACAGGTTCTGCTGTTTCGACAGCAAACCGATCAATATAGGATAAGGGCGGCGCCTTTTTAAGCAAATCCTGCTGAAAGGCTTCCAGTGCAGTATCCCCACCTTCAGCTTCAATGCACACCCCGCCGGGGAAATTCATCACCCATCCGGTTATATGATATAAAGCGGCTAGGTTGTATACAAAGGGTCTGAACCCAACTCCCTGAACAATTCCTTTGATATTGATAATGCTTCTTGTTTTTTCTGCCTGCAATCCGATTCATCCTTCTATTGAAGTTCTCTTGCCTTTTACATAAAATCATTATAACACAATCAAAAGGTTCTTTGATTGGGCAAATTATCATCTCCCTGTTGAAAATTATTCAGGTTGTGCTATAATTTATAACGAATTATTCGTCACGAAGGCGAAGTTGATCCTGACTAAACATTTTTAAATATAGGGCTATGAAGGTCCAATAGTTTTATTTGGCTTTCATAGCCATTATTATTTAAAATATGATTGTAAAGGTGGTTTTTTCATGCATATTCCTGACGGGTATTTGAGTTTGCAGACAAGTGTCCCTGCCCTTGCAGCGATGACGCCTGTTTGGGCTGTTGCGCTCAACAAAGTTAAAAAGGCAGTCAATTTGAGACAAATTCCTCTATTGGCTTTGTGTTCCGCATTTTCTTTTGTCATCATGATGTTTAACATACCCTTAGGCGCCAGTTCCGTTCATGCCGTAGGTGCCGTACTTATTGCCATTATTATGGGTCCATGGGCTGCATGTATTGCAGTTTCTGTCGCATTGATCATCCAAGCCTTTCTCTTCGGTGACGGCGGCATCCTGGCTATCGGCGCAAACTGCTTTAATATGGCTTTTGCCATGCCCTTTACGGGGTACGCGATTTACAAGCTGGTTTCAGGCGAATCTAAGATGCTTTCCAGGCGCAGCTCCATCGGAATATTTCTTGGAAGTTTTACCGGAATGAATATTGCCGCACTGTTAACCGCTATCGAATTCGGAATACAGCCTTTGCTTTTCAAGGCAGCAGACGGTACGCCCCTTTACGGGTTTTACCCGCTGTCCGTATCGGTACCGGCCATCATGTTTGAGCATCTGCTTATTGCCGGCCCTATAGAAGGAATTGTTACACTTTCTGCGGTTGCATACCTGGTAAAATTCAATCCGCAGATCTTCCTAAAGTCACTGAATACCAGCACTGATACAGCTAAAAGTGTTCTATCCGAATACAGGAATTTCATTATCGGTCTTACTGTTCTAATCTTCGCAGCCCCCCTGGGACTCATCGCAACCGGTACGGCATGGGGTGAGTGGGGAACGGAAGAAATTCAAGAAATGCTGGGATATATTCCACAGGGCTTTGCAAAACTTTCAAACACCTGGAGTGCAATGCTTCCGGACTATTCTGTCCCCGGACTCGATAAGAGCTTTTTTCAGTCCTCAACAGGGTATATCCTTTCTGGTATAATTGGAGTAGCAATGATCTTCACCGTCATGTTTATTTCCAGCAAGTTGATAACAAAGAAGGAAAACTAGATTTTGGAGGTTCCAGTGAACAAACCGGGAACAGCGCTACACAGCAGTCCCATTCCCATGTGGCTGCTTCAAGATTCTCAACAACAAAATACGGTTCCTGTGAAGCAGCATCTAAACACCGGCTTTATCCGAAGAACCCTTGCAGAAGTATCCAGGATCATTCAAAATGACTTCCTGACCGAGAAGTATGCCCGCCAAAGCGGGCTGCTTCAAGGCATTCACCCTGCAGTCAAGCTGACGACCTTCATGTTTTATATGGTTTTCTCAAGCTTGACGCAGCAATTGCTTACACTTGTTTTTCTTGCAGTCATTGGCGGTGCCATGGGATGGCTTTCCGGGCTTAGGTTTGGATCCATGGTGAAAAGGGTATGGCTGATTCTCCCTTTAATTACGCTGATACTTTCTTTCCCTGCAGCAACCAATATTTTTATTAAAGGACAGCCTTTAATTATCTTTTATCACCAAGCTGGATTTGACGCGCTGTTGCCGGATTTCCCCAAAAGCCTCTATATAACTTCCACCGGGATATTGATGATTGTAAAAATGTCCCTGCGCATCGGGGTTTCCATCTCCTTCGGGTATGTCCTTGCCATGACAACGCCCTGGACAGCCATCACCAGATCACTCAGGATCTTCAAGCTTCCCCGTTTGGCGGTCATGCTGCTGGATATGACCTACCGATTTATTTTTGTGCTTTCCAAGGTGGCCATCGAAATGTTCGAAGCCAGACTCCTGCGTACCGTAGGTAAGATCAGCGGACGGGAAAACCGGCGGTTTGTGTCCAATGGGATTGCTTCACTTTTCCTAAAGGCAAACCACCTGGGAGATGAGATCTTTAGTGCCATGATTTGCAGAGGGTATACGGGGGAACCCGTAACGAGTCAACCCTTCAAGTTTTCAAAAAATGATATCCTGTGGTTAATCAACCATTTACTAATTACGCTAATTTTGCTGGCAGGAGAATTTATTTATGCATAGCAGTGAGCAAATATTCGAATTACACAATATAACCTACAGCTATCCCGGTGAAAATGTTCCTGTGTTAGGTGATATCAGTCTCCGGATTTGCCGAGGGGAAAAGATATGCATTCTCGGCGCCAACGGTACTGGTAAGTCCACGCTGCTCAAACTCTTATCCGGCCTGATACAACATCACAGCGGATCCTTCAAAGCTTTCGGAACCGAAATCACAGCGAATGCTTTCACAAATCCCGCCTTTTTATCGGCATATCACCAGAAAGTCGGATTTATCTTTCAGAATTCTGATGCCCAGCTTTTTTGCAGTACAGTGAAGGAGGAAATCTCCTTTGGGCTTCTGCAGCTTGGTTTATCCCCGGATGAAGTTCAACAGAGGGTTCAGGATGTGATGATGCTGCTGAAGATTTCAGGACTAAAGGATAAGACGCCTTTTAAGCTGAGCGGCGGGGAAAAGAAAAAGGTTGCCCTGGCTTCCATCCTCGTTTTAAATCCACAGGTATTGATTCTTGATGAACCAACCAATGGTTTGGACCCTCGCACACAGAGGTCTTTAGTCGAGTTGCTGAATCAGTTGAGTAATGCGGGAAAAACCATCATCACCTCCACACACAATCTGGAACTTGTTCAAGAGATTTCTGACAGGGCTGTTGTATTTGGCGAAGATCATCAAATCGCTAAAGATGCTGCGACCAGAGAAGTATTTGAAGATATAGACCTGCTCAAGCAGGTCAACCTTGTGGATGAATACTATCACAGGCATGGAGACGGCAACCACGCGCACTACCATATGCACAATTACTAAAATAGAGTTTGTAAGATAGAGGTAAGTTCTTATGGAAGTTTTTCAGGAAATTGAGCATTTAGGAAGCAAACTGCTTCCGGTGAAAGTATTTAAAACCATCCTGCAGGATGAATGCGGCTATATCTCCCCTCACTGGCATGATTTCATGGAAATATTATATTTTTACCATGGTTCAGCCATTGTGCAGATCAATTGTGAATATATGGAGGTTACCAAGGGGCAAATTGTTATTTTAAATGCGCTGGATGTGCATTCCGTGGAAGGCAGCGCAGAGTATCTTGTCCTCCAATTTGAACCCCAGCTGACCTCCGACATTTTCATCGACTTCCAAAAGGCCTTCCCCTTTTCAGATAAGGATAAGGTCTTGGCTCCAAGCAGTACCGATAACCGGCATATTGCGTCCATGGTCCATCAATTGAAGGAGATCGTGGAAATCAACCAGGAAAAGCTTCCAGGGTATGAAATCAATATCAAGGGCAGTATTTATAAAATTATTGCGGCTATGTTTGCGTACTCCCAGGAAAAAAACTGCAACCTGTCCGAGTATGACAGCCAGAAGCAAAAGCTCGAAAAACTGGATGTCCTGCTCCGATACGTGGATGACCACTATACAGAAAACATTACCATCGAGGATGCCTCCAAGCTTCTGAATTACACCCCCAACTACTTCTGCAGGTTTTTCCGGCAGGTTATGGGGAAAACATTTCTGGAGTATTTGAACATGTACAGGTGCAATAAAGCAGAAGGCATGCTTCGCACCTCCAGCCGCTCCGTTACGGATATCGCTCTGTCTACAGGATTTAGCAGCATCAGCTATTTTAACCGTATCTACAAAAGATACAAAAACACTTCCCCTTCTTTTGAAAGAAATTTCAAGGATAATATTGTACAACACATAGATAATATTTAAATATATTTTTCCCTCCGCATGCCTTAAAATCAATCTTATAGTATGCACGAACTTTTATGTCGGATTTAAACCTGCATAGTTTCATGGATAATATGTGCAAAACTATACAACCAACCTGGGCATTTTATGGAGGCTTTAAATATGGAAACTACCAACAAAAAAAGTATCAGTCTGATGGTTTTAAGTTTTTCCATCATGTTGATCATCGGTTTTCTTGGAAACTTGAGAGGCGCTCTTCTCCCTACGATAAAGCAGGATCTCGGTATCAATTACTCAAGCATCGGTCTGCTCATTGTGATTACCGGTATCGGCTATATGGCAGCAACCTTTGCTGCAGGGTTTATCTGCGATAAAATCGGCCATAAAAATGTATTCGCTATTGGCTTTATACTGGTGATCCTCGGGTTGATCGGCATTACTTTCACCAGTGGATTCGTACTTCTGACAGTTACGATGACGGTCATGTGTTTCGGACTGGGCTGCTTTGATATCGGACTGAACTCACTGACTCCCAAAATCTTTGTGACTAATACCGCAATCATGTTGAGTTTTCTGCATGTATTTTTTGGTGTAGGTTCCGCACTCAGTCCCCAGGTTGGGAGCTGGTTTCTTTTAAGGGATGTCCCCTGGAACCATGTTTATGGCTATTCACTGGCTTTTGTCGCTTTGGTATTTATCTTTTTCATGCTGACGCCGCCGCTTCCATCCATTCATGCAGCACTTGCAGGCTCCTCCTCTGTGTCCTCCCTGCTGAAGGACAGCAGACTATGGTTGTTTATAGCAGCTCTGGCCTTTTGCGAATCCACAGAGCTCGGCATCAGCAATTGGCTGGTCAACTTTCTGCAGGTCGAAAGAGGAATGAGTGAGGGTTCCAGTGCTCAATACATGTTTTATTTCTTCATCATCTATACGGTCGGCAGAATGTTCGGGGGATATATCGCAGAAAAAGTAGGATACATCAAAATAATCATCACTTTTGTTGCCACAGCGATGGTTCTTTTCGCCGGTGGCTTGTTTCTTGGAAACACCTATGCCTTCCTGTTTTCCATCACGGGTTTCTTTATCTCCATCATGTTCCCGACCATGATCACCCTGATCTCCAAGGTGTTTCCCAACAACTCCAGCTCCGCTATGGGACTGATCATCACCGGAGCGGGACTAACCTGCTATATCATCAATTGGGTGATCGGAAAGATCAATGATACCATGGGAGTCTTTGCAGGTTTCTCTACGGTGTTGATTTATTCATCGATGGTCATCCTGCTATTAAGCATCATCAGCAAGCGAGTGACGTATCGCACCAGAAAGGAAATAAAAGATTCCGCTGCTTTATGTGAAGTTGAATAAAAGCATTGAATTCAAACATAACAAAAGGCTTGAACAAGCATATAGAAGATGCTGTTCAGGCCTTTTTCAGTATTATTGTATCTCAAAGTTCCCGTAATGTGTTTAATATCTCTTCCCCATGCCCTTCCGGTGAAACCTTGGGAAACACCTTTCTGACAACCCCTGTTTCATCGATAACAAAAGTGGAGCGAAGGATTCCCATATAAGCTTTTCCGTACATTTTCTTTTCTCCCCAGGTTCCATATGCCTCTGCAGTTTTATGATCCGGATCACTCAGGAGATAAAAGGGCAACCCGAATTTGTTTCTGAATTTTCGGTGGGAGTTTTGATCATCCATACTGATACCCAATACAACCGCCCCTGCCTGAAGAATATCGTCATACACATCTCTGAAACTGCAGGCTTCCGTATTGCATCCCGGTGTATTATCCTTCGGATAGAAATACAGAACAACTTTTTTTCCAATAAAATCGGATAGTCTTATATTATTTCCGTAATCATCCATTAATTCAAAATTAATTGCTTTTTGCCCTTCTGCCAACATTGGATTCACCTCTTCAACCGTACATTTATTTTCATATATATTTCATACCCGCTTGGTAAACGCTATAAACAAGACATGCTTTTCGGTCAATCCGGTGGCAGGTTTTCCATCAAGAAAAAGCACATTAAATGAATAGTTAGTGTTGAGAAGTATAAGATAGTAAATTGTAAATGATATAAGTATAATATAATTCTGCTCAACCCTCACCCATCTATCTGCCCTGTCTCTTATACACATCT